>NZ_AP027081.1:1575000-1890000 GCF_030295425.1 Mesoterricola sediminis | reverse complement strand
CTTGTAGTGGAAGATGGCGAAGAGGAGGGAGATGGCCGTCAGGGCCTTCTCGCCGCCGGACAGGAGGGTCAGGGCCTTGGCGCTCTTCCCGGGCGGCTGGGCGGTGATCTCGATGCCGCACTCCAGCAGGTCCTTGGGGTCCTGGAGGATCAGGGTGGCCGCGCCGCCGCCGAAGGCCTCCCGGAACACCTCGTTGAACCGGGCGTTGATGAACTCGAAGGCCTCCTTGAAGCGCTCCTCGCTGGTGGCGTTGATCTCGCGGATGGTGGCCTCCAGGTTGCCGATGGCCTCCGTCACGTCGTCCCGCTGCTGGTTCATGAAGGCCATGCGCTCCTCGGCCTCCTGGAGTTCCTGGATGGCCAGGGGGTTCACCCCGCCCAGGTCCATGCGCTTGCCCTGCAGCTCCTGCATGCGGGTCTGGTGGACGAGCTCGCCCTCGGTCCAGGCCTCGGCCTCCTCGGGGGAGATGGAGGCCAGGAAGTCGGGCACGGTGAAGCCCAGGGCCAGCTCGATCTCGCGGGCCAGGGCCTCCATGCTGCCCTGCACCTGGGCGCCCTGGAGCAGGCTCTCCTGGTGGAGCTGGCGGGCGTTCTCCAGGGCCTGGGCCAGTTCGCGGGCGACCCGCTCCTGCACCCGCAGGAATTCCTGGGCCTGCTCGATGCCCGGCAGGGCCTCGGCATGCGCCTCCACGAGCTCCTGCCGCTGGTCCAGCAGCTGGGCGGTCTCCACATCCATCTCCGCCAGGCGGGCCTGGGCGGCCTCGGCCTTCTCGGCGTTCTGGCGCAGGTCGTACTGCACGCGCGAGCGCTCCGCCTCCAGGTCGTACGCGCCCCGCTGGAGCTGCTGGAGGTGGCGCTGGAGCGCGTCCCGCTCCGCCCAGGCGGAGCTGCGCATGCGCGAGGCCTCCACCAGGTGCTCCCGGCGGTCGTCCAGCTCCCGCTGGGCCTCCGCCCGGCGCCCCTCGGCGGCGGCGATGGCCTCCACGACGGCGGCCTCCTCCGGGTGGGCCTCGGGCATCTCCAGTTCGCGGAGCTGGGCGTTGAAGGCGGCGATCTCCTGCTCCAGGCGCTCCCACTGCTCGTCAGCCCGGGTTTGGGCCTCGCGGATCTCCTTGAGCTGTCCGGTGTTGGACGCCTTCCGCCCCCGGACCCCCTCCAGGGACCGGCGCGCGGCCAGGTGATCCTCGTCCATCTCCTTGAATCGCTCGGCGGCTTCCCGCATGCGGTAGTCCGCGGCCCGGACGGCGTTTTCCCGGGTCTCCAGCTCGTCCAGCAGGGTCTCCCGGGCCGCCTTGGCCGCCTCGTGCTCGTGCTTGAGCTTGAGGGGGGACGCCGCCGGCGCGGCCACCCCCGCCTGGGCCGGACCAAAAGGCAGGCGCACGAGGGACGGCGACACGAAGGCGAGGTCGGGGTGGGCCTGGGCCAGGCCGGCCAGGTCCGCGTCCGCGCACAGGTAGGCCCGGTCCAGGAGCGCGGCCAGGGGCCGGGGCCGGCCGGGGCGCCACCGCAGGTGGTCCCGGAGGGGCTCGCAGCCGGCGGGCGTCTCGCCGGAGGCCGGGGCCGCGCCCGGTTCGTACAGGAGCTGGCCGGGGGCCTCCCAGGGCGCCCCCGCGCCGGACAGGGCGACGGTCTGGATCCAGCCACCGAGCAGGCGCTCCAGGGCCGCCAGGTGGGCGTCGTCCACGTCCAGGGCGTCCACCAGGGACTGGGGGGCCTCCCCCCGCTCCCGGAGCCACGCCAGGGCCTTCTGCTGCTCCGCGCTGCCGGTGGCCTCCCGCAGGAGGTCCCCCAGCTGCTTCATCCGGCGCTCCTGGGTCTCCAGGGCCCCTTCGGCCTCCCGCAGGGCGGCGCCGGCGGCCCGGTGGGCCTCGGCGGTCTCCTCCCGGATGCGGGCCTGGACCTGGACGGCCTCGGCCATCTCCTCCAGCCGGGCGGCAGCCCCCTCCTCCTCCCGGGCCAGGCGGCGCGCCTCCTCCTCGAGCGCCTCCAGGCGGGGGGCCCGCACGGCCTCCTCGTGGTTGAGGGCATCCAGGCGACCAGACCGCTGAGCGACCTCCTGGTGCAGGGCCTGGCGCCGCTTCTGGACCGCCAGGGCCTCCCGCTCCAGTTCCAGCCGCCGTTCCCGCAGGGCCTTGATCTCGGCTTCCACCTTCCGCAGGGCGCCCCCGGCGAGGACCACCGCCTCCTCGGACCCGGCCACCAGGGCGTCCCGGGCCTCCAGGGCCTTCTCCGCCTCGGCGAGGGCCGCCTGGAGCCGCTCGGTCTCGGCCTGGGAGTCACCCGAACGAGCAGCCAGCTCCTCCAGCCGGGCCTGCAGCGTCGCCTCGGCCTCGGCCGCCTCCCGGATGCGCTCCCCCTGGAAGCCCCGGTCCTGGTCCAGCAGGCTCAGGCGCTGGTCCAGGCCCAGGATGGCCCGGCTCCGGCGCTCCTGCTGGTGGTTGAGCTCGTCCAGGGCCAGGCGGAGGGCCTCCACCTCGGAGGACTTCTCGGACCCCTGGGCCGTGAGGGCGGCGATGTTCCGCTCCAGCTGGTCCAGGTGCTCGATGATGCGCTCCTTGGCGGCCTCCAGTTCCGTGGCCTTGCCGGCCAGGAGGATGCGCTGGGTGGCCTTGATGGCGGCGTCCAGCTCCTGGGCCCGCCGGGCCTTGGCGGCCTGGCGCTTGAGGGATTCCAGCTGCTTGTTGAGTTCGAAAAGAATGTCGTCCAGCCGCAGGAGGTTGGCCCGGGTCTCCTCCAGGCGCCGTTCAGCGTCCGTGCGCCGGACCTTGTAGCGGGTGATGCCGGCGGCCTCCTCCAGGAGGCTGCGCCGGTCCTTGGGCTTGGTGGAGAGGATGAGGTCGATCTGGCCCTGCTGGATGAAGGAGTAGGCCCGGGTGCCCATGCCCGTGTCCATCAGGAGGTCCTGGACGTCCTTGAGGCGGCATTCCCGGCCGTTGATGCGGTACTCGCTGCCCGTGTCCCGGTAGAGGCGCCGGGAGATGACCACCTCCCGGGTGGACCCGGGCAGGGCCGGGTCGGGCATCTCCAGGGTGAGCTTGACCTCGGCCAGCCCCATGGGCCGCCGCTGCCCCGTCCCCGCGAAGATGACGTCCGCCATCTCGGTGCCCCGCAGGAGGGTCGCCCGCTGTTCCCCCAGGACCCAGGCCAGGGAATCGGAGATGTTGGACTTCCCGCAGCCGTTGGGGCCCACCACGGCGGTCATCCCCACCGGGAATGTGAGCTTCTGGGGGTCCGCGAAGGACTTGAATCCATTGACTTCAAGGGCGATCAGACGCAACAGGGGCCTCTATGTCGGGGAACTACCTGGCTCATCACTCCACACATCCTCTGAAACCACACCCTTGGGAAAGGCGGAACTGGACGATAGACTACATGTCCGCATCGATCTCAGCCGGAGAGCCCTTGTCGATCTGCCATGGAACCACCCTACCCCTTCCTGGACCCCGCCCCGGGAGACGATCAAGATGAGCGCTGCGAGGCTGGGCACCAAACAAGCTTCCATGGTATGGCTTGAGCCCCACCGCGTCCATGCCGGAGGCCACGCCCGCGCCCTCCGGGGGGACCTGACCCCCGACGTGCTCGCGATGGCCCTGGAGGGGCTCCCCGCGGGACCGACCCACTGGGTGGTGGACGACGCCTGGATCCCCTCGATCCTGCTCCGGGACATCGTCGAAGTGCCCGCGGGCGCTGAGGCCCGGGACGCCTTCTTCAAGTGGCGCTTCGCCCAGACCCTGGCCCTGGAGGCCCCCCAGTCCGTCCAGGCCCTGGACCTGGGGGAGCAGGCCTGGCTGCTGGCCGGCGTCGCCGAGGCCACCCGGGAAAGCTGGATCCAGACCAGCATGACCCTCGGCCGCCCCATGCGCCGGCTGGTGCCCCGCTGGCTCTGGCTCTACAACCGCCTGGCCCCCACCCGGGAGGTGCCGGGCATGCTCCTCTCCCTCTGCCCCGACGGGAACGGCGGCTACACCGGTTCCCTGGCCGCCTGGGGCCGCAACCTGGCCCTCCTCCGCCAGTGGGCCGACCCGGCCCCGCCCGAGGTGTGGATCCAGGAGCGCGTGCTGCCCAGCGCCGCCTACCTCCAGCGAGAATCCCGCCCGCCCCAGGAGCTCGTGGTGTGGGGCGCCCCCGCCTGGCCCGAAGGCCCCGTCCCCGCGCGCATCCTCCCGCCGGACATCCCCGCCCAGGAGGCCCTCTGATGGGCGTTCCGACCCTCAAGCTCGATCTGGCCCCGCCCAGCACCCCCTGGCGCCTCCACCACGGCGTCATCGGCTGGGGGGCCCTGGCCGGCGGCGCCCTGCTCCTGGCCGTCTCCCTCACCATGACCTTCCGCGCCCACCGCCTGGCCTCCAAGGCCGGCCAGCTCGCCGGCGCCCGCACCGCCCAGACCCGCCAGGCCGAGGAGGCCCAGCAGCGGGTGCTGGAGGAGCTCCGCGCCGTGGACGTGGCCAAGGAGCTGCCCCGGTGGCGGCTCGCGGAGCGGATCTTCACCGAGCGCAGCCTCCCCTGGTCCCGGCTGACCGCGGAGCTGGAGCGCAGCATGGTGCCCGACGTGCGGTACAAGTCCCTGCAGCGCACCCGCGGCGCCGACATGAAGGTCCAGGTCAAGATCAAGGGCGAGGCCCGCTCCCGGGACGCGGAGGCCGACCTCATGGCCTCCCTCCAGAAGAACCCCTGCTTCGACCAGATCATCCTCGAGCGCGAGGGGGAGCGGAACGGCGGCGGCGTGGACTTCGAGTTCACCCTCGCGGCGGCGCCCGTGCCTCCCCCCTACGCGCCGCTCCCCAAGTACGGACCCCAGCGCAAGGCCGACAAGCCCGTTCCGGCCGCGGCGCGCCCCGCCCAGGCCCGCCCCGCCCCGCAGGCCCCGGCCCGGCCCGCCCCCGTCGCGCCGGCGGTGCCGGCCCGGCCCCAGCCCGCCCCGGCGCCCCAGGCCCAGGCCCCGGCCCCCCAGCCCAGCCAGCCCCAGCTGGCCCCGGGCACGGTCTTCGGGCCCACGAACCCCCACCCCCTCCTGGCCCCCCGGCGCCAGCCCCGGCCCCGGCCCGCCACCCGCGAGGGCGACCAATGATCACCTCCCTCCGTTCCAGCACCTACCGCCTCGCGGCCGGCGCCATCCTGGCGGTCCTCGCCCTGGGCGTCTTCGCCTTCGCCCTGCCCGACGCGGCCCAGAAGCGCGAGAAGGCCGAGAAGGCCGCGCGCGAGGCCGCCGCCGCCCTGGCCCGGCAGAAGGAGGAGCTCCAGGCCTACCAGGACGAGGCGGAACGCCTCCGGGCCGACCGCAAGGCCCTGGACGAGCTCCTGCGCACCATGCCCTCCGAGCCCGTGGGCCGCCTCCACTGGAAGCTCAGCCAGGTGCTCTACGACCTGGCCCGCAAGCACCAGGTGCGCCTCGTCTCCGTCAAGTACGGCGCCCCCTCGCGGGAGGGCGCCAAGGGCAGCCTCCTGGAGGCCCTGGACGTGGAGTTCAGCGTCGTCGGCGTGTTCCAGAACCTGAAGCCCTTCATGCTCGCCCTGGAGGGCAGCCGCCTGCCCTTCGCCGTGGCCAGCGCCAAGCTGGACGAGAGTCCCGAGGGCGGCCACCTGACCGTGGTCCTGAGGGCGTTCCGGCAGGCGCCCGGCGCCGCCGCCGCCGAACCCGGGGAGGGCGCATGAGCACGAAGATCAAGGGCACCGACCCCAAGGCCATGCTCCAGGACCTCAAGACCAACCGCCGCCTCCAGGTGGGTCTGGTGGCCCTGGCCCTCATGATCTGGTACCTCTGGCCCGCCGCGAGCCCGGGGCCCCGGCGCGGACCGGCCGCGGGCCGCCGCGCCGCCATCCCCCTGGGGGACCGGCAGGCCCGGGAACTGCAGAAGCTGCCCGACCTCGCCAAGCTGGACAAGGCAGGCGAGCTCCCCAGCGAGGAGCGCATGCTCCGGGACCTCTTCCTCTTCGATGGCCCGGCCCCGCCGCCCCCGCCTCCCCCCCCTCCGCCGCCGCCGCCCCCCCCGCCCACGCCCGAGCAGATCGCCGCGGCCAAGCTGGCCCAGGAAAAGGCCCAGCAGACCGCCCTCAAGCCCCAGGATCTCCGGTTCCTGGGCTACCTCGGCACCCGGAAGGCCGGCCGGCTCGGCGCCTTCATGAAGGGCGAGGACCCCGTCACCCTCGCCGAAGGCGCCCTGGCGAACCCCACCTGGAAGCTGGTGAAGGTCACCGACGTCTCCGCGGAGTTCCAGAACATCCGCTTCCCCGACCTGAAGTACCGGATCGACGCCGTCGAGCCCCGGGGCGGCGCGTCCGGCACCGCCGCCAATGAATTCTGATCCCATGCGGAAGGAAACGATGCATATGCGCCCCACCTTCGATCGTCTGGCGAAGTCCCTCGCGGCGTCCCTGGCCCTCGTCCTGGCCCTGGGCTGCGCCCTCCACAAGGCCCAGGCGGCCTACGACGAGGGCCGCTACGAGGAGGCCCTGGACCAGTACCGCCAGATCCTGAAGAAGGACCCCGGGAACAACCAGGCCAAGATCGGCTACCGGAAGACGGCGCCCCTGGCCGCCGAGGCCCACCTGACCAAGGCGCGGGAGGCCAAGAAGCAGGGCCGCGAGGCCCTGGTGCGCACCGAACTCGCCGCCGCCGTGCTCCTGGACCCTTCCAACGCCGTGGCCGTCGACTGGCTGAACCGCATCGAGGAGGCCGCGGCCCGCCAGCGGGAGATCGAGGCCCAGGAGGAGAGCGTCGAGGCCCTGCGCCAGAAGGCCGAGACCCGCCCCGCCCTGCCCATCAACCCGCGCTCCCTCGAGGGCATGGACCTGAACTTCACCCGCAAGACGAGCCTGCGCGAGATCTTCCAGCAGCTCAGCAGGAACTCCGGCGTGAACATCATCCTCCACAGCTCCGCCAGCGCGCAGGACCAGAGCGTCTCCATCGACCTCCGGGGCCTCACCTTCCAGCGCATCCTGGACACCCTGATGCTGCAGAGCGACCTGTTCTACAAGGTGCTCGACCCCAACACCATCATGGTCTTCAAGAAGACGCCCCAGAACCTGGCGGACTACGAGAACAAGCTCATCCAGACCTTCTACCTCTCCAACGCCGAGGTGGACAACGTCCGGCAGATCCTCAACGCGATCCTGCCCACCATGCGCGTGTTCATCGACAAGCGCCTCAACGCCATCACCGTCCAGGCCAAGTCCTCCGACCTCTCCGTGGCCCAGCACATCGTCAGCCAGCTGGACAAGGCCAAGGCCGAGGTCGTCGTCTACATCGAGCTCGTCGAGGTGACGGAGACCGCCAAGGAGCAGGTGGGCCTCCTGCCCACGATGAACCCGCTGGACACCTCCGCCAGCGGCCTCTACCGCATCGGCGCCACCACGACCAACATCAATTCCGCCGGCGCCAACGTGAACAAGGGCGGCATCAAGATCTCCAAGAACGACCTCCAGTTCATGTTCGCGCCCCTGGCCCTGGACGCCCTCAAGAGCACCGGCGAGGGCAAGCTGCTGGCGAGCCCCAACGTCCGCGTCGTCTCCGGCGAGGCCGGCGAAGTGAACATCGGCGAGAAGATCAGCACCACCCAGTCGTCCATCGGCGGCCTGGGGTCGTCGACCACCTCGACCGCCACGGCCGCGAGCTCGGCCCTGGCGAGCCTGGGCGGCAACCTCACGAGCCAGACCCAGTACAGCTACGAGGACGTGGGCGTGAAGATCAAGGTGAAGCCCCGCGTCCACTTCAACGGCGACATCACCGTGGACCTCGAGTCCGAGATCAAGACCCTGAAGGCCGGCTCCACCCCGGGCCGCCCCGACCTGGGCCAGCGCATCATCAAGACTTCGGCCCGCCTGCGGGACGGCGAGACGGCGGTGTTCGGCGGCCTCCTCAAGGAGGACGAGACCAAGAGCCTCCAGGGCATCTGGGGCATCACGGACATCCCCATCCTCGGCAAGCTCCTGGGCAGCAACAAGAAGGACAAGAGCCGCACGGACGTCATCCTCTCCCTGCGCGCCGTGATCGTGCGCAAGCCCGACCTGGGCGAGGAGGACTTCGGCCCCTTCGATCCGGACCAGGCCCCCAGCGCCTCCAAGCCCTTCGCCCCCAAGCCCGAGAAGCGCCCCCTCCCCTCCGGCCTGGTGGATGAGGCCGCCCCGGTGAAGCCCGCGCCCCAGCCGCCCGCCGCCCCGTCGTCCCCGACGCCCCAGCCGGCCGCGCCAAAGCCGGCGGTGCCTCAGCCGGCCACGCCCCAGCCCGCCACGCCCCCGCCCGCCACGCCGCAGCCGGCCGCCTCCCAGCAGCCGACCCCCACCGAGGCGCCCGCGCCCGCCGCCCAGCCGGCGGCCCAACCCGCGGCGGCCCAGGCGGACGCCCAGGAGAGCCCCCTGGTGTTCTTCCTGACCCCCCTCTCCACCGACACCACCAAGGGCCAGCGGGTGGGCCTCACCCTCTTCGCGAGCGGGGCCCAGGGCCTCACCAGCGGCACCCTCTCCATCAAGGTGGACCCCCGCCTCAAGGTTCTCGGCGTCACCGCCGGCGACTTCCTCACGGCCGAGGGCGGCAAGCTCCAGCAGGCCAGCCAGGACGGGACCCTCACCCTCACCTTCACCCGGCCCGGCGGCGCCACCGACAGCGGCACCTTCGCCACCCTGGATCTGGAGGCCCTGGAGCCCGGCAAGGCCACCGTCCTCATCCAGGAGGGCCGCTACCTGGTCGGGACCAACCCGATCCCGGCCCGGGTCGTCAACGCCCTCGTCACCATCCAATGACCCTCCGTCAGCGCGGCTTCACCCTCCTGGAGATGCTGGTCACCGCGACCGTGCTGGTGATCCTCGCCTCCGCGGTGGTGCCCATGGCCAAGAACGGCGTCCGCCGCCAGCGGGAGCTGGAGCTGCGCCGGACCCTGCGCGAGATGCGCACCGCCATCGACTCCTACAAGGACATGGCGGACCAGAAGAAGATCAAGGCGCCCCCCGCGGAGAACAACGGCTACCCCGAAAGCCTCGAGATCCTCGTGGAAGGCGCGCCGGTGATGGGCAAGGACGCCAAGATGCGCTTCCTGCGCCGGATCCCCGTCGATCCCATGACCGGCAAGTCCGAGTGGGGCCTGCGCAGCCTGTCCGACGACCCCGGCAGCTCGAGCTGGGGCGGCGGCAACGTCTTCGACGTGTACAGCCTCTCCACGGGCACCGGCTCCAACGGGAAGCCGTACCGGGAGTGGTGAGGCGTTTTTTTTGGCTTGCCTCCGGGCGCAACCCGGGCTACCATTGAATTTCGCGCGACATTGGACGCTTGAGGGCGGACAGCGCACTGCGGATATGGCGGAATTGGTAGACGCGCTAGTTTCAGGTACTAGTGGCTTTACGGTCGTGGGGGTTCGAGTCCCTCTATCCGCACCAATCTTGACACCGTCCGGGTCTTCCGGACTTGACCGCGAAGCCGGCTGGGGGCTGGCTCGCAGGTGACGGGACGCTTCCCCAAAAGGAGCCAGCCATGGCCCTGAACATCGAGCAGAAGAAGATCATCATCGAAGACTACAAGCAGCACGACACCGACACCGGTTCGCCCGAGGTGCAGGTGGCCCTGCTGACCAAGCGCATCAACGACCTGACCGAGCACTTCAAGGTGCACGCCAAGGACTACCACAGCCGCCGCGGCCTCATGATCATGGTCGGCCAGCGCCGCCGCCTGCTGGACTACCTCCGCCGCAAGGACAAGGCCCGCTACGCCTCGCTCATCGAGCGCCTGGGCCTCCGCCGCTAGGCTGAAACCCGGTTCATCGCCCAAGCGCCCGCTCTCGCAGCGGGCGCTTGCCGTTTCAGGGAGCACCCATGCACCTGCCGCCCCTGCCCGTCCCCGCCCGGCCCAATCCCTTCACCCGGGAATCCAGCCGTCCGGTCTTCGACTCCCCCTGGGTCCGCCTGCGCGTGGACCACGTGCGGCACCGCAGCGGCGGCGAGAGCCAGTACGGCGTCGTGGGCTTCCGGCGCACCGCCTGCGGCGTGCTGGCCCTGGACGACGAGGACCGCGTCGTCCTCGTGGGCCAGTGGCGGTACCCCCTGGAGCGCTACAGCTGGGAGATCGTGGAGGGCGGCGGCCTCGAGGAGGAGACCCCCTTCGAGGCCATCCGCAGGGAGCTCCGCGAGGAGGCCGGCCTCGAGGCCGCCCAATGGGAGCCCCTGGCCTTCCTCCACACGAGCAACGCCTGCACGGACGAGGAGGCCTTCCTCTTCCTCGCCACCGGCCTCTCCGCGGCCCCCGGGGGCACGGATTTCGACGACACCGAGGAGCTGGCCTGCGTCCGCGAGCCCTTCGCGGCCTGCGCGGCGCGGATCCTCCACGGCGAGATCAGCGACAGCCTCACGGTCACCGCGATCCTGGCCCTCCAGGCCCGGCGGGCGGGCGTTTCCGCCGCCCTGGACCCGGCCCTCGCCGAGCGGTTCTTCCAGCGCCCCGACCGGGACCCCGCCCCGGGCCGGGCCCGCTGGAGTAACCTGGAGAGGCCATGATCCTCTCCCTGCACCCCGTCAACCCTCAGCAGCGCCACCTGGAGCAGGTGGCCGAGATCCTCTCCCGCGACGGCGTCATCGCCTACCCCACGGACACCCTCTACGGCCTGGGCTGCCTCGTGAGCCGGAAGAAGGCGGTGGACCGCATCCACGCCATGAAGGGCCGCGATCCCAAGAAGCCCATGAGCATCCTCTGCTCCGACATGGAGATGCTCTGCCGCTACACGCGCCACCTGGAGACGCCCACCTTCCGCATCCTCAAGCAGATGTTCCCGGGCCCCTACACCGCCGTGCTCCCCTGCAGCCGGGAGGTGCCGCGCTACCTCCAGAACAAGCACACGGTGGGCCTGCGCATCCCCGACCACACCTTCTGCCGGGCCATCACCCGCCTCGTGGGCGAGCCCATCATCACCACCAGCTGCAACCTGGCCGGCCAGGAGCCCCTCCAGACCTCCTGGGAGATCCAGGAGGAGCTGGGGCACCTCCTCGACCTGGTGGTGGACTGCGGCGATCCCGCGGGCCTGGCCTCCACCGTGGTGGACCTCTCCGGCGAGGAGCCCGCCCTCCTGCGCCAGGGCGCGGGCGCGTGGCCCCTGTGAGGGCCCTCGCGGCGCTCCTGGCCTGCGCCCTCCTCCCCGCGGCGCGGCCCGAGGTGAAGGAGGCGCCCATCCGCGCCCACATGGCCTTCCTCGCCGACGACCTCCTGGAGGGCCGCGGCACCGGCCAGCGCGGGGGCGACCTCGCCGTGGCCTACCTGGAGGCGCAGCTGCGGGCCCTGGGCCTGCGGCCCGTGGCCGGCGACGGCTACCGCCAGCGCATCGACGTGCTGGGCGCCCGCACCCTCATGGACCGCAGCTCCGTCGCCTTCCGCGCCGGCGGAGCCGACCTCCGCCCCGCGGCCGGCGCCGACATCGTCTTCGCCAGCGGCGACGGCGCGGCCCGCGCGGCCTTCTCGGCCCCCGTGCTCTTCGTGGGCTACGGCGTCGAGGCCCCCGAGGAGCGCTGGGACGACTACAAGGGCGCCGATTGCCGGGGCCGGCTCCTGGTGATGCTGGCCAACGATCCCCCGCCCACCGCCGGCGAGCCGGGGCGCTTCGACGGCGCGGGGCTCACCCGCCACGGCCGCTGGACCACCAAGTTCGAGCAGGCCGCCCGGCGCGGGGCCGCCGGCGTCCTCCTCATCCACACCACCGAGAGCGCCACCTACGACTGGTCCGTGGTCGCCGCCGGCTTCCGCGGGGAGAAGTTCCGGGTGGCTTCGGGCCAACCGGGCTGCCCCGTCCAGGGCTGGATCACCGAGGCCTTCGCCCGCCGCCTCCTGGCCTCGGCCGGCCAGGATCTGGACGCCCTCCGCGCCGCGGCCGCCACCCGGGCCTTCCGGCCCGTGGCCCTGGCCGCCACGGCCGACGCCACCCTCGAGACCCAGGTCCGGACCTTCCCCCAGTACAACGTGGCGGCCCGCCTCCCGGGCACCGACCTGCGGGAGGAGGCCGTCGTCTATTCCGCCCACTGGGATCACCTGGGCATCCAGGACGGCGTCATCATCAACGGCGCCGTGGACAACGCCAGCGCCGTCGGCGCCCTCCTGGCCATCGCCCAGGCCTCCGTGGGCCACCCCGCCCGGCGCACCCAGATCTTCCTCTTCACCTGCGGCGAGGAGCAGGGCCTCCTGGGCGCCGAAGGCTACGTGCGCGCGCCCCTGTGGCCCCTGGAGCGCACCGTCGCCGACCTGAACCTGGAGAGCCTCAACTGGGTGGGCCCGGCCCGGGACATCGAGTTCCTGGGCGGCGAGCGCAGCACCCTCCTGGACCTGGGCCGCAGGGCCGCTGCCCGCCTGGGCATGCGCCTGCGCGCGCCCGAACCCGACGTGCAGGGGCTCTTCTTCCGCAGCGACCACGACCCCTTCGTCCGCGCCGGCATCCCCGCCCTGAGCCCCGGCTTCAGCCTCGCCGGGCAGCGGGACTACGTCCACGACCCGGAGGCCTCCCGCGCCAAGGCCCGGACCTACCTGGACCGCTACCATCGCCCCGCCGACCGCTACGACCCCGCCTGGGACCTGCGCGGCATGGTCCAGCAGGCCCAGTTCATCCTGGACCTGGGCCGCCTCGTGGCCGACACCCCCGCCCGCCCGACCTGGGTCCGCCGGCCCTGAGGGCTTCCCGGCCGGCGGGGGCGTCACCCCCGCTTGAGGCGGTCCCGGTGGTCCTGGTAGTCGGGGACGAGACGGGCATAGGTCTCGTCCATGAGGGGCGAGCTGATGATGAAGTCGGCGCTCGTGCGGTTGCAGGCCACGGGGATGTTCCACACCGCGGCGACCCGCAGCAGGGCCTTGACGTCGGGATCGTGGGGGGCGGGCTCCAGGGGGTCCCAGAAGAAGACCAGCACATCGATCTCCCCCTCGGCGATCTTGGCGCCGATCTGGAGGTCGCCGCCCAGGGGGCCGCTGAAGAGCTTGGTCACCACGGGGCCCAGCATCTCCTCCAGGAGGGTGCCTGTGGTGCCCGTGGCGTAGAGCTCGTGCCGCAGCAGCAGGTCCTTGTTGAACTCCACCCAGGCCAGCAGGTCGGGCTTCTTGTGATCGTGGGCCACGAGGGCGATCCGCTTGCGTTTGCCAAGGGGGATCTCGGTCTGGGCCATGGGCGCCTCCAGGGAAATCATCCCATGGCCGGGGTCCGGCCGGCGTGACGAAGGGGTGAAGGGGCCGCCGCGGGCGGATGGTATGCTCGGAAAGCCCCTGCTTCCGGCCCCCATGCCCCTTCTCCCGACCAGCCTGCGCCTGCGCACCCGCATCCTGCTCCTCGCCGGGGCCACGGTGCTGGTGGCGCTCCTGGTGACAGGCCTGCTCGTCAGCTGGCGCATCGAGGCCCGCACCCGGGAGACCCTCGCGGAGAAGGCCCGGATGGTGGCCCTCCTCGCCGCCGGCAACCGGGACGTGGTGGAGGCCCTGGCGGGCCGGGGGGACCGCGCCGCGGTGCAGGCCTTCGCGGACCGGACCCGGCAGGAGACGGGCATCGACTACCTCGTGGTCCTGGACATGAACCACACCCGGGTCTCCCACCCCAACCCGGCCCGCATCGGGGACCGCTTCCAGGGCGGGGACGAGGCGGGGGTCTACGAGGGCCGCACCTACGCCTCCGTGGCCAAGGGCACCCTGGGCCCGGCCCTGCGGGTCTTCGCGCCCGTGCGGGACCGGGACGGGCGCCAGGTGGGGGCGGTGGCCGCGGGGGTCCTGCTGCGGGGGGTGGACACCCACCTGCACGGGGTCCGGCGCCTCATCCTCGCGGGGTTGGCGGCCGGCTTCGCCGCCGGCGCCGCGGGGGCCTACCTCCTGGCGGGCCAGGTGCGGCGCATCCTGCTGGGCATGGAGCCCGCCGAGATCGCGGCCCTGCTGCACCAGCGCACCGCCATCGTGCAGTCCGCCCGGGAGGGCATCCTGGCCGTGGACCGGGACATGCGGACGACGGTGGTGAACGAGGAGGCCGAGCGCATCTTCGCCCTGGCGGGCCTGGACACGGTCCAGGACGGGGGCCTCGCCCGGGTGCTGGCGACGGGCCTGCCCGAACGGGGCGTCGATCTCCAGGTGAACGGCCTCGACCTCCTGGTGGACCGGGCGCCGGTGACGGTGGAGGGCCGGGTGGTCGGCGCCGTGGCCCTCTTCCGGGAGCGCTCCGAGGCCCAGCGCCTCGCGGAGCAACTCACGGGGGCCCGCCTGTACGCCGATGCCCTCCGGGCCCAGACCCATGAATTCATGAACCGCCTGCATGTCATTCTCGGGCTCCTGCGCCTGGGCGAGCATGATCGTCTGGCCGCCTACGTCACGGACCTGGGCGACCGCTTCCAGGGGGAGGTGGGCGAGGTCACCGGGGCCATCAAGGACCCGGTTCTGGCCGGATTCCTTCTGGCCCGGTTCAGCGCCGCCCGGGAGCGGGGCGTGGCCATGCGCCTCGCCTGCGACACCCGGGTGCCCGCCCTGCCCTCCCCCCAGGCCACCCATCACCTGGTCACCCTGCTGGGCAATGCCCTGGAGAACGCGGTGGAGGCCCTCGAGGGCGCCGCGCGCCGGGAGATCGCCGTGGACCTGGCCGTGGAAGACGGCCGCCTGCGCGTGACGGTCCTGGATTCGGGCCCCGGCCTCCCCCCGGTGGACTGCTTCGCCAAGGGCGCGTCCACCAAGGGCCCCGGCCGGGGCTTCGGCCTCTTCAACGCCCGGCGCGCCGCGGAGGCCCTGGGGGGCACCGTGGCCCTGGAGAACGCCCCCGGGGGCGGCGCCCGCTTCACGGCCGACCTGCCCCTCTGGCCCCCGGAGACCGCCCCATGATCCAGGTGCTGCTCGTCGAGGACGATCCCATGGTGGCCGAGCTCAACCGCCTCTACGTGGAGCGGGTGGACGGCTTCCGGGTGGCGGCCACCGCCGGGGACGGGGCCGGGGCCCTGGAGGCCCTGCGGGCCGGCGGCATCGACCTCCTCCTGCTGGACATCGCCATGCCCGGCCCCGACGGCCTGGAGGTGCTGGCCCGCATCCGCGCCGCCGGCCTGGACGTGGATGTCATCCTGGTCACCGCCGCCCGGGACACCGCCACCATCGGGCGGGCGGTGAAACTCGGCGCCGTCGACTACCTCATCAAGCCCTTCGCCTTCGAGCGCATGAAGCAGGCCCTGGAGCGGTACCGGGACGCCCACGCCCTCATGCGGGACCCCCACGCGGCCAGCCAGGACGAGGTGGACCGGGTCTTCGCGCGGCCGAAGGCCCCGGCCCCGGCGGCCCCGGACCTGCCCAAGGGCCTCGACCCCGCGCGGCTGGCCAGCGTCTGGCGGGCCATTTTGGCCTTCGAAGGGGCTCCCTTCACGAGCGAGGACCTGGCGGTGCGGGTGGGCATCACCCGCGTCTCCGTGCGCAAGTATCTGGAATTCCTCTGGGGCCTCCAGGTGCTCCACCGGGAGCCCGCCACCGGGGGCATCGGCCGCCCCGTCCACCGGTACGAGGTGCGGCGCGCCCACGTGGCCGCCCTGCGCCCCTACCTGGGCGAGGAGGCCTGAGGCCCCGCGCTTCCTTTAGTTTCAAAAGAATGCTTACTTCCAAAAGCCTGCGCCCCGGCCGAACCTCAATATCATGAAAAAATGATCGATTGAGGCCGCGCGGCCGCCTTTCGCCCCCGGGGCGTAGGATGCGGGCGGGCGGTACCTGTCCTGGCGCCCAACCGGAGGAAGTATGCCCATACGCCCGTTCCTGACCTCGCTTGCCCTCGCGGCGGCCCTCGGCGCCGCTGCGCCCGCGGATTCCCTCGCCACGGCCCATGGACGGGCCGGCGTCACCTGCGCCCAGTGCCATCCCCTCGTGAAGGGGAAGGCCCGGGTGGACGACAATGAGACGGCCCCCAACGCCGCCTGCGTCAAGTGCCACGGGGACCTGGCCTCCCTGGGCGCGAAAACCAAGGAGGCCATCAACGCCCACGCCTCCCACCTGGGCCAGATCGCCTGCACCGTGTGCCACCGCGGCCACGAGGCCTCCCGGGCCTACTGCATGAATTGCCACAGCTTCGACCTCAAGATCCCCTTCGCCGCCGCCCCGGCCCAGCCCGCCCCGGCCCGGCCCAAGCCGGCCGGGAAGGCCAAGGCGGACCGCGCCGACGTCGTCGTCATCGGCAGCGGCGCCGCCGGCATGGTGGCGGCCATCACCGCCCACGACGCCGGCGCCCGGGTCGTGATCCTGGAGAAGCAGCCCATCACGGGCGGCAACTCCATGCTGGCGGCCGGCGGCATGAACGCGGCCGGCACCCCCCAGCAGGCCCGGAAGGGCATCCAGGACAGCGTCGAGACCATGCGCGAGGACACCTTCAAGGGCGGCAAGGGCCTGGGGGATCCGGAGCTGGTGGCCCTCCTCGCCCGGGAATCCGCGGCTTCCGTGGCCTACCTGGAATCCCTGGGCGCCGATCTCTCCGACGTGGGCCGCATGGGCGGCGCCAGCGCCGCCCGGGCCCACCGGCCCTCCGGAGGCGCCGCCGTCGGCGCCCACATCGTGGGCGTGCTCCGCGCCGCCGCCGCCAAGCGCAAGCTCGACATCCGCGTGAACGCCCGCGTCGTGCGGCTCCTGGAATCCAAGGACGGCCGGATCACGGGCGTCGAAGTGGAAGGCCGGCACCGCGGCCGCTACACCCTGCAGGCCGGGGCCGTGGTCCTCGCGGCCGGCGGGTTCTCCTCCAACCCCGAGCGGGTCGCCAAGTACCAGCCCGCCTTCAAGGGCATGACGAGCTCCAACCAGCCCGGCGCGACCGGCGACGGCCTGGACCTGGGCGCCGAGCGCGGCGGCGAGCTCAAGGACATGGCGCAGATCCAGATCCACCCCAGCGTCGCCGCGGGCAGCCGCATCCTCATCACCGAGGCCGTCCGGGGCAACGGCGCCATCCTCGTCAACAAGGAGGGCCGCCGCTTCTTCAACGAGATCGGCACCCGGGACGCCGTGTCCCAGGCCATCCTGCGCCAGACCGGCCAGAGCGCCTTCATGGTCTTCGACGAGGGCGTCCACAAGAGCCTCAAGCAGATCGACGGCTACTTCCACCTGGGCCTCGTCAAGACCGGCGACACCCCCGAGGCCCTCGCCCAGGTCATCGGCGTCCCGCCCCAGGCGCTCCGCGCCACCCTGGACGCCTACAACGCGGCCGTCGACGCCAAGCAGGACGGCGAATTCAACCGCCCCGACCTGCCCCGGGCCCTGCGCACGCCCCGGTTCTTCGCCATCGAGGTGAAGCCCGGCGTCCACTACACCATGGGCGGCCTGCGCATCGACCCCGGCACCCGCGTCCTCGCCAAGGACGGCAAGGCCATCCCCGGCTTCTTCGCGGCCGGCGAGGTCACCGGCGGCGTCCACGGCGCGAACCGCCTGGGCGGCAACTCCATCTCGGAGACCATCACCTTCGGCCGCATCGCCGGCAGGAACGCCGCAGCCGCCGCCAGGCCCTGAACCCCCGGGCGCCCCGGACCGGGGCGCCCGCGATCGACGAACCGACGCGGGCCTCCGCCGTCCCCAAGACGGCGGAGGCCCGCGGTGCGGAAGCCTTCAGCGCCGGCCGCCGCCGGTGTCCTGGAGGTTCGCGAGGAAGTCGTCGTTGTTCTTGGACTTCCCGAGGCGGTCCAGGAGGAGCTCCATGCTCTCCACGGGGCCGCTGGTGCTGAGGATCTTGCGGAGCACCCAGATCTTGGCGAGCTTGGGCGCCTCGATGAGGAGGTCCTCCTTGCGGGTGCCGGACTTCTGGATGTCCATGGCGGGGAAGATGCGCTTGTCGCTCAGCTTGCGGTCGAGCACGATCTCGCTGTTGCCGGTGCCCTTGAACTCCTCGAAGATCACGTCGTCCATGCGGGAGCCGGTCTCGATCAGGGCCGTGGCGATGATGGTCAGGCTGCCGCCGCCCTCGATGTTGCGGGCCGCGCCGAAGAACCGCTTGGGGCGCTGCAGGGCGTTCGAGTCGACGCCGCCCGAGAGCACCTTGCCCGAGAGGGGCACCACGGTGTTGTAGGCGCGCGCGAGGCGGGTGATGCTGTCCAGGAGGATGACGACATCCTTCTTGTGCTCCACGAGGCGCTTGGCCTTCTCGATGACCATCTCGGCCACCTGCACGTGGCGCGTGGCGGGCTCGTCGAAGGTGGAGGAGACGACCTCGCCCTTCACGTTCCGCTCCATGTCGGTGACCTCCTCGGGGCGCTCGTCGATGAGCAGCACGATGAGGAAGACCTCGGGGTGGTTCTGGGTGATGCTGTTGGCGATGTTCTGCATCAGCACCGTCTTGCCGGTGCGCGGGGGGGCCACGATGAGGGCGCGCTGGCCCTTGCCCAGGGGCGTCATGAGGTCCATCACCCGGGTGCTCAGCTCCTGGGGATCCCGCTCCATCTTCAGCATCCGGGTGGGGTACAGGGGCACCAGGTTGTCGAAGTGGGTGCGCTCCTTCGCCGCCGCGGGCGGGTCGAAGTTGATGGCGTCGATGCGCATGATCGCGAAGAACTTCTCGTCCCCGCGCGGGGGGCGGATCATGCCCGAGAGGGTATCGCCGCTGCGCAGCCCGAACTTCCGGATCTGGCTGGGGCTGACGTAGATGTCGTCGGAACCCGCCAGGTAGTTGTGCTCGGGGGCGCGCAGGAACCCGAAGCCCTCCGGCAGCACCTCCAGCACGCCTTCCGCGAAGAAGAGGCCCTCGCGCTGGGCCTGCGCCTCCAGGAGCCTGAAGATCAGCTCCTGCTTGCGCATGGACAGCGGGTTCTCGATCTCGTACGCCTTGCCCATTTCGGCGAGGCGGCCGATGGATTGCTCCTTCAGATCCTGCAGACTGAGGACCGCGGGGACTTGGGTCTCATTGGGCATGCGGTCCCCCTGGGGCAAAGCGGTGGAATGAGAGAGAGTTGGGATTGAGAATCATAACGCTGGAAGGGCCCGTCATGCAAAAGAAACGTGCGGAAGCTCACGTCAATTCGATATGAAATTCATGATTTTATCCACATAACCCACGGGGTCCTCCACGGGGTAGGCGTGCCCGACGCCGGGCACCACCTCGAACCGGGCATTCGGCAATCCCTGCGCGACTTCCAGGCATTTCCACGGGGGCGTGAGCAGGTCCTCGGCTCCGGCCAAACAAAGGACCGGCTCCTGGATGGCCGACAGACGCGAACGAATATCCCATGGGAGAGCACCGTCTATTTGGTGTCGCAACCCATGGAAAGGTTTATCGGATATCCGCGTGGACGCGTGGTAGGCCTTCAGCACCTGGTAGCGCGCCTCGATGAAGCGGTCCCCCCAGAGGTAGGGCGCGACGGCGTCGAACTGGAGCTCCGTGCCCCCCAGCTCCAGGCACCGCGCCCAGTGCTCGAGGCGGAGACGGAGCGAGAAGTCGGTGCGGGGCATGGCGCTGGTCAGCACCGCCCCCCGGAAGGAGCCGGGGTGGGTGGCCAGGATCTGGAGGGCGATGGAACTCCCGTTGGAGAGCCCGGCCAGCCAGGGTGACCGGATGTCCAGGGATTCCAGGAGGGCCCAGAGGTCCGCGGCCATCAGCGACACGGGATAGGGTCCGTCCAGGGGGGCCTCGGACTTGCCCTGCCCCCGGCAGTCGAAGGTGAGCACCCGGAAGCGCCGCGTCAGGCCGGGCAGCACCCCCGCCCACATGGTGGTGTCCGACAGGAGGCCGTTGATGAGCACCAGCCAGGGTCCCCCGGGCGGACCCTGGACCCGGTAGTGGAGGCGCACGCCGGTCGGCAGGTCCGCGAACTGCCCCGCCGGCCTCAAGCGTCCCCCCGGAGCTCGGCGGGGGTGAAGAGCGCGGCCAGGTGGAAGCGGCCGCCGGTCCAGTGGAGCACGGCGCAGCCCGCCTTCTTGAAGGCGGCGTCCTGGCCCGTCAGGGCCCGCACCAGGGCGGGACAGAAGGGGTTGTGGCTCACCAGGGCGATGGTCTCGAAGGGATGCGCCTGCCCGACGATGAGGTCGAGCCACTCCCGCGCCGCGGCGACGCTCGCCTCCGGCTCCAGGCCCTCCCAGCAGCCCACGGGGAAGCCCTGGGGCGTCGCCTCGCGCAGGCAGACCATCGTCTCCGCCGCGCGCCGGTAGGGGCTGGAGACGCCCCGGGCGGGCACGTAGCCCCGGCGCACGAGGCCGGCCATCGCCGCGCGGGTCTTCTCCCAGCCCTCCGCGGTCAGGCCCCGCTCTGCGTCCCGCATGCCGGGCCTCCGGTCCTCGGCGATGCCGTGGCGGATGAGGAGGATGGTGATCATTCCGACATTATTCCACACCCGGATTGCTCCTGGCCATCCTGGGCTTTCCATGAGATACTGTCCGTTTGGGCCAGGTCCGGCGGGCGATGTCAAAGCCTCTTTTGATCCGGCGAGCGCCCCGGGAGACAGCTTGACCCACGAGACCTTCGCAGCCCTGGGCTGCACCGAACCTTTCCTGTCCGCGCTGGCGCGCAGGGGGTTCACCGCCCCGACCCTCGTCCAGGCGGAAACGTTCCAACCGGGCCTGGAAGGCCGCGACCTGCTGGTGCAAAGCCGGACGGGCAGCGGCAAGACCCTGGCCTTCGGCCTGCCCCTCCTCCATCGCCTGAAGGACGAGCGGAAGACCCAGGCCATCATCCTGACCCCCACCCGGGAGCTGGCCCAGCAGGTGGCCGAGGAGCTCCAGAGCGTCATGCCCCGCCTGGACGTCGCCCTCCTGGTGGGCGGCCTCAGCTACGTGCCCCAGCTCAAGGCCCTCAAGTTCGGCGCCCAAGTGGTGGTCGGCACGCCGGGCCGCGTCCAGGATCACCTGGACCGCCAGACCCTCGACCTGACCGAAGTGGGCATGGTGGTGCTGGACGAGTGCGACGAGATGCTCAACATGGGCTTCCTCGAGGACGTGGAGAAGATCCTCGCCGGCGTGCCCCCCACGCCCCAGACCTACCTCTTCTCGGCCACCCTGCCCGCCCCCATCGCGAGCCTGGCCCGGCGCTTCCTGAAGGATCCCGTCCGCATCAACCACGCGGCGTCCGAAGGCGGTTCCCAGCACGCGGACATCGCGCACACCCCCTGCATCGTGCCCGAGCACCTGCAGGTGAAGGCCCTCGTCAACTTCCTCCTGGCCGACGCGCCCAGCGCGGCGCTCATCTTCACGAAGATGAAGGTCCAGACGGAGGAGGTCGCCCAGGCCCTGCGCGACGCGGGGCTTGCCGCGGACTGCCTCCACGGCGACCTGGGCCAGCAGGCCCGGAACCGCATCATGGGCAACTTCAAGGAGGGCCGCCTGCGCTACCTGGTCGCCACGGACGTGGCGGCCCGCGGCATCGACGTGGAAGGCATGCCCCTGGTGGTCCACCTGGGCATCCCCACCCAGATGGAGAGCTACATCCACCGCTCCGGCCGCACCGGCCGCGCGGGATCCAAGGGCTCCTCCCTGGCCCTCGTCACCTTCAAGGAGTCGCGCATCCTCCTCGCCTGGTCCCGCCGGGGCGGGCTGAAGCTCGAGTGGCGCGCCGTTCCGACCCAGGCCGAGATCCGGGAGAAGCGCACCCAGGCCCTCCTGGACCGCGTCGGCGCCCTGGAGGCCCCCGGCATGGAGGAGACCGCCACCCGGCTGCTGGAGGGCCGCGGGCCCGTCCAGGTCGTGGCCGCGCTGCTGTCGCTGGTCGAGGGCCCCGAGCACGCCGGGTTCGACATCCCCGACGCGCCCCGCCAGGAGTACGCCTCCGAGAAGCGCCCCTTCAAGCCCCGTCCCGGGGAGAAGCCGGGCTGGACCCCGGGCAAGAAGCCCTTCCGCAGGGAGGACCGTCCCGAAGGCGCCGGCGAGCATCGCCCCTTCAAGCCCCGCCAGGGCGAGAAGGGCGGCTGGGTCCCCGGGAAGAAGCCCTTCCGCAAGGACGCGGCCGGCCCCAAGCCCTTCCCGAAGAAGCGCCCGAAGGGTTGATACTGGGAGGCGGAGGCATGCCTTGAGCGAACCCCTGCCCCTCGTCTTCGACCTCGGCGGCGTCCTGATCGACTGGGACCCCCGCCGGATCTACGTCCCCGCCCTGGGGGAAGCGGCCGCCGCCTTCCTCCTGGAGCGGGTCTGCACGCACACCTGGAACCTGGCCATGGACGCGGGCCGTCCCTTCGACGAGGCCATCGCGGAGAAGCAGCGCGAATGGCCGGAGCACGCCGAGGCCATCGGCTGGTGGAAGACCCGCTGGACGGGGATGCTGGGCGGGCCCCTGGACGGCACCGTGGCGCTCCTGGGCCGGCTCCAGGCCGCGGGCCACCCCACGTACGCCCTTTCCAACTGGTCCGCCGAGACCTTCCCCGAGGCGCTCGCGCGCTATCCCTTCCTCCGCACCTTCCGGGACATCGCCATTTCGGGGGAGGCCGGGCTGGTGAAGCCGGACCCCGCCTTCTTCCGCCTCGCCGCGGACCGCTGGGGCATCCCCCTGGCGGGCACGGTCTTCATCGACGACGCCCCCCGCAACGTGGCGGCCGCCGCGGCGCTGGGCATGGACGCCCTGCTGTTCACGGACCCCGGCCGCCTCCAGGCGGACCTGGCGCGGCGGGGCTTCCCGGCCTGACCGGGGAGGATCAGGCCGGCGGCTCCTCGGCCTTGGGGGCGGAAGCGCCCCAGGCCCGGTGTTCCAGGGGCAGGGCGCGGGCCTTCTCCCGGGCCTCCCGGATCTTCTGGATGGCCTCGCCGGTGCTGGCGCCCTTGGGGACCTGGCCGGGCTTGAAGGCGAGGCGGACCAGGTCCGTCGCCTGGGTGGCGCTCGTGGCGATGAGGCCCGTGTAGCGGTCGATGTCCGCCCACTCCATGCCGTCGGGGACCGGGAAGTCCTCCTTGGGGGTGGAGGGGAGGGCCGCCTTCATGAAGTCGGTCCAGATGGGCACGGCCACCTTGGCGCCGTCGGCGCCCCGGAAGATGGTCTTCTTGGCGTCCAGGCCCACCCACACGCCGCAGGCGATGCGGGTGGAGAAGCCGAGGAACCAGCCGTCGGTGTGTTCGTCCGTGGTGCCGGTCTTGCCGGCCACGGGCCAGTTGAGCTCGTTGGTGCGCGCGCCGGTGCCGCGCTGGGCCACGCCCTGGAGGACCTGGATGAGCTGGTAGTTGCTCATGGGATCCAGCACCTGCTCGCCGACGGCCTGGTCGTACTGCTCGAGCACCCGGCCGGAACGGTCCACGATCTTCTTGATCAGGAAGGGGGGCGGCGCCTGCTTGCCGCCGTTGGCGATGGTGGCGTAGCCGCGCACCATGTCCTTGAGCGTGAGGTCGCTGGCGCCCAGGGCCAGGCTGGGGTAGGGATTCAGCCTGCCGCTGACGCCCATGGCCCGGGTGAGGGCGACCACGTTGTCGATGCCCGCGGCCTCCAGGGTGCGGACGGCCGCGACGTTGCGGGAATCCCGCACGGCCTCCCAGATGGTGATGGGGCCCCAGAAGTCGCGCTCGTAGTTCTTGGGCTCGTAGACCTGGATGTCGAAGGTGAACCGGGTGGGCACGTCCTCCACCAGGGTGGCGGGGGTGAGGCCCCGGGCGAAGGCGGCCCCGTAGACGAAGGCCTTCATGGTGGACCCGACCTGCCGCTCGGCTTGCCAGGAGCGGTTGAACATGGACTTCTTGAAGTCGTAGCCGCCCACCATGGCCCGGATCTCCCCGGTGGGGGGATCCACGGCGAGGAGGGCGCCCTCCACGTCGGGCTCCTGGTCCAGCTCCAGGCGCGTGGGCGCGCCCTCCTCGCTGGCCCCGCGGACGATGAACAGGGGCGCCGAGCCCCGGACCAGCAGGGTGCGGATGGTCTTGCCCGCCCAGGCGAAGGCGGCGTCGGGGACCTCCAGGATCCGCTTCCCGATGCGGACCTCCGCGCCCCCGGGCTTCCAGCCCAGGATGATCCCGCGCACGGACTCGCCCTCCTCGAAGAACCGGTTCCAGCCGGGGAGCGTGGCCTTCTCGGGGTCCCCGACGAACGGCACGGCCTCCTTGCGGAAGCCCCGGCGGCGGTCCACGGCCCGCAGGCCGTTGCGCACGGCCTCGTTGGCCGCGGCCTGCCAGACCGAGTCGATGGTGGTGGTGACCTCCAGGCCGCCCTCCAGGACCTTGTCCTTGCCGTACTTGCGGTAGAGGTACTGGCGCACCTCCTCCACCGGGTAGGGGGCCACGGCCTCCTCGCGGGCGTTCTCGCGGGCGAGGCGGACCGGGCGCTCACTGAGGGCCTTGGCGTCGGCCTCCTTGAGGTAGCCCTCGGCGGCCATCCGCCGGAGGACGTGGTTGCGGCGCGCCTTGGCGGCGGCCCGGGCCCGGGGATCGGGGTTGTAGGGGTTGTACCAGTTGGGGTTCTGGACGAGGCCCGCCAGGAGGGCGCACTCCTCGACGGCGAGCTGGGGGGCGCTCTTGCCGAAGTAGAACTGGCTGGCCGCCTCGATGCCGTACCGGCCGCCGCCGAAGTAGACCTCGTTGGCGTACTGCTCGAAGATCTGCTTCTTCGTGTAGGCCTTCTCGAGCTTGCGGGCGAGGATGATCTCCTTGAGCTTCCGGTCCAGCCGCCGCTGGCGCTTGGCGGTGACGGTCCGCACGAGCTGCATGGTGAGGGTGGAGGCCCCCTCCCGCCGCCGGCCGAAGCTGGTGACGAAGTTGAAGCCGGCCCGGAACAGGCCGCGGGCGGAGACGCCGCCGTGGTTCATGAAGTCGGCGTCCTCCGTGGCGATGACGGCGCCGACGAAGGCCCTCGGGATGTCCCCGAAGGGGATCACCACGCGGTTCTCCTCGGCGAACACGCCGATGACGTCGCCGTTGCGGTCCAGGACCTTCGTGATGGTCTTGGGGACGCGCAGGGCGAAGTAGGTCAGGAAGCTGTCCACGTCGCGGCTCATGATGGACCATGAGACGGCGAACACGGCGACGAGGACCGCCGCCAGGATTCCGGAGGCCCAGGCCAATCCCTTCCAGGGGATCCGCCTGGAGAGCTTCCTCGGCTTTCGCGAGTTATCGGGTCTAGTCGCCATGCACCCAGGGTAACCTAAGGGCTATGGTCCGACCCACCCTTGTCATCGTCGCGAAATCCAGGTCCCCCTGGCTCGCCAAGGGCCTCGCGGACGTGGTCCCCTCCTTCCTGGAGCGGGGCTGGGAGATCTGGGCCCACCCCAAGATCCGGAACGCGTGGGACGCCGCCGGGCTCCCCGGGGGGGATTTCCACGGGGACCCCGCCTACGGGGCCGCCAATCCCGTTCCCGACCTGTGCCTGGCCCTGGGGGGGGACGGCACCCTCCTGACGGCCGCCCGCCACGTGGGGGTCCGGGGCGCCCCCCTCCTGGGCGTCAACCTGGGCTCCCTGGGCTTCCTGACCTGCCACCCCTCCACCGAGGCCCGGCAGGTGGTGGAGGCCTTCTTCGACGGGGCCTTCCGGAAGGACATGCGCGCCCTGCTCCACGCCGAGGTCGTGCGGGACGGGCAGGTCCTCGCCGGGCGCCCCGCCCTGAACGACGCCGTCGTGAACAAGGGCATCACGGCCCGGATCATGGAGTTCCGCATCCGCATCGACGGGCGCGAGGCCGCCACGGTCAAGGCCGACGGCCTCATCGTGTCCACCGCCACCGGCTCCACCGCCTACAACCTCTCCGCCGGCGGCCCCGTCATGCACCCCGCCGTGGACGCCTGGACCATCTGCGCCATCTGCCCCCACAGCCTCACCCTGCGCCCCATGGTCGTGCCCAGCCATCTGCCGGTGGACATCCTCATGGACCGGGCCGAGGACGCCCACCTGACCCTGGACGGCCAGCTGGAGGTCGAGGTCAGGGCCGGGGACCAGATCCGCCTGACCCGCTCGGACCGCGCCATCACCCTGCTCCAGAACCCGGACCACTCCTTCTTCGGCCTGCTGACCCAGAAGCTGCACTGGTCCGGCGTCTAGGCTGTGTTCGGAATCTATAGATTAGATAAATAGTTAACTTGTACTCATACGTAAAGGCTCGTACACCACGAATTTTCCTGGGGTAACGATGCCGAGAAGTTTCCTGACCGATGCCATGTGGGCAAAGCTTGAACCGCTCCTTCCGCCAGAGCGTGGAGGGATGGGGCGATCCCGTCACCCCAACCGTCCCATGGTGGAGGCGATCCTGTGGAGGCACAGGACTGGGGCGCCGTGGAGGGACCTGCCGGAGGAATTTGGACCTTGGACAAGCGTGTACACGCGATTTGAGGCCTGGACCAAGCGCGGCGTGTGGCAAAGGATCCTGGAGTTCCTGCGCAAGGAAGCCGACCTGGAGTGGGTCATGCCGGATGGCACCATCCTTCGCGCTCATCAACCTTCAGCAGGCAAAAGGGGGGGCTCTGGAACCAGGCGCTCGGACGATCTCGGGGTGGATGCTCGACCAAGATCCATTTGATCTGCGATGCCCACGGTAATCCTTTGGATTTCCTGGTCACTCCGGGGCAAGCCCATGAAAGCCGGTCTGCTGAAGGATTGCTGTGCGGTTGGCAGGCAGAGTACGTGTTCGGAGATCGGGCCTACGATGGGAACCCGGTAAGGAAGGCGATCGAGGCCATGGGTGCGACAGCCGTCATCCCACCTCATCCCCGGCGCAAGAATCCGGCGGCCTGGGACTCACACCTATACAAGGCCCGCCATGCCATCGAGCATGGGTTCGCCAAGCTCAAACAGTTCAGGGCGCTGGCCACCAGGTTCGACAAAACGGCGCGAAGTTTCTCAGCCCAGGTGGCTTTGGCCTGCATCGTGATCTGGCTGAGGCTATGAGCGGAGGGTGACAAGCGTTCCGGATCCTCATTGATCCTATGAAACGCGGAGGCGCGGAGGATCTCGCAGAGGGTCGCGGAGGAAAGCGCTCCTGGAACCTGCCACCTCCCAATGACACGTCCCAACGGGAGGCGTGATGGGAAGGCATTGGGGAGAGGTCGACGGGGAGGATCATCCGCACAAGGAGATCACCCAGGCCATCATCGGGGAGGCCATCGAGATCCAGAAGGCTCTGGGGCACGGACTCCTGGAAGATCCCTACAAGGTCTGTCTGGCGCACTCCCTGAGACTGGCCGGCCATAAGGTGAAGCGGGAGGTTCTCCTGGATATCGAGTGGAGGGGGCTTGTGGGCTTGATCCTTTCTCCGCGAGCCTCAGCGAGATCCTCCGCGCCTCCGCGTTCCAATAGGATGCTGCGAATGCGCGGCGCCATCAGGCACTGCAGCACAGACTCACTATTCCAGCTCCTCCATGCTCCGGCACGGATGGGTATTAGCCATTACTATCCTGGATTACGAACACACCCTAGTACGACCGGGTCGTCCGGTCACGTCCCGCTTGGGATCCTTGATGTGATCTCATGACCGTTCTCCTCATCCCATTCATCCCGGCAATCCAGTTCATCCCTGTTCTCGCAGGGCTGAAGCCGCAATGGGTCGCTGCATGCAGGCCATGGACGCGCCGACCCGATGCTTCGTTGGCCCTGCGGCAACAGGGATGAATCGGATTGCCAGGATGAATGGGATCCCACCGCAGATTGGAAGCAAGGCATCCGTGCCGGGGCCGATCAGGACACCGGCTCGCGTACCGCCGGATGGCTCATGTCCGGACGCACCGTCTGGGGATTTTCAACCAGCAAGCATCCGTGGGGACGGGGCTATAGCGGGCGACCCGGTAGCGCTAGAGCCCTCCGCGGAGGTTCGCGGCGGTCCAGAGGCGGCCTTCCCGCTCCCGGAGCAGGGCCGTGAGGCGGCCGCCGTGGAGGCCCGCGACGGGGGCGCCGGGGTCGGGGAAGCCCGGGGGGAGGGGCCAGGCCGGGGGCAGGAGCTCCCCGGGGGGGATGGGCCTGCCGTGGAGCAGGTGATCCTGGTCCGCGTCGTCCAGGACCCGGACGGCGCACCAGGGCAGCAGGTCGGCGCCCTGGACGAGCACTTCGGCGCCCGGCCCGGGGTCGGTCCAGGGTCCGATGGCCGTGCGGTGCAGCCGGGCCAGGTGGGCGGGGCTCCCGAGGGCCCGGCCCAGGTCCCTGGCCAGGCTCCGCACGTAGTAGCCCCCCCGGCAGGTGATGCGCAGGGTGGAGGTCCGGGGCAGGTCGTGGGCGAGCCAGCGCGCCTCGAGGAGGAAGACCCGGGACGGGGGCAGGACGACCTCCTCCCCGCGGTGGGCCTTGCGGTAGGCGGCCTCGCCGCCGATCTTCTTGGCGCAGGTGGCCGGGGGCACCTGGTCCGTCCAGCCCAGGAAGGCCGCGAGGGCCTCGTCCAGGCGCGCGGGATCGGGGGCAGGGCCCTGGGCCACGGGCAGGCCCAGGTGGTCGCAGGAGTCCGTCTCCTCCCCCCAGGCGATGTCGGCCTCGTAGGTCTTGGGCAGGGGGTGGAGCAGGTCCATGAGCCGCGTCGCCTGGCCCGCCAGGATCACCAGGAGGCCCTCCGCGAAGGGGTCCAGGGTGCCGCCGTGGCCCAGGGCGAGCTTCGGCTCCCCGTCCTGCCGGGCCCGGTCCTTGAAGCCCCGGACGACGTCGAAGCTGCTCTGCCCGATCTCCTTGCGGACCAGCCGGATGCCGGGGATCAAGCCTCCTCCTCGGGGACGGGCGGCCGGGAGGCCTCCTCCTCGTGGATCCGGGCGAAGAGGGCCTCGATCTTGTTGCCCTCCTCCAGGGTGGCGTCCGGGAAGAACTGCAGCTCGGGCACCCGGCGCATCTTCAGGCTCTTGGCCAGGTGCGTCCGGAGGAAGCCCGCGGCGCGGCCCAGGGCCTTGCGGGTCCGGTCGGTCTGGGCCTCGTCGCCCAGGACCGTGTAGTAGACCCGGGCGATGCTCCGGTCCCCGGTGAGGCGCACGGCGGTGAGGGTGAGGAAGCCCAGGTCCGGGTCCCGGAGCTCGCGCTGGATGAGGGTGCTGATCATGAACTGGAGCTGGTCTTCAAGCTGCTGGGGGCGGAGCATGGGTGTACCTCGAAGGGATAGTGTAACCGCGCGGCCGTGAGACGATGGGGGGGGAGGCGGGCGTGGACGAGTGGTTCAAGGACTGGTTCGACCGGGACTACGCGGCCATCTATGCGGCCCGGGACGCCGAGGAGGCCGCCCAGGCCGTGGCCATGGCCCTCCAGGTCGCCCCGGCCCTGGGCCGCGGGCCCGTCCTGGACCTGGCCTGCGGCACGGGGCGCCACCTGGCCGCCCTCCGGAGGTCCAACCCCCTCGCCTTCGGCCTCGATCTCTCCCGGGACCTGCTGGGCCTGGCCGACCCCGGCCTCCGCCCCTGGCTCCTGCGGGGCGACATGCGGGCCCTGCCCGTCCGTGACGGCCGCCTTTCCGGCATCTGCCTGTGGTTCACCCCCTTCGGCTACTTCACCGACGCGGAGAACCGCGCCCTCCTGGCGCGCCTCCGGGACCTGCTCGCCCCCGGCGGGGTGATCCTCCTGGACTACCTGAACGCGCGGCACCTGCGCGAGCACCTCGTGCCCGAGGACGAGCGGGTGGCGGACGGCATCCGCGTGCGGAGCCGGCGCACCCTGGAAGGCCAGCGCGTCATCAAGCGCATGACGCTCACTCGGCTGGAGACCGGCGCGACCCGCGCCGTGACGGAGTCCGTGCGCCTGTACGAGCCGGCGGAGATGGAGGCCCTGGCCGCCGGCGCGGGCCTGGAGGTCTTCGCGCGGGTGGGCGCCTACGCGGGCGGAGCCTTCGACGCGGCGCGCTCCCCGCGCTGGATCGGCTTCCTCCGGAAGGTGGTGTAGACTGGGGCGAACACTGTATCAGGAGGTGCCCCATGCCGTTCCGAACCCTCAGGGACATTGACGTCAAAGGCCACAGGGTCTTCCTCCGAGCCGACCTGAACGTGCCCCTCAAGGAAGGCGTCATCAAGGACGCGACCCGCATCACCGAGACCCTGGCCACCCTCCGCCACCTGCTGGACAACGGCGCCTCCGTCGTCCTCTGCTCCCACCTGGGCCGCCCCAAGGGAGAGGGCTTCGAGGCCGAGTTCAGCATGGCCCCCGTCGCCGCCTACCTGAAGGGCCTGGGCCTGGACGTGACCCTGGCCTCCGGCGTGACCGGCCCCGAGGTCGAGGCCCAGGCCGCGGCCCTGAAGCCCGGCCAGGTGCTCCTGCTGGAGAACCTGCGCTTCGACAAGGGCGAGACCAAGAACAAGCCCGAGTTCGCCCAGGCCCTGGCCCGCCTCGCCGACACCTACGTGGACGACGCCTTCGGCGCCTCCCACCGCGCCCACGCCTCCGTGAGCGGCATGGTGCCGTTCATGCCCGCGGGCCGCGCCGTGGCGGGCTTCCTCATGGAGAAGGAGCTCAAGGCCCTCGGCCGCGTCATGCACGACCCCGAGAAGCCCCTGCTGGCCGTCATGGGCGGCAGCAAGGTGTCCGACAAGATCGACATCATCCGCCACTTCTTCGGCAAGGCCGACGCCATCCTCATCGGCGGCGCCATGACCTTCACCTTCCTCAAGTCCCAGGGCATCCCCGTCGGGAAGAGCCTCTGCGAGGACGACAAGGTCGAGCTGGCCGGCCAGCTCCTGAAGGAGGCCGAGGCCGCCGGCACCCGCCTCCTCCTGCCCCAGGACCACGTCGTGGCCGCGGCCCTGAACGCCGACGCCGAGTGCGACATCACCCAGGACGCCGCCGTCCCCGACGGCAAGATGGGCCTGGACATCGGCCCCGAGACGGTGGCCGCCTACGCGCTCGAGATCCGCAAGGCCCGCACCCTGCTCTGGAACGGCCCCATGGGCGTGTTCGAGCTGGAGCCCTTCGCCAGCGGGACCCTCACCATCGCCGAGGAGATGGCGGCGGCCGCCGACCGCGGCGCCTTCGTCGTCGTCGGCGGCGGCGACAGCGTGTCCGCCTCCAACAAGGCCGGCGTCTCCAGGCGCATGAGCCACGTCTCCACCGGCGGGGGCGCCAGCCTCGAATTCCTGAGCGGCCTGGAACTCCCCGGCGTCGCCGCGCTGCAGTAGGAGGACCCATGCGCATCGTCGCCGCCAACTGGAAGATGAACCACCTCCGCGCGGACGCCACCGCGTTCATGGAGACCCTCAAGGCGGGCTGGAAGCCCGTGGAGGGCGTCGTGGCCGCCGTGGCCCCGCCCTTCCCCCTCCTCCCCCTCCTGCAGGGCCTGGCCCAGGGCACGCCCCTGCGCGTCTACGCCCAGAACGCCCACGCCGAGGCCAAGGGCGCCTTCACCGGCGAGGTCTCCATGGCCATGGTCCAGGACGCGGGCGCCTGCGGCGTCATCCTCGGCCACAGCGAGCGCCGCCAGTACAACGGCGAGACGGAGGCCACCCTCCTGCCCAAGCTGAAGGCCGCCGCCGCCCAGGGCCTGGCGCCCATGCTCTGCGTGGGCGAGACCCTCGCCCAGCGGGACGCCGGGGAGACCCTGGCGGTCCTGAAGGCCCAGCTGGCCATCCTGGCCGGCACCGGCTTCCCCGGCCTGGCCATCGCCTACGAGCCCGTCTGGGCCATCGGAACTGGCCGGGTGGCCACCGTGGCGCAGATCGCCGAGGTCCACGCCTTCATCCGGGGCGAGCTCAAGGCCCTGCTCGGGGACCAGGGCGCCGCCACGCCCATCCTCTACGGCGGCAGCGTGACCCCCGACAACTTCGCGGAGATCCTCCGCGTCCCCGACGTGGCCGGCGGCCTCGTGGGCGGCGCGAGCCTGGATCCCGCCAAGTTCCTGCGCCTGCTGGAGCTGGCCGCGGGCTGATTCAGAACCCGAAGAGCCCCCGCACCAGCGTCTCGACCAGACCTCCGTCCCTGTCCCCGCGGCCCCACGCCCCGCCCTCCCAGCCCCCGGAGGGGGCGTCCCCCAGGGCGGCGGCGGAGGTCAGTTCGCGCCGGCGCTCCTCCAGCATCAGCTTCTCCTTGGCGCGGGCCCGGTCCAGCCCGCCGGCCTCGACGAACTCCAGGACCCGCCGCAGCTCGTCCCGGTCGAACCAGACGCCGTGGTTCCGGCAGGTGTCGATGATGACCCCGGAGCTGCGGGCGTAGTTGGTGCGGTTCATGAGCTGCCCGCAGGCCGGACAGGGGCGGTAGGACACCGCCGCCCCGTCCAGCCCGCCCTGGGGGGACGCGCCCGGCAGGGCCCCCAGCACCGATCCCCGCTCCTCGCGGTCGGCCGCGACCTGGTCGAAGGCCTCGGTCCCCAGCCAGACCCCGCCGCAGGTGGCGCACTGGTCCAGGAGGGCCTTCCCAACGGTCGAACGCAGGAGCGGCTTCCGGCAGGTGGGGCAGCCCAGGCCCGAGGGGCTCGCGGCCTCCCGGCGCACCGCGGCGCCGCAGCGGGGGCAGTGGGCGGCCAGCTTGGAGACGAGGCCCAGGCACTGGGGGCAGGCCACCGTGGCCAGCTGGCTGCGGCAATAGGGGCACTGGAGGTCATCCTCCTTCACGGCCGCGCCGCAGGAGGGGCAATGCAGCGATCCAACGTCCATGGCAGCCTCGTCCGGTCAAGGATGGCCCACCCGCCCGGACGCATCAAGGTAAGATGGAACGGGAGGGAATGATGCTCATTCTCATGGAGCAGGGCGCAACGGACGCGCAGGTGCGCGCGGTGATGGACCTGCTCGAGGGGGCCGGCATCAAGGCCATCGTCCAGGCCTCCCCGGCGGCCACCAGCATCCTGGCGCCCCACGCCTCCCAGGCCCTGAAGGCCGACCGCATCGAGCCCATGGACGGGGTGAGCCGGGTGGTGCCCATCACCTCGCCGTACAAGCTCGCTTCCTCGGACGCCGCCCCGGGCCGCACCATCGTGGACGTGCGGGGGGTCAAGGTCGGGGGCAAGGCCCTCGCCCTCATCGCCGGCCCCTGCGGCGTGGAGAGCCGGGAGCAGCTCTTCACCGTCGCGCGCTACGTGGCCGAGAGCGGGGCCCGCCTCCTGCGCGCGGGCGCCTTCAAGCCCCGCACGAGCCCCTACGCCTTCCAGGGGATGGGCGTGGAGGCCCTGGAGCTCCTGGACGAGGCGCGGCGGGAGTTCGACCTCGGCATCGTCACCGAGGCCACCGAGGTCGAGACCTTCGACGAAGTGGAGCGGGTGGCGGACCTCATCCAGATCGGGGCCCGCAACATGCAGAACTTCGCCCTCCTGCGCCGCGCGGGCCGCTCCGGCAAGCCCGTGCTCCTCAAGCGGGGCACGGCCGCCACGCTGGAGGAGTGGCTCTACGCCGCCGAATACGTCCTCAGCGAGGGCAACCGGAACGTCATCCTCTGCGAACGCGGCATCCGCACCTGGAGCGCCCACGCCCGCAACACCCTCGACGTCTCGGTCATCCCCGCCGCCAAGGCCCTCACCCACCTCCCCGTGATCGCGGACCCCAGCCACGCCACGGGCCGCCGGGACCTCGTGGTCCCCTGCGCCCGGGCCGCGGTGGCGGCGGGGGCCGACGGGATCCTGGTGGAGACCCACTGCCAGCCCTCCTGCGCCCTCAGCGACGGCCCCCAGGCCCTCCTGCCCCTGGACTTCATCCAGATGGTGGGCCAGGTCACCGCCATCCGGGAGCTCCTCGTCCGGGAGACCCCGGGCGAGACCTACTGCTTCTGAGCCCTCGCCGCCCCGGGAAAGCCGCTACCGGCCATCCAGCTCGTCCACCAGGTGGCGGGCGTCCATGATCTTCGTCAGCACCTGGCGGATGGCCCGGGCGTCCACGGCGATGGAGCGCTTGGAGGTGCCGTCGTAGATGTAGTAGCCGGCCTGGGCCTCGATGTTGCTGTCGAAGTTGAGGCCGACCAGCTCGCCCCGGACGTTGACGACGGGGGAGCCGGAGTTGCCGCCGACGGTGTCGCAGGCGTAGGCGAAATCGTAGGGGGTGGCCAGGTCCAGGCTGCTCCGGCGCTCATGCCAGCGCTTGGGCAGGGACCAGGCGCCGTCCTCCGCCTCGGGGCCCCAGCCCGCCGCCCGGTCGAAGAGGCCGTAGAAGGTGGTGAAGGGCTGGATGAGGGTGCCGTTGGCGGGGTAGCCCGCCACGGGGCCGTAGGTGAGGCGCAGGGTGCCGGTGCCGTCCGGGTAGACGGAGGTGCCCAGCAGGCGGAAGCGGGCCTCGGCGATACGGCCGCCGTGCTCGTCCAGGACGTTCTGGACCTGCTCCTGGTAGCGCAGCTGGGCGGCCCGGGCCAGGGGCTCGAAGACCCGCGCGAAGGCCACCAGGGAATCCTGGTCCAGGGCGGGGCCGCCGGCCAGGTAGGAGGCGCGCTTGACCGGGTCGGCCATGCCCGTGGCCTGGAAGGCCGCCTGGGCCGCGGCCTCGGGGGTCCGGCCCGCGAGGAGGGCCTGGACGGCGGGGTGCCCGGCGCCCAGGAGTTCCTGGGCCTCCCGGAGGCCCGCGGCCAGCTGGGCCTGCTCCAGGTCCAGGTGCACGGGGGCGGAGTTGCCGTAGCGATCGCGGGTGGCCTTGAGGGCGCCCTCCGTGTACTCGGGCAGGCGCTTTTCGCTGGGCAGGCGGGTCTCCGTCCCCAGGCGGAGGAGGGTGACGGTCCGGCCCAGGAGGGCGCAGCCCAGGTTCTCCCGCAGGGGGGCCTCGGGGAGGAGGGTCTTCTGGCGCTGGGCGGCCTCGGCGATGCGGTCCCAGCTGGCGAGGACGGGATCGCCCCCGAGCCGGGCCTTCAGCGCCTGTTCCTCCCGCGCCACCTTCTCCAGGTTGCCGGGCTTCCGGAGACCCATGAGCATGCCCTCGGCGCGCTTGATGGCGTTCTCGACGCCATAGCGGGCCGTGGTGGCCAGGCGCTTGGCCTCGGGGCCGGTGGCCGCGAAGGCGGCCAGGGCGGCGCGGCGCCGGAGGTAGGCGGCGATGCGGCCGGGCCAGATCGCGTCCCGGGCGATGGCCATCTGGGCGGCGGTCTCCTGGCGGAAGGTGGTGCCGGGGTGGCCGGAGACCATCACCAGGTTCCCGTTGGCCAGGGGCGTGGTGGCCTGGGGCAGCCAGGCCTCGGGGCGATAGGGCTTCCCGTCCACGTAGATGCGGAAGAGGCTGAAGTCCATGTCGAAGCGGGGGTAGGTGAAGTTGTCCCAGTCCCCGCCGAAGGAGGCCACCTTCATTTCGGGGGCGGCCACCAGGCGCACATCGGTGAATTTCCGGTAGCCGTAGAGCCAGTACTGGCCGCCCCGGTACAGGGTCAGGGGCTGGACCGTCAGGCCCGTGCGCTCCTCCTCGGCCTTCTGGAGGCCCGAAAGGGCGTTCCGCCGGGCCTTGGCGGCCTCGGCCTCGGCCAGGCCCTTGCCGGCCGCCAGCACCTCGGTGGTGACGTTCCGGGTGGCCGTGAGGACCATGAGCTCCATGCCGGACACCGGAATCTCCTGCGCCCGGGTGGCGGCCACGAATCCATTACGGATGTAATCCTTCTCGGCGGTGGACACCTGCTGGATGGCCCCCCGCCCCACGTGGTGGTTCGTGAGGACGAGGCCGTCGCGGCTCACGAAGGACCCCGTGCCGCCGGAAAAGCGCACGGTCGCGGCCTGGAGGCGCTTCAGCAGGGCCGCGTCCGGCGCGAACCCGTACTTGGCCTTCATGCGGTCCAGGGGCAGGTTGTCGAAGGTCCACAGGCCTTCGTCCGCCCGGACGGGCAGCGCCAGGAGCAGGGCCAGGAGGGGAAGGAGGGTGCGCTTGGACACGAAGGACTCCAGGGATACCTCGTAACAGGTTATACCGGTCCCGCCCCCGGCCCAGGGGCTTTTTCCCTGGGCCGGGGGCGGCATGGCCGGCGATGGATCAGACCGTTTCCGGGGGCTCCGGCCGCCGGGCCCGGAGGGCGTCCCTCAGGAGGCCGAGGCCCAGGAGGAGGCCCCCGCAGACGATGAAGGTGTCGGCGAGGTTGAAGGTCCAGTAGTGCCAGCCCCAGAACTCGAAGTCGAGGAAGTCGACCACCGCGCCCCGGAGGTACCGGTCCAGGCCGTTGCCCAGGGCCCCGCCCAGGATGAGGCCGAGGCCCACCCGGTGGAGGGTGGGGGTGGCGGCCCGGAGGAACTCCCAGCCGAAGTAGCCCACGGCGCCCAGGCCGGCCACGGTGAAGAGGATCTGCCGGACCGGGCCGGGGGCCCCCGCCAGGGTGCCGAAGATGGCGCCCGGGTTGTAGCCGAGGGTGAGGTGGAAGAAGCCCTCGATGACGGTGCGGGAGCCGTGCACGGGCAGGTGCGCCAGGATCCAGGCCTTGGAGGCCCAGTCCAGGAACAGGGCCGCCAGCGGGAGGGCCAGCCAGGGAAGGCGCCGGATCATGCCTGGGCCTTCACCGCCGCGTCGCAGCGGGGGCAGAGGTCGGCGTCCTCGCCTTCCCCGGCGCCGCCCTTGTGGTTCCAGCAGCGGGGGCACTTGGTGCCGGCGTGGGCCGCGACGGCCACCTCCAGGTCCGGGGCCTCGGTCACGGTGAGCCCGCTCACGACGAGCAGGTCCTCCGGATCCTCGCCGAGGCGGCCCAGGAGGGCGGCGTCCGCGGCGGGGAGGGCCAGGGTGACGGCCGCGTCGAGGCTGGTGCCGATGGTCTTGGCGGCCCGGTGGGGCTCCATGGCGGCCTGGACGGCCTCGCGGATCTCCCAGAACCGGTCCCAGTCCCCGGCGGCGGGATGGGGGGCGGGCTCGGGGAAGCGCTGCTCGAAGACGGAGCCCTCGGCGCCGGGAATGTTCTCCCAGACCTCGTCCGCGGTGAAGCTGAGCACGGGGGCCAGCATGATCGCGAGGCCCTGGGCCAGGCGCCAGCAGGCGGTGCGGCAGCTGCGGCGGCGGGCGGAATCCCCGGTGTCGCAGTAGAGGCGGTCCTTGATGATCTCGAAGTAGCGGCCCGAGAGCTCCAGCTGGCAGAAGCCGTGGAGGGTCTGGGCGGCCTCCATGAAGTTGAAGGTCCGGTAGGCCTCGGCCACGCGGCCCGCCATGTCGCCGAAGGCCCCGAGGACCCAGGCGTCGAGGGGGGCGTAGGCGGATTCGGCCACCGCGTCCCGCGCGGGATCGAAGTCGGCGAGGGCGCCCAGGAGGAAGCGCAGGGTGTTGCGGATCTTCCGGTAGGCGTCCGCGGAGCGCTCCAGGATCTCCTTGGAGATGCGCACGTCCTCGTTGTAGTCCACCGAGGCCGTCCACCAGCGCAGGATGTCGGCGCCGAGGGTCTTCATGACCTCCTCGGGGACCACCACGTTGCCGAGGCTCTTGCTCATCTTCTGGCCCTTGCCGTCGAGCACGAAGCCGTGGGTCACGACGGTGTCGTAGGGCTTCTCGCCGGTGGCGGCCAGGTTGAAGAGGAGGGAGGAGTGGAACCAGCCGCGGTGCTGGTCGGAGCCCTCCAGGTAGATGAACTTGCCGTAGTCCTCCCGGCTCAGCTCGGAGTGGGTGTCACAGACGACGGCGGCGCTGACGCCGGAGTCGATCCACACGTCCAGGATGTCCGTCTCCTTCTGGAAGGACCCGGACCCGCACTTGGCGCAGGCGGCGCCGGCGGGGCGGAGCTGTTCCAGGGGGAGGTCGGCCCAGGCCTCGACGCCCCCGCGCTCGATGGCCTCAGCGGCCTTCTCGAAGATCTCGCGGGCGGCGAGGGGCTCGCCGCACTCGGTGCAGCGGAGGACGGTGAGGGGGGTGCCCCAGGCGCGCTGGCGGCTGATGCACCAGTCGGGACGGCCGGAGATCATGGCGTGGATGCGGTTGCGGCCCTGGGCGGGCACCCAGCGGGTGCCGTCGACCCCGTCGAGGCCCAGCTCGCGCAGGGAGCGGCCCTTCCCCAGGAGCTCGTTGTCCATGATGATGAACCACTGCTCCGTGGCCCGGAAGAAGATGGGCGTCTTGGTGCGCCAGCAGTGCGGGTAGCTGTGGGTCAGGCTCTCCTCGTGGAGGAGGGCGCCGCCGGCCCTCAGCCGGTCCACGACGAGGGGGTTGGTGTCGAAGATGTTCTTGCCTTCCAGCTCGGGGTCCTGGACGTCGGCGGTGAAGCGCCCGTCGGGGCCGACCAGCTGGAGGAGGCCCAGGTGGTGGGCCAGGTTGAAGTCGTCGACCCCGTGGTCGGGGGCGGTGTGGACCAGGCCGGTGCCGGTGTCGGCGGTGACGTAGTCGGCCAGGAGCACGGGGGATTCGCGGTCCAGCCAGCAGTGGCGGGCCTTCAGGCTCTGGAATTCCTTGCCCTTCCGCGTCTCCATGGTGTGGAGGGGGGCGCCGAGCTTCTTCCCGAAGTCCTCCATGAGGGCCACGGCGACGATGTAGTGGCGGTCCCCGGACTTCACGACGGCGTACTCCATGTCGGGGTGCATCGCGATCGCGAGGTTGCTGGGCAGGGTCCAGGGGGTGGTGGTCCAGATGGGAAGGAAGAGGGGCGTGGGCAGGCCCATGCGCTTCGCCTCCGCGTCGGCCACGGGGAAGGCGACGGTGATGGCGGGGCTGGTCTTGTCGGCGTACTCCACCTCGGCCTCGGCCAGGGCGGTGCGGGCGCCGTAGCTCCAGTGCACCACCTTCAGCTTGCGGGTGACGGCCCCGCACTCGAAGAGGCGCCCCAGGAGGCGGACCACGTCGGCCTCGTAGCGCGGGTTCATGGTGATGTAGGGCTCGTCCCAGGCGCCCAGGACGCCCAGGCGCTGGAACCCGGCCCGCTGGCTGTCGATCCACTTCTGGGCGTAGGCCCGGCAGCGGGACAGGAACTCGGAGCGGCTCATCTCCCGGCGCTTGGGGCCCAGGTCCCGCTCCACCGCGTGTTCGATGGGAAGGCCGTGGCAGTCCCAGCCGGGGACATAGGGGGATTCGTAGCCGTCCAGCCACAGGGACTTGACCACCATGTCCTTGAGGATCTTGTTGAGGGCGTGGCCGATGTGGATGGCGCCATTGGCGTAGGGCGGCCCGTCGTGCAGGATGCGGCGGCCGCGGCCCCGGCCGGCGGCGTTATCGGCCCGCTTGCGGGCCTCGATGCGGGCGTAGAGGCCTTCGGCCTTCCAGCGCTCGATCCGCTTGGGTTCCCGCTGAGGCAGATCCGCCTTCATGGGGAAATCGGTGCGGGGGAGAAAGACGGGATAGCGTTTCCTGGTCGAGTCGGCCACGGCGCCCTCGTGCGCAAAGGGGGCCCACCCGAGGGCCCCTGGGTTGAAACTCCAGATTTACCAAGGATTCGCGAATCAGTCCAGCCGGTAGTGGCAACCGCGCGATTCCGGATTCTGGAGGGCCGCCTTCATGATGAGGCGCGCGCAGATGATGCCGCTGCGCAGTTCCAGCAGGGTCCGCGAGAGCGGGGCCGCGCGGTAGAAGGCCTCCAGGCGGTGATAGAGGTAGCCCATGTCCCCCCGGCCCCGGAGCAGCCGCTCGCGGGTGCGCACGATGCCGGCGTAGTTCCAGAGGGTGGTGCGGATGCTGGTCCAGTCCTGCTCCACCAGGAGCGGGTCGGGCTCGGGGGCGCCGGTGGCGTGCTTCCAGGGGGCGAAATCGTCCGGATCGGGCAGCTGGACCCCGGTGGCCTCCCGGGCGCAGGCGTCGCCCGCCCGGACGCCCCAGACCAGGCCCTCGAGGAGGGAGGCGGAGGCGAGGCGGTTGGCCCCGTGCACCCCCGTGCAGGAGACCTCGCCCACGGCGAAGAGGCCCGGCAGGCTGGCCCGCCCCTCCAGGTCCACGGCGACGCCGCCACAGAAGTAGTGGGCGGCGGGCACCACGGGAATGGGCTGGGCGGTGGGCTCCAGGCCGGCCTTGCGGCAGGTCTCCAGGACGGTGGGGAAGCGGGCCTCCAGGTCCAGGCGGGTCTTCAGGGGCTCCAGGTCCAGGAACATGCTCGGCTCGCCCGTGGCGGCCATCTCCTGGAAGATCGCCCGGCTCACCACGTCGCGGGGCGCCAGTTCCAGCCGGTCGGGGGCGTAGCGTTCCATGAACCGCTCGCCCTTCCGGTTGATGAGCCGCGCGCCCTCGCCCCGCAGGGCCTCCGTCAGGAGGGTCCGGGGCCGGCCGGGCACGAAGAGGGTGGTGGGATGGAACTGCACGTACTCGCAGTTGACGATGCGGGCGTGGGCCCGGTAGGCGGCGGCGAGGCCGTCCCCGGTGGCCGAGGCCGGGTTGCTGGTGTGCAGGTAGAGGTAGCCCAGGCCGCCGGTGGCGAGGATGGTGCGCCGCGCCAGGCACATGAGGACGTCCCGCCCGGGGCTGAGCACGTAGGCGCCCCACACCTGGATGGGATCGTAGACGCGCCGGGGGTCGCGGCTGTGGTGGGGGACCGTGAGCAGGTCCACGAGGGCGTGCTCCTCGAGGATCCGGATGCCCGGGTGGGCCTTCACCTTCGCGGTGAGGGCGCCCTGGATGGCGCGGCCCGTGGCGTCCTTCACGTGCCAGATCCGCCGGGCGCTGTGGGCCGCCTCGGCGGTGGAGTCCGGCTCGGGGCTCCCGGTGTGGTCGAAGGGGACCCCCACCTCCCGCCAGAGGAAGTCGCGGCACAGGCGCGGGCCTTCCGCCGCGAGGAGGGCCACCGCCTCGGGGCGGCAGAGCCCGGCGCCGGCGGCCTCGATGTCGGAGGCGAGGAGGGCCGGGGAATCGCTGGCCTCGGGCGGCGGCATGCCGATGATGCCGCCCTGGGCGTAGGCGGTGTTGGATTCGCCGAGGGCGTCCTTGGCGACCAGCACCACCGAGGCCCCCGCGGCGGCGGCCCGAAGCGCCGCGGAACATCCGGCGATGCCGCCGCCCAGGACCAGAACGTCGCACGAGATCACATCAGCTCCCATTCGGGCCGGTCCAGGCTCCAGAGCCGGTCCCAAGGTGGTTCCGGGGAACGCTCCCCGGTACCGTCGTCCAGCGCATCCAGGCGGACCTGGAGACCCGCGAGGGCCTCGTCGAACCGCAGGGTCCCCCAGGGGCCCCGGACCTCCCCGCCGGAGGCCTCGAGGGCCGCCTGGGCGTCCTCCCACAGGCCGGCCATGCCCGGGGCGTTCTGGATCTGCATGTGGTGGTACCCCCCGGCCATGAGGATGAGCCCCTGCAAGGTGCGCCGCAGGGGTCCCTCCGCCTCCATCCAGAGGGGCTCGAGGGCGTCGTGGGCCTCGTGGAAGAGGGCCGCGTTGAAGAGGGAGGCCCCGGCCGCCACCCGCCACCGCGCGTCCCCCGGCAGGCCCAGGAGGGCCAGGAGGGTGACGCCGCAGCGCAGGCTGACGAGGGAGGCGAGGGGGTCCCAGAGGCGGTGGGGCACCCAGCCGTCGGGGCCCTTGTCGCCGGTGTCCGGGAAACAGGCGGTGGCCCGCCGCCAGGCGTCTTCAGGCGACTGGCCGGTTCCGACGAGCATCGGCGCGGCCTGCTCCAGGAGCAGGGCCTCCGGGAGGCCGCCGGGATGAGCCGCCCGCAGGGCCGGGGCCCCCAGGATGGCGGGCCAGGCCAGGAGGGCCCGGTCGGCGGGATTCTCGAGGGCCGCGTGGAGGCGGGCCCCCAGGAAGCGCGCCACCGGCAGCGGCAGCCGGGGCTGGGGCTGCCAGAGCACGGGGGTCCGGGCGCCGCAGGCCATCAGGTGAAGTTGCGCTCGGAGAGGCTGATGAACTCCAGGGCGAAGTCATCCAGCTCGGTCTGCCAGTGCTTGAGCTGGCCCTGGAAGAAGTTGTAGGCCATCAGGGCCGGGATGGCGGCCACCAGGCCCAGGGCGGTGGCCACCAGGGCCTCCGAGATGCCGGGGGCGACGGTGGCGAGGCTGGCGTTGCCGGCCATGCCGATCCCGTGGAAGGCGTCGATGATGCCCCACACGGTCCCGAACAGGCCCACGAAGGGGCTCACGGCCGCGATCGTGGCGAGGATGCCCAGGTAGGTCTCCATGCGGCCCATCTCCACGACGGAGGCGCGCTGCAGGCAGCGCTCCACGGCCTCCATGCTCTTGATCTGGGGCCGGCCGCCCTGGGTCCCGGCGCCTGGCCGGAGCTGGTAGGTGACCTCGGAGAAGCCCGCGGTGAAGAGGCCCACCAGCGGGCTCATGGCGAACTCCCCGCTGCGCTGCTTGAGCTCCCTCCAGTCGGTGGCCTTGCGGAACACGCTCCGGAAGTGCTCCGTGGCGCGGCCGCTCCGGGACAGGAGGAGGCCCTTCTGCACGATGATCACCCAGCTGGTCACGGAAAAGGCGCACAGGATCAGGAGCACGGCCCGGGCCACCGTCCCGGAATGGAGCACCACCTCCCAAAGATTGACGCCTTGTCCCGCCATGAGGCCCACGTACGGCATGTCTCCTCCTCACCGCAATTCTATCAAGGCTCGCGCCGCCGATGGGAAACCGTCTACAATCCCTGTATCGCTTTGATAGCGCCACGGATTTGCGAGGGATCTCCATGCATGTTCTAGTCATCGGTACGGGGTACGTGGGCCTGGTGGCCGCGGCCGGCTTCGCGGAGGCCGGGCACAAGGTGCTGGGCATCGACACGGACCAGGCCAAGATCGACAAGATCCGCAAAGGCATCTCCCCCATCTACGAGCCCGGGCTCGACGACCTGCTGGCGAAGCACCAGGCCTCGGGCACGCTCGCCTTCAGCCTCGACATCCGCGACGGCATCGCGCAGGCCGACGCGGCCTTCATCTGCGTGGGCACGCCCCAGAGCGAGGACGGCAGCGCGGACCTCCAGTACGTCCTGGCCGTGGCCGGGGCCATCGGCGAAGCCATGGCCCTCCGTCCCGCCGGCGCGGCGCCCCTCGTCGTGGTGGACAAGAGCACGGTGCCCGTGGGCACCGCCGCCCGGGTCACCGCGGCCATCGCCGCCCGCACCGACCGCGCCTTCGAGGTGGTCTCCAACCCCGAGTTCCTCCGCGAGGGCTGCGCCATCGACGACTTCCTCCGTCCCGACCGCGTCGTCATCGGCTGCCGCACGGACCACGCCGAGAAGATCATGCGCGGCCTCTACGATCCCTTCCTCCAGGCAAGCAAGGGCCAGTGGCTCCGCATGGATCCGCCCAGCGCCGAGCTGACCAAGTACGCGGCCAACGCCATGCTGGCCCTGCGCATCAGCTTCATCAACGAGATCGCGGGCCTCTGCGAGCGGGTCGGCGCCAATGTGGAATACGTGAAGAACGGCATCGGCAGCGACCACCGCATCGGCAAGTACTTCCTCAACCCCGGCCCCGGCTTCGGCGGCTCCTGCTTCCCCAAGGATCTCCAGGCCCTGCTCAAGGTGGGCCGCGAGAACGGCAGGCCCCTGCGGGCCCTCGAGGCCACGGTCGAGGCCAACCGCCACCAGAAGCAGGTCCTCGCCCTCAAGGTGAAGAGCCACTACGGCTGCGAGGCCGGTGATCCCGCCGCCCTCGCGGGCCGCAGGTTCGCCCTGTGGGGCCTGGCCTTCAAGGCCCACACCGACGACATCCGCGAGGCCATGTCCCTGGAGCTCATCGACAGCCTCCTCTCCCTGGGCGCCGAGGTGGTGGTCCACGACTTCGAGGCGATGCCCAACGTCCGCGCCAAGATCGGCGACCGGGTCGCCTACGCCGAGGACTTCCTCGCCGCCTGCGACGGCGCCGACGCGCTGCTCGTGGCCACCGAGTGGCCCCAGTACGCCTCCGTCGACCTGGAGGAGGCCGGGCGCCGGCTCAAGGAGAAGGTCATGTTCGACGGCCGGAACCTCTTCCGGCCCGAGGCCATGGGGCGCGCCGGCTGGACCTACCACAGCCTGGGCCGCTCAACGGCCTTTCCCGTCTAGGGTTACCCCCCCGGCTTCCGATCGTGCCACCCTGGTAGCCGGGGCGGTCCGGTCCGGACGCCCCGGAAGCACGCCATCATTCAGGAGAATCGCACCATGGGCAATCTCGGCCTCACCGAAATGCTGCTGATCGGCATCCTGCTGCTGATCTTCTTCGGCCCCTCCAAGCTCCCCGAACTGGGCAAGGCCCTCGGCAAGGGCATCCAGGAGTTCAAGAAGGCCAGCCGCGAGATCACGGAATCCGTCAAGGACGACGCCCCCAGCGGCGAGAAGAAGTAGGAGCCGCCGGGGTCCGCCCCGGCCTGCCAGCCCATGTCGAACACCTCCCCCGACCAGATGTCCTTCTGGGAGCACCTGCAGGAGCTGCGGGTCCGCCTCGTCCGAAGCCTGCTGATCGTGGCCGCCGCCTTCGCGCTCACGTACGGATTCCGCTTCAAGCTCATGCTCTGGGCCCAGAAGCCCTTCTTCGACACGTACAAAAAGCACGCAATCGCCCAGGCGGTCGCAGATCACCTGCCCATCCCCACGGCCTTCGAGCCCTTCGCCTACACGAGCCTGACGGAGCCCTTCTTCTCCCTGATGCGGCTCGCCGTATGGGCCGCCATCTTCATCGCCGCGCCCTTCCTCTTCGCGCAGGTGTGGGGATTCATCAAGCCGGGCCTCTACGCCCGGGAGCGGCGGTTCGCCATCCCCTTCGTGCTGGCCACCTCGGCCTGCTTCCTGGGGGGCGCGGCCTTCGCCTACTTCAACGCCTTCCAGTTCCTGGGCGACATCCTCTTCGAGGAGGCCCTGAAGGCCGGGCTGCGGACCAACCTGCACCTGGAGGACTACCTCGACCTGTTCATCTACACGGTCGTGGGCACCGGCCTCATGTTCGAGCTGCCGGTGCTGGTCTTCTTCCTGGCCCGCTTCCGCATCGTGACCGCCCGGTGGCTGCTGAAGTACTGGCGCCACGCGACCATCGCGATCTTCATCATCAGCGCCTTCCTCACCCCCGGCGACGTCATCGTCACGACGATCTTCTTCGGGGTGGTGCTCGAGGGCCTCTACTTCATCTCCGTCCTCGTCGCCTGGGCCGCGCAGCCGCGCAAGCCGAAGGCAACCGACGTCCTCGAGGACGAATAGCCGCCCGCGCCTCCGGCGCGTTCCGTTCCGAGGCCGGGCCACGCCCGGCCTCGGCCGCGTTCGCGGCCGGGAGGGACCGGCGCCGGCCTCCGGTCGGCCGCGGCCGCTACTGCTCGGCCGGAATCGCGACGGACTTGTCGAGGGGCGTGGGGGTCAGGGGGTTCGGCCACTTGGAGAGGTCGGGCACGGTGACCCCTTCGTCCAGGCGGCAGCCCAGGGCCTCGGCCGTGGCCCGGCCCCCGTCCGCAGGATTGGCCATGCGGAAGGCCCAGGCCTTGCGCAGGCGGGTGGCGGGATCCAGGGGCAGGTGCTGGCTGGCCGGCTGAAGGCTGGCGAGGCCCTCGTTGAACGAGGTGGCCGCCCGGGGCACATAGAAGGCGAGGGGGAAGCCCAGGAACAGGATCACCGCCGGCCAGAAGAGCCGCGAGGGCCCCTTGGGCTCGGCGGACTCCTTGAAGGCCGACGGGGGCAGCGCCCACACGAAGGCCGGACGCTCCTCCACGGACTCGGGGGAGACCTCGAGGATCCCCTGCTCGAGGAGCTCCGCGATGTACTTGCAGGTGTCGAGCTCGTCGTAGCGGCTGATCTGGAGCACGCTCTGGACGCTGCTGGGGGTCGAGAAGTAGGTGAGGACCGTCTCCTGCTCGTGGTTCAGGCCCGAGCCCTCCACGTCCATGGAGCCGCCCTCCAGGACGGTGGACAGGTCCTTGTCGATGTCCAGGTGGATGGACTCGCCGTATTCGGTCTTCCGGAGGGGGAGCGCGTTGTCCGGGAGCCGCCGCTGCACCTCGGGCCACTCGTCCATGATCCGGGCGGCTTCCATGAGCACCGTGTCCACGGGGATCGGCGGGAAGTTCTCCCGGTCGAGCTCCGGAGGCAGGATGGAGTCGAAGCGGTAGTCGCCCTCCACCCACCGGAAGGTGCGGTAGATGATGGACATCGCCTGGTTGAAGAGGGCGTCCTGGAGGTCCTGGGGGCTCACGCGGCCGGATTCGACCAGCAGGGTGCCCATGCGCTTCAGGGTCTGCTTCTGGCGGTGGATCATGGCCAGCAGCTCGTCCCCGGAGAGGCGCCCCAGGCGCACCAGCATGGCGCCGACGCGGTCCTCCATGCGGACCTGGTTGGAATCGCACCCGACGATCTCGCCGGTGTCGAAGAAGATCTTCACGAACTCCTGGGCCCGGCTGAGCACCAGGGTCCCGCTCTTCCCCTGGGTCTTGATCATGTTGAACAGGGAAAAGAGGTCGAAATCGCGGAGGGAGCCTTCGAGCGCCATGCCTAGCCCCTCCTCGGCAGCAGTTTGAGCCAGGAACGCAGGAACAGGATGGCCAGAAGAACCAGCCCCATGGGCAGCCAAACCGTCGCCGGATCCTGGAGGACCTCGCCCGGGTAGCGCAGGGGCCGGCCCGTGGCCAGCACCACGCCCGCGGCGAAGCAGAGGAAGGAGAACTCCACCATGCCCGCCCGGGTCTCCCCGGCCAGGAGCAGGTCCGTCCCCGGCAGGGCGAAGGCCAGGAACCGGTGGACCCAGCGCTGGGAGCGCTGGAACCCGGCGACCTCCTCCACCTTCCGTTTGCGGCTCTCACCGTGGAGCCCATCCTTGAGGACGAAGAGATGGTGGCACTTGGAGCAGACCCAGGCGTCCGGCGAATCGGTGGTGTGGAAGGGCTCGCCGCATCGGGCGCACTGGGAGGGATGGGCCTGGGCGATGCTCCGGGAGAGGCGCAGGTAGAAGAGGCCGGCGGCCGCCAGGGGCAGGAGGAGGTTGAGGAGGGTGTAGAGGTGGATGCCGCCCCCGGACGCGGGACGCTCCGGGCGGATCGCCCGGGCCAGGGCGGCGATGCGCTCCGGCGTATCGGGCAGCGGCAGGGCGAAGGTCCGCTGGTCGGTGCGCGCCTGGTTGGCAGCCAGGATGCGGTTGAAGGTCTCCGGGGCGAAGTGGCGGGCATCCTCCTGCTTGGCGAACCCCAGGGGGCCGTCCATCTGCCGGAAGGCCACCACGCTCTGGTTGAGGAGGATCTCCCCCCGGCGCGGCGCCAGGGTGGCCGCCTCGTCGAAGCAGGCCTGCGCGCCCTGCACGTTGCCCATCTGGTACCGGGCCACGCCCAGGTTGTTCACGACCTCTGCACGGTCTCCCGACTCCTTGGCCAGCGCCTCGAAGGTGGCCGCGGCCCGGGGCCAGTCCTGGCTCTGGAGTTGCCGCCAGCCGGCCAGGAAGGTCCGGTCGTGGGCGGAAAGGCCCGCCAGGATGCGCTCATCCGGGGGGGCCGGCTGCGGGCGGAGCTGGAGGGTGACGAGGCTGGGCCGGGGCGCCGGCGAGGCCAGCGGCTCCACCAGGGTCAGCACCGGGTGGACCATCTGGATCAGGATCACGGCCAGGGCCACCCGCACCTCCGGCCCCGTGAGGAACGGCGCCAGGATCCAGAGCCAGAGCATGGCCGCGAGGCCCGGATCGAGTCCGAACACCACCGGCAGGGTGACGATGAACGCGCCGAGGAGGGCCACCACATGGGGGTGGATGGCGTGATGCCGGAGCGGATCCTCCCACGTGGTCCGCCAGACGCGGCGGTAGCGGAGCCCCAGCGCGAGGGCGGTGCCCCAGAGCAGCAGGGCCGCCATCACCCGCGCCCAGGCCAGGTGCTGGAGGGTCCAGAGCCAGCGGTGGTCGGGGTTCGTGAGCCGGGCCCGGGTCAGTTCGAGGAGGTCCGCGATGCTCCACACCCAGCCCTGGGGCCCCTGCTGGCGGGCCAGGACGATGCGGGCCCCCAGGACGGAGGGATTGCGCGGGGCCCACCGCTCCACGGTGTCCAGCACCTTGATGCCGGCGGCTGGGCTGCCCTTGCGCCCCAGGTCCCGGGCGAAGATGGTCATCGCCTCCACGAGGGGCAGGACGTCCAGGGTTCCGTAGGTGCGCCGGAGCAGCTCGACGTCCTGGACGGCGGCCTGGATGGCCACCGGATCCCCCGTCTGGAAGGCGGGTTTCAGGCGTTCCGCGCAGTGGCTGAGGGCGATGGCGGGCTGGAGTTCAGCGCGGGCGGGGGCCGCGGCGGGCTCCGCCTTGGCCCACAAGGGCGCGGCCAGGAGGAAACCGGCGAAGGCCGCAGCCGTAAGCGCCCTTTTTGAAAGACTTGCACTCAAGCCGACACAGACATGGAGGGCGGATGCGAGGGCGGTGTGGGACGGCCATGCTTCCGCAGCACTCATGGTCACTCCGAGGATTGCCCGAAGCGTATCACAGTTCATCCAAGGGCACTTCTCAAAGCCATTGATAAATGGGACCATGGTGGTAAATGGAGGTATTATGCGCAAACTTTTGACGGCCATGATCATCCCCGCTGCCTGCGTGTCCCTGGTGGCCCAGAGCACGGGCCGCATGCAGGGCAAGGTCACGGGGAAGGACGGCAAGCCCGTCCCCGGCGTCGTTTTCACCATCAGCCGCAAGGAGATCACCTGGACCAAGACGCTCCAGGTGGACGCCAAGGGCAACTACATGCAGGTCGGGCTCGAGCCCAAGGAGTTCGACATCGAGATCACCGCGCCCGGCTACCAGGGCCTCAAGGAGACCATCAAGATCCCCCTTGGTGACACCTTCAAGAAGGACTACGTCCTGATGACCACCAAGGAGGCGCAGGAGCTGGCCCTCGCCCAGAGCCAGGCCAACATGTCCGAGAGCGAGAAGAAGTCCATCTCCGGCTCCCACGCCTTCAATACCGGCGTCGAGTTCTACAACCGCCAGGAGTTCGCCGAGGCCCGGCCCCACCTGGTCCAGGCCGTCGAGGACCTGCGCGCCGCCCGGAAGGCCCTGAAGGAGGGCGAGGATCCCAAGCCCATGGACAACCAGCTCGCCGTGGCCGAGCGGGTCTGCGGCCTCACCCTCTTCGAGGTCGGCCGCAAGGCGCCCGTGAACCCCGAGTATCTCAAGCAGGCGATGCCCATGCTGGAGAAGGCCTTCCAGGCCAACCCCAAGGATCAGCGCCTGGCCCTGGCCCTGGCCGAGTCCGCCAAGGGTTCCGGTGACGAGGCCGCCGCCACGAAGTACCAGGCCATCCTGGACGCCCTCGTCGGTCCCCGCCCCGAGCTGGCCTACAACGACGGCGTGACCGCCTTCAACAACGGCGACTTCGAGACCGCCAAGAAGAAGGTCGACAACGCCATCCGCATCGACCCCGCCTTCGCCGACAGCTACTGGCTGAAGGGCGTGGTCGAGTTCTCCCTCAACAACCTGAAGGCCGCCAAGGAGGCCTTCAAGACCTACCTGGAGAAGGCCCCCAACGGCAAGAAGGCCGGCGAGGTCAAGGAGTTCCTCAAGGAGCTCAAGTAGGGACCGGCAGCGCCGGGTCCCTCCGGGACGCCGGCCGCAGGTGAGCACGGGCCGATGAATGCCGAGGCATTCATCGGCCCGTTCGCGATGGGCGGATCGTCAGCCCGGACGCGGCCTCACTTGAGGGGGATGGACATCCGGACGATGGTGCCGTCGCCGTGGTTGGCCAGGGTGATGTCGCCCTGGTAGGCGGCCATGAACTGCCGGCAGGCGGCCAGTTCCTCGCCCGGGCTGCGCACGCCCATGACGGCCTGCTGGTGCAGCCCGGAGAAGGGCTCGAAGGCCTGGGCCAGCTCGCTGGGGGGGATCGCTCCGCCCTCGTCGGTCACCTGGAGGAGGAAGGCGTCGTCGGTGCGGAAGGAGCGGATGTCGAGGGTCGGGGAGGGCGTGGGCCCCCCCAGGGCGTGGTGGACCAGGTTGAGCAGGGAGGTGGCGAAGTCGCCGTAGACCCCGAAGATGAGGGGCACCCGCGCCCGCAGGTCCTGGGTGACCGCCACGCCCGCGGGGATCACGCCCTCGGCCTGGAGCAGTTCCAGCTCCTGCTGGATGAGGTCGTGGAGGTCCAGCCATTCGGGCTTGCTGGGGCCCTCCCGGCCCACCCGGCGCATGAGGGCCTTGAGGAGGCCGTCGATCTTGCTCACCGCCTCCCGGATCTCCGCGAGGGCCCGGGGGTGGGCCTCGGGCACGCCCTCGCCGTTCCAGGCGGGCAAATGATCCAGCACCTGGCTCTGGATGTGCAGGCTCTGGACGGGGGCGGCCAGCCGCTGGGCGATCTTGGTGAACAGGTCGCCGAGGAGGGCCTGGCGGTCCCGGCGGTTGAGGTCGGCCCGGGCGTTCTGGAGGTCCTGGTAGGCGCCCTCGATGCGCTCGTAGCTGGAGGCCAGGGCGCGGGTGCTGTCGTCCAGGCTCACGATGAGCTCCGCGTTCTCCAGGCTCACCAGGGCGATGCTGGCGTGGAGGGTCGCCATCTCCAGGTCCTCGGCCGTGAAGGGCCGCTCCAGGGGCCGGGTCAGGATCCAGAACCCCGAGATCTCCTCCCCTTCCTGGTGGGTGCGCAGGACCAGGAGGGCGGCTTCCGAGGCCGGGGTCCAGAAGCCCAGGTCCAGGCCCTCCTCCCAGAGCCGGCTGGACCGGAGGGCCTCCGAGGAGAGCACGCCCGAGGCGCCCGCCGCCCAGGCCCGCCCCACGAAGGCGTGGCCCACGGGCAGCACCGGCAGGGGATCGAAGGCGGCGCCGTTCCAGCGGTAGCCCTCGTAGTAGCTGCCGCTCCCGTGCATCCGGTAGGCGGTGAGGCCCGTGGCGCGCACCTCGGCCCGGACTTCGGACAGGATGCGCAGCAGGAGGGCCTGGGGGTCCCGCTCGGTGAGAATGTCCCGGCTCAGGGCCAGGAGCCGGGAGAGGCTGCCGTTCCTGCGCTCCAGGGCCTCCTGGGCCTCGATGAGCTTGCGGTTGGCCTCCCGGGCCTCGAGGAGCTGCGTCTCCAGGTGCTCCACCATCTGGGCGTTGAACTGGCGCAGGGCCGGGGCCTCCCGGGCCTTCTCCAGGCGCTCCCGCTGGCCCTGGAGGAAGGCCCCGACCTGGTCGACGAAGGTGAAGGGGTCCAGGGGCTTGGGAATGAACCCGTCGCAGCCCGCCACGAGGGCGGTCTCGCGGTCCGCCTTCTGGGTGCGGGCCGTCAGGGCGACGATGGGCACGCCCTTGAGCTCCGGGTGCTGCTTGAACTTGGTGGCGACCTCGAAGCCGGAAAGGCCCGGGAGGTTGATGTCCAGCAGGATCAGGTCGGGCTTGACCCCCGCGGCCATCTCGTAGCCCTGGAGGCCCTCCTCCGCCCAGTGCATCTCGTAGCCCGCCTGGGAGAGGAGCCGCTGGACGAGACGCCAGTTGACGGCGTTGTCCTCGATGCAGAGGATCCGGGGTTTCGTCATGGAGCCTCCTCCGCCAGGAGGGGCAGGTCGACGGTGAAGACGCTCCCCCTGCCCTTCTCGCTTTCGACCGTGATCTGACCGCCCATCGCCATCGCCAGGCGCTGGCTGAGGGCCAGGCCCAGCCCCGTGCCCCCGAACCTCCGGGTGATGCTCCCGTCCACCTGCTGGAAGGGCTTGAACAGGCGCTGCAGCTCGAGCCCGCTCATGCCGATCCCCGTGTCTCGGATGGCCACCCGCAGCCGTCCCCCCCGGGCCGCCGCCTCCAGGACGACCTCGCCCTGCTCCGTGAACTTGATGGCGTTCCCCACCAGGTTGGTGACCACCTGCTTGAAGCGGGAGGCGTCGCCGAGGATGCGGCCCTCCCCCGTCCCGCGCCGGTAGGCGAACCGCAGGGGCCGGCTCCCGATGAGGCCCGCGGCCAGCGCCGCCACCTCGTCCAGGGCCGGGAAGGGATCCATGGGGGCGAGGTCCAGCTCGAACCTGCCCGCCTCGAACTTGGAGAGGTCCAGGATGCTGTCGATCATGCCCAGGAGGTTGCGCCCGTTCTGGTGGATGATCCCCAGGTCCGTGCGAACCTCCGGCGGCACCCGCTCCTCGCCCTCCTGCAGCAGCAGGCCCGAGAAGCCGATCACGGCGTTGAGGGGCGTGCGGAGCTCATGGCTCATGTTGGCCAGGAACTCGCTCTTGACCCGGTCCATCTCCTGGAGGCGCTGGAGGCTCATCATCAGGCTGGCGTTGGCCTCGGTCAGCTCCTGGGTCTTCTCCTGCACCTTCTGCTCGAGGGTGCCGGCCCAGGCCTTCAGTTCTGCCCGGGACTGTTCGAGGCCCCGGGTGCGCTCCTGGACCAGCTGCTCCAGGTTGGCCCGGATCTCCTCCAGCTCCCAGATCGTCTCGAGGAGCTGCCCGGTCCGCTCGTGCACGCGGGATTCGAGGAGCCGGTTCTGGGTCTCGAACTCGTCCCGGGAGACCTTGACCTTGCTCGTCATGGCCTCGATGCTCCGGCTCAGGACGCCGAGCTCGTCCTCGCTGTCCACGCCGGTGGCGGGGCTGTCCAGGTTCCCGCCGGCCACCTTGAGGACGGCGTCGGTGAGCCTGGAGAGGGGCTTCACGTAGAGGGTGGCCAGATGGCGGGCCAGGGCGATGGCGGCGAGGAAGGCCAGGCCGCCGGCGCCGAGGGCCCGGAGGAAGGTGTGGCGGACCAGCCGGTCGATGGAGGCGGTGGAGGCGCCCAGCAGGAGGATTCCGGCGGGGGGCCCGGCCTGGGCCGCCCGGGGCACCTCCGCCCAGGCGATGACGATCTCCCCCCCGGCCCGGACCCCGGAGCGGGGGCCCCGGCCCGTCCCTTCCGCGTCGACCCAGGGCGGCGCCCCCGGGGACCGGAGCAGCACCTTCCCTTGGGCGTCGAAGAGGACGTGGAACTGGAAATCCCCCGAGGGCGGAAGCCCCTCCAGGACCCGGCGCATGCCCGCCAGATCCCGGCGGTCCAGGACCGGCGCGAGGCCCGCCGCGGCGGTCCGGGAGGTGTCCCGGAGGCCGGTCTCCGCCTGGGCGAGGAGCTGCCGGCGGGTGGTGAGGGGGAAGAAGACCAGGTTGAACAGGCCGAAGGCCAGCACCAGAAGGCTGATGTGCAGGCTCAGCTTGGTCCGGATGGTCAGGCGGGGCATACCGCCATTTTATCCAAACAGGGCCCCGGCGCGACGGGGCCTCGCGGGAAATCGCGGGGTCAGGCCTGGAAGAGGCTGAAGGCGGCGGCCCCGTACCGGCGCACGTCCACGGGTTCCAGGCCGGGGTGGGGCGGCAGGACGGTGCCCGCGGCCGCCTCGAAGACCAGGACGCCGCCCGGCGCCAGCCAGGCCGCGGCGACGGGGGCCAGGGCCGCCCAGGCCTCGAGGGCCCGTTCGTAGGGCGGATCCGCGAAGACCACGGCCAGGCCCCGGAAGGCGTCCGGCCCCAGCCGCCCGGCGTCCCGCGCGGCGACCTCCAGGTCCGTGCCCCGGGCGTTCCGCTTGAGGAAGGCGAGCACGGCCGGATCCCGCTCCACGCAGGTGACCGGCCCGTAGCCGCGGCTGAGGGCCTCCAGGCCCACGGCCCCGGTGCCCGCGTACAGATCGGCGAAGCCCCCTAGAGGCCAGCGCTGGAGGATGGAGAAGAGGGCCTCCCGGGCCCGGTCCGCGGTGGGGCGGACCTGCCCGGTGCCGGGGGGCGCCTCCAGGCGCCGGCCCTTCAGGGCCCCGGCGATGATCCTCACACGGCCCAGCGCATGAGGTTCCCGCCCCAGGTGAAGCCCGCGCCGAAGGCGGCGAAGACGACGAGGTCGCCCTTCTTGAGCTTGCCCTTCTCCAGGGACTGGTGGAGGGCGGTGGGCAGGGTGGCGCTGGTGGTGTTCGCGTATTCGGAGATGTTGCAGGCCATGCGCTCGGCGGGAAGCTCCAGGCGCTTGGCGGCGGCGTCCATGATCCGGAGGTTCGCCTGGTGGGGCACGAAGAGGGCCAGGTCCTTGGGGTCGATGTTGTTGCGGTCGAGCATGAGGCGGCTCACCTCGGCCATCTCCCGGACGGCGTGCTTGTAGACCTCCTTGCCCTCCTGGTGGATGTAGTGGAGGCGCTGGGCGACCGTCTCCTCCGACGCGGGGCGGAGGCTCCCGCCGGCGTGCATGCAGAGGAAGGGGGCCCCGGCCCCGTCGATGCTGTGCTCGTAGTCGAGGATGCCGTAGCCCTCCTCCACCCGCTCCAGGATCACCGCCCCGGCCCCGTCCCCGAAGAGGACGGCCGTGTTGCGGTCCGTGGGGTCCATGATGGAGGTCATCACGTCGCAGCCGACCACGGCCACGTTGCGCACGGTGCCGCCGGCCAGGAAGCTGGCGCCCACGGACATGCCGAAGAGGAAGCTGGAGCAGGCCGCGTTCATGTCGAAGCCGAAGCACTTGGTGGCGCCCAGCTTGTGCTGGATGAGGGCCGCCGTGCAGGGGAAGAACATGTCCGGGGTGACGGTGCAGCAGATGATGGCGTCCAGGTCGTCGGGCTTCATGCCGCGGCGGTCCAGGGCCATGCGCAGGGCCGCCACGCCCAGGTCGGAGCTGCCGGTCCCGGGGGCCACCCAGCGGCGGGTGCGGATGCCGGTGCGGGTCAGAATCCATTCATCGCTCGTGTCGACCATCTTGGCCAGTTCATCATTGGTGACGACGCGATCCGGGTAGTATTGCCCGGTCGCAGTGATGCCCACGGGGATGGCGAAGCGTCGAGTCAATGGGACCTCCGGGTCGGGATCTTGCGTACCAAACCCATGATTGTGAAGGATCCGGAGGGATTTTTCCACGCGGGAATCCGCCCCTCCTGGGTTGGCCGGCCGAAAGGCCCATGGGACCTCAGCCTTGCTATGATCAAACCGACCCGAAAGGCTTCCATGCGCACCCTCGCCGTCCTGCCCTCTCGCTACCAGGCCTCCCGTTTTCCGGGGAAGCCCCTGGCCCTCATCGCCGGCCGGCCCATGATCCAGTGGGTGTGGGAAGCGGCCCGCAACGCCCCGGGGGTGGACGAGGTCGCGGTGGCCACGGATGACGCCCGCATCGCCGAAGCGGTGGCCGGCTTCGGCGGCCGCGTGGTCATGACCGACCCCGCCCTGCCCTCCGGCACGGACCGGGTCGCCGCGGCCTGGCGAGCGATCGGCAAGGAGTTCGATGCCATCCTCAACATCCAGGGCGACGAGCCCGCCATGCATCCCGCCACCATCGCCGGGGTCGTGGCCCTGCTCCGGGAGGATCCGGGCCTCCCCATGGCGACGGCGGCCTGTCCCTTCAACAGCGCGGACGAGCTCTTCAACCCCAACAATGTGAAGGTGGTGGTCGACGACCGGAGCCGGGCCCTGTACTTCAGCCGCAGCCCCATCCCCTACCTGCGGAACAGCACCCTGTTCGTGCCCGACTTCCGCCCCTGGCTCGGCGCCGAGCAGCTGGCCTTCTACCTGCGCCACCTGGGCATCTACGGCTTCCGCCCGGCGGCCCTGGAGGCCTTCACCGCCCTGCCCCCCCATCCCCTGGAGCGCATGGAGATGCTGGAACAGCTCCGGGCCCTGGCGGCGGGCATGGCCGTGGGCGTCGCCCGGACCCCCCACCTGAGCCTGGGCGTGGACGTCCCCGCGGACGTGCCCGCCGTGGAGGCCCTGCTCCGGCTGCACGGCCGGAAGTGAAGCCCGCCCCCCCGCGCGTCGCCGGGCTGCTCCTGGTGGCCGGGGCCGGCTGCAGCTTCGCCACCATCGGCCTCTTCAACCGCCTGGCGGGCCTGGCCGGGGTGGGTGTGGCCGAGGCCCTGGGGCTGCGCTTCGCCTTGGCCGCCCTCCTGTTGTGGGGCGGGGCCTGCTTCCGGCCGGGCTCCCGGGTCCCGCTCGCTCGCATGCGCGACCTGGCGGGGATGGGGGGCCTCCTGGCCCTGGAGGCGGGGCTCTTCCTGGCGGCCAGCCGCCGGATCCCCGTGGGCCTCGCCACCCTGCTCCTCTATCTGTACCCCGCCCTGGTCCTCCTCCTGGACTGGGGCCTCCAGGGGCGGCGCCCCTCCCGGCGCGCCCTGGGCGCCCTGGGCCTGGCCCTCGCCGGGGTCGCCCTGGCCCTCGGCTTCCCGGCAAGCCGTCTGGATGCCGCCGGGGTCGCCCTCGGCGCCGGCAGCGCCCTGGGCTACGCCGTCTACATGGCCCTGGGCACCCGGGCCCAGGCGGGCCTCGCCCCCGCCACGGCCACCCGGTGGATCACCACGTGGGCCGGCCTCCTCGTCCTGGTCCCCGCCGCGACCTTCGGCCGCCTGAACCTGCACCTGAACGCCATGGGCTGGGCCAGCGTCGCCGGGCTGGCCTGCTTCGGCACCGCCCTGCCCATCTCCCTGGTCATGGCCGGCATCCGCCGGATCGGCCCCTTCCAGACCTCGGTGGCCTGCACCGTCGAGCCCCCCGTCGCCGCCCTCCTGGGTGCCGCCTTCCTGGCCGAGCCCTTGACCCCCCTCCAGGGGGCCGGGGGCCTCCTCGTCCTGGGCGGCGTGGTCCTCCTCGCCTCGGCCCAGGGGGGGCCGGAACGGCCTCAGGGAGCCGACTCCGCGTAACTCGACGCACTCGGGGTAGGAGTTCTTGACCCGCCGCTGCCGGAACGCCAGCGCTCGCGCCTGGAGGGGGCCGGGAAGCCTCCATCCCAGGCCTCCCCGTGCATCCCCTCCATCCCCGTCAAAAACCACAGCTGAGAGGGGGCGGCGCATCGGGTACACGCTGGCGCCGTCCCATCCCTGCCATTTCAGGAGCCGGGGATGGACGGGGAGGCCTGGGAGGCTGCCCCTGCTTCCTCGCCCTGACCCTCGCCCCGATCCCCCCCATGGCCGGTGTCGTGCTGCCTGCGGAGCGATCCGTTGGGATCGGTAGGGATCGTTCGAGTGGGTCGGAAAGCTGAGCGAGGAACCGGGCTGGGGGCGAAGGTTCAGGGGCCGGGGAGGGCGCGGGGGGGCCGGGCCTGCGGCCCCTGGTTCCGCGCGCTGGCCCTCGCCGCGAGGGACCCCCGCGGCCCCGGGGCGAACGGGGCGAGGCGTGGACCGGCCGCATCCTCGGACCCCGCCCAGGGGTCCTCCAGTTCCAGGGTCTGGATGGGGCGGGCCAGGTCCGGCAGGGGCGCGGCGCTGGCCGGGGGGATGCGGGCCTGGGCCGCGCCCGGGATGGGGTCGGGACGATGATGGGACCAGGCGGCGAAGGACGGCAGGGAGACCAGGGCCGCCACGCAGAGGAGGCGGAGGGGGTGGGACATGGGCCTAATATAAATAGATTATTAATTCTGGCCAGGGCCCACCGACCCTTTCCTGCGCCCCATCTTCCCTTGGAACCAGTGCTTTCCTTCCGGGAGGAATAACTGATAATTGCCACACCCATGGCCCGCCGCCGCGTCTCTCCCCCCCTCCCCGACCCCCTGCCGGACGCCTCGGCACGGGCGGGCCTCGACGCGGCGCCGGACGGCATCCTTGCGGCCCGCGAGGACGGCACCCTCCGCTACGGGAACCCCGCGATGGGCCGCTTGCTGGGGGTGGCGCCTGGCGCCTTGCCTGGCACGTCCCTGCGGGCCTGGGTGCCGGACGACTGGTGGGTGGATTGGCAAAACCCCGTGCTGGAAACGGTCCTTCCGCTGGCCGATGGCACGCGGGTCCCCGTGGTGGTCACCCGGGCCTGGGTGCCGGGGGACGGCCGCCGGGACCTCTTCCTGTACGTCCATGATCTGACCGCGCGCCGCGCGACAGAGGCGGCCCTCCGAAGAAGCGAGCACCGCTACGCCCTGGCCTTCAACGCCAGCCCGGACGCCATCAACCTCACCCGCCTCAAGGACGGCACCTACTTGGAGGTGAGCGAGGGCTTCACCCGCATGTCCGGCTGGACCCGGGACGAATCCCTGGGGCGGACGGCCATCGAGCTCGGCATCTGGGCCGAACCGGATGAACGCAGGTCCATGGCCGCCCTCCTGCGGGAGCGGGGGGAGTTCGACGGCCTGGCCTTCTCCTTCCGGCACAAGACCGGCCGTCTTTTGAAGGGATTGATGTCGGGCCGGATCGTGTCCCTGGACGGCGTCCCCTGCATCCTCACCATCACCCGGGACATCACCCGGCAGGTGGAGGCCGAACAGGCCCTGCGGAACCTGAGCGAACTGATGACCTCCATCATGACCCAGGTGCAGGCCTACATCGCGCTCATCGACCGCCGGGGGCGGATCCGCTTCCTGAACCGGGTGCCCGCGGGGATCGCGCCGGAGGACATCCAGGGGGCGGATTTCCGCCTGGGCCTCCGGGAGGAGACCCGGGAGCTGGCCGACCGGGCCCTGGCCGCGGTCCTGGCCGGGTCCCCCCAGGAGGCGTGGGAGGGCTGGGCCATGGGGCCGGGCGGGAAATGGTGCTGGTACCACAGCCAGATGGGCCCGATGACGGAGAACGGGGAGCTCACGGGGGCCGTGCTCGTGTCCCTGGACGAGACCCTCCGCCGGCGCCAGGAGGAGCGGATCCGCGACAGCGAGGACCGGTTCCAGGCCTTCCAGCTCCACACCCCGGACGCCCTGTTCTGGATCCGGGTGGAGACGGGGGGCCGCCTCGCCATGGAGGGCATGAACCCCGCGGCGGAGCGGGTGCTGGGGCTCGCCTCCGAGCAGGTCCGCGGCAGGTCCTTCGAGGCCGTGGTGCCCGCGTCCATGGCCCGCCTCTTCGAGGACCACGTCCGCCAGACCCTGGCCGCCGGCGCCCCCCGGACCTTCGAGGAGGACATCCCCGGCCAGGCCGGGACCGTCCACATGACCACCACCCTGGTGCCCGTGCGGGATGCCGCGGGGCGGATCTACCGCGTCGTCGGCACCTCCCGGGACACCACCCACGCGCGGCGGATGGAGGAGGCGCTCCGCCAGGCCCAGAAGCTGGAGAGCCTCGGCGTGCTCGCGGGCGGGATCGCCCACGACTTCAACAACCTCCTGACGGCCATCATGGGCAACCTCAACCTCGCCCAGGCCGGCCTTCCCGAGACCTCCCCGGCCCTTCCGCTCCTCGACGCGGTGGAGAACGCCGTGCTGAAGGCCTCGGAGCTGACGGGCCAGATGCTGGCCTACTCCGGGAAGGGGCGCTTCTCCGTGAAGCCGCGGGACCTCAACGCCGTTGTCTCCGACCTGGTGAGGCTGCTCAAGGCCACCCTGACCAAGAAGGCCACGCTGCAGGTCCAGCTGGGCGAGGACCTGCCGGCCATCGAAGGCGACGCCGCCCAGCTCCAGCAGGTGGTCATGAACCTGGTGACCAACGCCTCCGACGCCCTCGGCGGCCGCGAGGGGGTGATCCGGATCGCCACTTCCCTGGCCTCCCTGGACGCGGCGCGGATCGCCGAGGAGTTCCCCGCCCAGAACCTCTCGCCGGGTCCCTACGTCGTCCTGGAGGTGGAGGACACGGGGTGCGGGATGACGCCGGAGGTGCTGGCGCGCATCTTCGACCCCTTCTTCACCACCAAGATCCAGGGCCGGGGCCTCGGGCTCTCGGCGATGCTCGGCATCCTCCGGGGGCACAAGGCGGGCCTCCGGATCCGGAGCGAGCCGGGTTCCGGCTCCCTCTTCCAGGTCTACTTCCCCGCCACCGCCGGGAAGGTCCCCGCCGAGGCCGAGGCCCGGCCGGAGGCGGGCTGCGCGTTCCGGGGCCGGGTCCTCCTGGTCGACGACGAGGAGATCATCCTGGAGTCCACCGGGGCGGTGCTGGCCTCCCTGGGCTTCGAGGTCGTCGCCGCCCGGGACGGACAGGAGGCCCTGGAGGCCTTCTCCGCCCCCGGGGCGGACTGGGCCCTCGTCCTCATGGACCTCACCATGCCGCGCATGGACGGCGCCACCGCCTTCCGGGCCATGCGGGACCTGAAGCCCGGCGTCCCCGTCATCCTCAGCAGCGGCTACGACCGCCAGGCCCTGGAGGGGGCCCAGCCCGCGGCCTTCGTGCAGAAGCCCTACCGCGTGAAGGAGCTGGGGGCCCTCGTCAGGGACGTGCTCGCAGGGACCGGAGCGCCGATTCCGCAAAAGCGCTGAGGGACGGGTCCCGGGCGCCCATCACGAGGACCAGGTCGCCCTCGCGCGCCTCCGCGGCGATGGCCTCCGCCAGCCACGGGCGGTCCGGGGCGGGACGGGCGTCGGCGCCGAGGGCGCGGATGTCCGCGGCCACGTCCTCCGACGAGATGTCCCGGGTGACGGTGCCGCCGGCGTAGAAGATGGGCAGCATCCAGAGGATCCCGCCGGGCCCCAGCTCCCCGGCGAAGGCCCGGGTGAAGTCGGCGCGCAGGAAGCGCATCGGGCCGTACCCGTGGGGCTGGAAGACCGCCAGCACCCGGGCCGCCCGGGCCCGCGCGGCCCGGAGGGCGGCGGTCACCTTGGCCGGGTTGTGGGCGAAGTCGTCCACGACCTCCACGCCCCGGTCGCATCCCACCACCTGGAAGCGGCGCGCCACCCCGCGGAACGCCGCCAGGGGGGCCACCATGTCCGCCAGGGGCACGCCCAGGGCCCGGCAGCCGGCGATGGCCGCCAGGGCGTCCTCCACGTTGTGGAGCCCAGGCACGGGCAGGGTGAAGGGGACCCCCTCCACGGTGAAGGCGCAGCCGGCCGGGCCCGCCGCGGCGCCCAGGGCCCGCAGGCCGGGGCCCGGCCCCAGGCCGAAGCGCTCCCCGTCCCGGGCGAGGCCCTCGAGGCCGGGGCCGTCGCCGGCCCGGAAGGTCTCCCGGACCCGCCCCCGGAAGGTGCGGAACAGGGCCGCCACCTCCGCCATCTCCTTGTGGTCCCGCTGGAGGTTCATGACGACGCCCACCGCCGGCCGGTACCGCACGAGGGAGCCATCGCTCTCGTCCGCCTCGATCACGAGGGGTCCAGCCCCGGCCCAGGCGTTGCCCCACAGCCCCCGGTCCCGCAGGGCGAGGAGGTCGCCGCCGGTGACGACCGCCGGGTCCCATCCGGCGCCAGCGAGGATCTCGAAGGCCATGGCCACGGCGGTGGATTTCCCGCTGGTCCCCGTGATGGCCAGGGTCCGCCGGGAGGCCACCAGGTGGGCCAGGCACTCGGAGCGGTGGAGGACCGGCACGCCCAGGCGGCGCGCCTCGCGCACATCGGGCACCGTGTCCTCCACGGCGGTGGACACCACGACGCCCAGGCAGTCCGCGGCCACGCCGGCGCCGTCCTGGGGCAGGATCCGGATGCCGGCCGCCTCCAGGCGGGCCCGGCCCTCGGGGTTGAGCCCCTGGTCGAAACCCCGGTCGCTCCCGCTGACCTCGTGGCCGCTCCAGGCCATGAACTGGGCCAGGGCGCTCATGCCGCTCCCCCCCACCCCCGTGAAGTGGAGGCGCCCGGCGGATCCGACGGCAACGAGCACGGGATCCCCCGCCTCCACCCGCCGGAAGAGGTCGAGGACGTCGGCGGGGGCCATGCGCACGCAGCCGTGGGAGGCCGGCCTGCCCAGGTCCTCGGGGTGGTTGGTGCCGTGGATGTAGATCGTGCGCTCCAGCGAATCCACGCCGGGGCCGCGGTTGACGCCGGGCTCCTCCCCGTCCAGGGTCAGGACGCGGCCGAGGATGAGGTCCCCGCCGCCGGGCGCGCCGTCCCACACCTCGCCGGTGGCGACCCGGGCGCGGAAGACCGCGAGGGGGTCCGCCCCCTCCCCGATGCAGGCGTGGATGCGGTGCCATCCGGGGGGCGTCCGGTACGATCCGTCCTCCCCGCCGATGCCGGCCGACGCCGTGGAGACGGGCCAGTCCGCCACCGCCTCCCCGTCCACGAGGAGGCCGAGGCGCTGGCCGGCCACGTCCACCACGAGGCAGCGGCCCGCGGCGCCGCGGGCGCCCGCGAAGGCGCGGTAGCGCGCGGCCTGGACGGCGTCCTCCATGCCGCTCATCCCCGGCTCCAGGCCTTCACCAGGGCCTCGAACCGCTCCCCGCGGGCCTCGAAGTTGCGGAACTGGTCGAAGCTCGCGCAGGCGGGGCTCAGCAGCACCTGGTCGCCGGGCTCGGCCAGGGCGAGGGCCGCCTCGACGGCCTCGTCGAAGGCCTGGATGGACGTGTGGGGCAGGTCCCCGAGGTCGGCCTCCAGGCGCGGGATGTCCTCGCCCAGGAAGATCAGCCGCCGCAGCTTGCCCTCCAGGGCCCCGCGCAGGGGACCGTACCCGGTGCCCTTCCCCTGCCCCCCGAGGAGGAGCACGAGGGGGCCCGGCAGGGCGCGGATGGCGATGAGCGTGGCGTCCACGTTGGTGCCCTTGGAGTCGTTGTAGGCCTCCACGCCGTCGCGTTCCCCGCAGAGGGCGATGCGGTGGGCGAGGCCGGGGTAGGTGCGCAGGCCCTCCCGGATGGCGTCCAGCTCCGCCCCGCCCCGTTCCGCCAGCACGGCGGCGGCCAGGGCGTTCTCCACGTTGTGGTCGCCGGGGATGAGGAGGCGGGAGCGGTTCACGAGCGGGTGCTCCCCATGGGTGTCCCGCAGCCAGAGGGTGCCGTGGTCGTCGCACCAGGCGCCGGGGCCGTCGGGACAGGTCCACCCGAACCGTGCGCTGAGGCCGTGGCCTGGGGCGAGGGCCTCGAAGGCCGGGTCCGCGAGCGGGGTGAGGCGCAGGTCCTCGGGCGTCTGGTGCTGGAAGATGCGGACCTTGGCGGCGCGGTAGGCCTCCAGGGTGCCGTGGCGGGCCAGGTGGTCCGGGGTCAGGTTGAGGGCGGCGGCGGCCTCCGCCTTGAAGTCGCGCACCGTCTCCAGCTGGTAGCTGGAGCACTCGAGGGCGAAGCGGGTGCCGGGCTCGGCGCCGGCGATGGCCTCCACCAGGGGGATGCCCAGGTTCCCGCAGGCGCGGGTGGGCAGGCCGGAGGTCTTGAGGAGGTGGGCGGTCAGGTCCGTGGTGGTGCTCTTCCCGTTGGTGCCGGTCACCGCGAGGATCACCGCCCCGTCGCCCCGCGCCCGCAGGGCCCGGTGGGCCAGCTCGAGCTCCCCGGTGACGGGGATGCCGCGGGCGGCCGCCTCCTGGGCGAAGGGGATGGCGGGGCTCACGCCCGGGCTCAGCACCACCTCCTCGCAGTCATCGAGCAGGCACAGGGGGTGCGATCCCCATACGGCCAGGACGCCCAGGTTCGACAGCAGCTCCGCGGCCGCGGGATCCGGCCCGGGCTTCCCTTCGGTCAGCACGACCTCGCGACCCGAGGCGGCCAGGTGCCCCGCGGCCCCCAGGCCCGAACGTCCAGCCCCGACCACAACCACCCTTCCCATGCGCACTCCTTTCATACAGTTTGGCACCGGCGGCCAAAGAAGGGAAAATGTCCAGGCCATGAACAGCGCCATCCTCGACAGCATCCTCTCGGGGAACCGCCCCGCGGTGACCTTCGCCCACCCCATCGTGGAGCTGAAGGCCGGCCACACCGTGGCCCGGGAGCTCCTCACCCGCTTCCACGTGGACGGCGGCGGGATGCGCACCGTGGGCGACCTCCTCACGGACACCTCCCTGAGCCCCGAGTCCCGCGTCCGCCTGGATCTCCTCTGTCTGGAGGCCGTCTTCACGGCCCTCGAGCGGCACCCCGTCACCGATCACCTGCTGTTCGTGAACCTGGCGCCCCTCACCCTGGAGCACCCCGGGTTCTGGAAGCGCCTGGAACCCTGGCTCTGGCACCTGTCCATCCCTCCCCACCGCGTGGTGCTGGAGATCACGGAGTCCTTCGGCGGCATGGACCCCTCGCGCCTGGAGGCGAGCGCCCGGCGCCTGCGCGACCTGGGCCTGCGCATCGCCGTCGACGACCTGGGCTCGGGCATCGCCAGCCTGGCCCACATGAGCCGCCTCAGCCCGGATTTCTTCAAGGTGGACCGGAGCCTCGTGGCCGGCGTCGACCGACGCCCCTACCAGGCGGCCCTCCTCAACGCCCTCGCCCACTTCGCCTCCCGCATGCGGGTGGGCTACATCGTGGAGGGCATCGAGACGGGCGCGGAGCTCCAGGCCGTCATCGACGCCGACGTCCCCTGGGGGCAGGGCTTCATCTTCGGAGAGCCGGAACCGATGGTCCTGCCCTGAAGCCCCCGCCGCGGCCTACCGCAGCTTGAGGGAGCTCAGGGCCAGGACGCAGCAGACGATGGCGGTGATCCAGAGCCGGATCACCACCTTGGTCTCCTTCAGGCCGCCCAGTTCCATGTGGTGGTGGAAGGGGGCCATGCGGAAGATGCGCTTGCCGCCGCGGAGCTTGTAGCTGCCCACCTGGAGGATCACGCTGAGGGCCTCCCACACGAAGAGCCCGCCGGCGATCACCAGGAGGAGCTCCTGCTTGATGATGATGGCCACGGTGCCGAGGGCGCCGCCCAGGGCCAGGCTGCCCGTGTCGCCCATGAAGACTTCGGCGGGATGGGCGTTGAACCAGAGGAAGCCCAGGGAGGCGCCGCCCATGGCCCCGAGGAAGACGGCCAGTTCGCCGGAGCCCGGCACGTGGGGCACCAGGAGGTAGCCGGCGATCTTGGCGTGGCCCGCCACGTAGGCCAGGATGGCGAAGGTCGTGGCCACGATGAGGGTGCCGCCGATGGCGAGGCCGTCGAGGCCGTCCGTGAGGTTCACCGCGTTGCTGGTGCCCACCACCACCAGGCAGATCCAGGGCACGAGGAAGACGCCCACGTCGGGGCGGAACTTCTTGAAGAAGGGCACGGACAGCTGGCTGGTCTGGCTCCCCCGGAGGTTGAAGTGGAGCACGAGCCAGCTCACCAGGAGGGTGATGGCCACGAGCAGGAGCATCTTCTGCCAGCTGCGCAGGCCGAGGTTCTGCCGGCGCAGGAGCTTCTTGACGTCATCGAAGGCCCCGACGCCGCAGAACCCCACCAGGGAGACCAGGGCCACCCAGATCCCGCCGCTGTGGAGGTCGCACCAGAGCACCGTGGAGATGAGGATGGACCCCACGATGAGGAGGCCGCCCATGGTCGGCGTGCCCGCCTTGGCCTGGTGGTTCTCGGGCGTGTCCTGGAGGATGTGCTGGCCCATGCGCAGCCGGGTCAGGGTCCGGATCACCCAGGGGCCGAAGACCAGGGAGAGGATCAGGGCCGTGGCCGCGGCGAGGGCCGCCCGGAACGTGATGTAACGGAAGACCGAGAGACCGGGGATGACGTCGCGGAACGGGAAGAGGAGCCAGGGAATCATGGTTCTCCAGGAGAAGGATCGGGGGACAGGAACTGGAGGAGCCAGTCGACGGCGCGCTCGGCGCGCCAGGCCCGGCTGCCCTTGACCAGGACGCGCGCGCCCGGGGGCACCGAGGCCAGCCCGCGGGGGTCGTCCCGCAGGGATTCGAAGTCCGGGAAGGCCCGGCCGCCGGGGCCGAAGCCCCCGGCGAGGTCCGCGGCGTGGTCCCCGTACACGAGGACCCGGTCGAGGCCCAGGGCCCGCAGCCCCTCGCCGGTCTCCCGGTGCAGGCGCGGGGCCGCGGGGCCCGTCTCCCGGACGCAGCCGAGGACGGCCACCTGGTCGCCTCCCGTCAGGGTCCGGAGGGAGGCCGCGGTGGCGAGGATGGATTCGGGGGCGGCGTTGTAGCTCTCGTCCAGGAGCCAGCCTCCGCCGGCGAGGGGATGGAGGCGGCCGCGGCCGGGACCGGCGTCCACCTCGCCCATGCGGCGGGCGGCCTCCTCGGGCGCCACGCCGGCCAGCATCGCGGCCGCCAGGGCCAGGGTCGCGTTCCGCACCTGGTGGGCCCCGCGGAGGCGGATGCGGACGTCCAGGGCGCCGCCGGGGTGGCGGAAGCGGAACCGCTCGCCGTGGAGGCCCAGGGACGCCTCGTCCTCCCAGGCGTAGGCCGCCCCGGGGCCCACGGGCACGGCCCGGCCCCGGGCCCAGGGCTGGATGGCGATCCACCGGCACCAGGGGTCGTCCGCGGGGTGGACCCAGACGCCGCCGGGGCGCAGCCCGGCCACGAGTTCGCCCTTGGCCCGGGCGATGCCTTCCTGGCCGTCCACGAAGTTCTCCAGGTGGGCCACCCCCACGAGGGTGACGACGCCGATGTCCGGCGGCGCGATCTCGGTGAGGCGCCGGATCTCCCCCGGCGTGCTCATGCCCATCTCCAGGACGGCCGCGTCCAGCCCCGCGGGCAGGGTCGCCAGGGCCTCGGGCAGGCCCAGGGTGTTGTTGCGGTTCCCGGGGGTCCGCCACGCGGCCGCGGCGGCGGCGAGGAGCTCCTTGGTGGTGGTCTTGCCCAGGGAGCCCGTCACGGCGATCACGTGGCCGGGGCGGACCGCCTCGAGGCGGGCCTGGCCCCAGCGCTGGAGGGCCTCCAGGGTGTCGGGCACGAGGATCTGGGGCACGGGAAGGGGCAGTTCCCGGTCCACGAGCAGGGAGCCCGCGCCGCGGGCCACGGCCTCGCCGGCGAAATCGTGGCCGTCCCGGGCGCCCCGGATCGCCACGAAGCAGTCCCCGGAACGGAGGGTCCGGGTGTCCATGGAGAGGGCCCCGGGCACGGGGCCGCCGTCGCCGACCAGACGACCGCCCACCGCGCGGCAGGCCTCCCCGAGGGTCCAGAGGCCGGTCATCGGACCTCCGCCCAGGGGCGCGGCACGGGCCGGCCCGCCAGGGCCGCCTCCACCGCGTCCCGGTCGCTGTAGGGGTGCTTGACGCCCCGGATCTCCTGGTAGGGCTCATGGCCCTTCCCGGCCAGAAGGAGCAGGTCCCCGGGCCGGCAGGCGGCGACCGCCGCCTGGACGGCCAGGGCCCGGTCCGCCTCCCGGTGGTACCGGGCGGGGTCGGCCAGGATCGCCGCCGGGATGCCGGCGGCCGCGTCGTCCAGGATGCGGTCGGGGTCCTCGCCGCGGAGGTTGTCGGAGGTGTGCCAGAGGACGTCGGCGTGGGCGGCCACGGCCGCGGCCATGAGGGGGCGCTTGGTGCGGTCCCGGTCCCCGCCGCAGCCGAAGAGCACGTGCAGGCGCCCCCCGGGCGACAGGAGGCGGCGGCCTTCGGCCAGGAGCTTCTCCAGGGCGTCGGGGGTGTGGGCGTAGTCCACGAGGACGCCGAAGGGCTGGCCCCGGTCCACCCGGTCGATGCGGCCCGGCGCGCCGGTGAGGCCCGCCACCGCCGGCAGGAGCGCGGCCAGGTCGAAGCCCGCCTCCGCGCAGGCGGCGAGGGCGGCCAGGAGGTTGTAGGCGTTGAAGCGGCCCAGGAGCGGGCTCCGCACCGGGTACGTCCCCGACGGGGCGGCCAGGGTGAAGGCGGTGCCGGTGGGGCTCAGCGCCAGGTCCAGGGCGCGGTAGTCGGCGTCGGCCTCGATGGCGTAGGCGCGCGCGCCGGGACGCTCCAGGAGGCGGCGGCCCCAGGGGTCGTCGGCGTTGACCAGGGCCCGGTCGCACCGGTCGAAGAGGAGGGCCTTGGCCCGGAAGTAGGTCTCCATGTCCCCGTGGAAGTCCAGGTGGTCCTGGGTCAGGTTGGTGAAGACGCCCACCCGGAACCGGGCCCCCGCGACCCGGTCCAGGACCAGGCTGTGGCTGGAGACCTCCACGGCCATGGCCGCGTCCCCGGCCTCGACGCCGCGGCGGATCCAGCGGAAGAAGGCCGGGCTCTCCGGCGTGGTGCGCACCGCCTCCTCCTCCAGGCCGCCGGCGGCGTTGAGCACGGTCCCGATCAGGCCGCAGCCCAGGCCCGCACCCCGCAGGAGCTGGCGGATGAGGGTGGTCGTGGTGGTCTTCCCGTTGGTGCCGGTCACCCCGATGAGGGCCAGGGCGCCGTCGGGGGCGCCGTAGAGCTTGCGGGCCAGGGCGGCCATGGCGGCGCGGCCCCCCAGGAGGCGCGCGAAGGGCACGGGCACGTCCAGCGCCCGGTCGCACAGGATGGCCGAGGCCCCCCGGGCCAGGGCCGAGGGGACGAAGTCCGCGCCGTCGGCCTTGGCGCCCCGCAGGGCCACGAAGGCCCAGCCTGGCGCCGCCTCGCGGCTGTCGCAGGTGATGTCCGTGATCTCCGCGTCCGGTCCCGCGACCTCGACGTCCTCGCCCCGCAGCCAATCCGAGAATTTCATGGCGCCCTCACCTTGATCCGGACGACCCCGCCCGCCTGGAGCGGCGCCCCCGGCTCGGGTTCCTGGGCCTCCACCCGGAAGGCCCGGACGTTGTCGGCGAGGCCGTCGATGCGGGGGATCCCGCCCGCCATGACCACCCGCTGGATGGCCGACTTCAGGGTCAGGCCCTTGAGCTCGGGCACCTTGCCCAGCTCGATGTGGACCACCGCCTCGTCGTTTTCGCTGACCGGCCAGTCCCGGAGGCCCAGCTTCAGGTCGGCCTCCTGACCGCCATCGGGCAGGCTCATGCGGTAGCGCATCACCGCGTCGCCGATCCGTTTGAAGAGGGGGGCCGCGACATCGCCGCCGGTCAGGCCGCCGGCGGGATCGTCCAGCATGAAGAGCATGCCGTACTGGGGCTTGTCGGCCGGGAAGAAGCCCATGAAGGAGGCGAAGTGGCGCCGGGGGTCGTAGCCCTTGCCGGGGATGATCTTGCGGGAGGTGCCGGTCTTGCCGAAGGCCTCCACGTTGCCGTCGAGGCGCGCGCCCTTGGCGGTGCCGTTGGTGATGACGCCCTTCAGGGCCTCCCGCATGAGGGCGGAGGTCTCCTCGCTGATCACCTGGTCCTTCACGCGCGGCCGGAACTCCTGGAGCATGACGCCCTGGTCGTTGAAGATCTTCTGGACCAGGAAGGGCTGCATGAGCTTGCCGCCGTTGGCCAGGGCGCAGCCCGCCATCAGGATCTGCAGGGGGGACACCGAGAGGCCGTACCCGTACGACATGGTCAGCTGGGTGGTCCGGCTCCACCGGTCGGGGGCGATGAGGCGGCCCGCGGTCTCGCCCGGGAAGTTGAGGCCCGTGGGCTCCCCGAAGCCGAACTTGCGGAGGTACTGGTAGTGGACGGCGGGGTCCAGCCGGAGGCCGATCTTGGCGGCGCCCACGTTGGAGCTCTGCCAGAGGACCTCCTCGAAGGTCAGGGTCCCGTGGTGGTGCGTGTCCGTGACGATGGCGTCGTAGTACTTCCAGCGGCCGCCCTCGCAGTTGATGCCCTCCCCCAGGTGGACCTTGCGCTCCTCCAGGGCGATGGCGGCCGTGAAGATCTTCATGGTCGAGCCCGGCTCGTAGCTGTCCTCCACCGGGTGGACCTTGCGGGCGGCCTTCTGGCGCTCCAGCTCGCGCCGGTACTCCTCCTTGTCCGCGGCGCTCCATTCGGATTCGCTGCGGTTCATGAAGCGCTTCGGCAGGATGTGGTTGGGATCGAAGGTGGGCGTCCCGGCCATGGCCAGGATCTCCCCCGTCTGGGGGTCCACCACCACGGCGTAGGCCGTGGCCGGGTGGCTCTGGCGGACGCCCTCCTCCAGGGCCTCCTCCACGATGTGCTGGATGGTGGCGTCGATGGTGAGCTGGAGGGTGGAGCCGTTGACCGGGATCTTGGCGTAGTTCTCGCGCTGGATGAGGAGGCGGCCCTTGGCGTCCCGGGGGGCGATGAGCTCGCCGGGCTTGCCGGCCAGCCACTCGTCGAAGGTCCGCTCGATGCCCAACTGGCCCGCGCCGTCGATGTTCACGAACCCCACGATCTGGCAGGCCAGGCTGCCCCGGGGGTAGTGGCGCCGGCTTTCCGGCAGGAAGTCCACCCCGTCCAGCTTGAGGGCCCGGATGGCCGCGACCTTGGAGGCGGGCAGCTGCCGCTCGATCCAGACGAAGGGCTTCTTGCGGAGCAGCTTCTCCAGGACGGCCCCGCGGGGCACCTCCAGGATGGGGGCCAGGGCCGCGGCCACCTTCTGGGCGCTCGCTCGGTCAGGCTCACCCCAGATGCGCTCCGAATCCCCCTTCCCCGCCCGGAAGTCCGGGTAGAAGGCCGTGGGGGTCGCGAAGAGGCTGTCCACCTTGAGGGAGATGGCCAGGGACCCGCCGCGCCGGTCCCGCAGCTCCCCGCGGATGGGCTGGATGGGCACGACGGTGGTGTGCTGGCGCTCCGCCCGGGTCCGGTAGTAGCGGTGCTCGATGACCTGGAGCCAGAGCAGGCGGAGGAGGATCAGGGTCACCCAGAGCAGGACCCCGCCCAGCACGATGGGAAGCCGGCGGGCAACCAGGTCCTGGGCCTCCGGCCTGCCCAGCAAGCGCCGGGGAGACGTCGAAGAACCGCTGAGAATGCCGCCTGTCGCCAAGGATTGCCACTTTCACGCCCGTTCGGGCCACCGTCCCATCTTACAAGAGGTCGGCCCGGCGATTGGAAGCCCCGGCCTTCCAACGCTTAGGGCCGCCCCTCAGAGGCCGACCTGGCCCGGGCCCTGGAGCTTGGCCAGCTTCTGGTCCGCCTGCGTGAAGACCTGGGGGATGAGGTGGCTCTGCTTCCGGGGGAGGAGGCCCGTCTGGACGGCGAAGGCCTGGACCTCCTCGTCCCGCTGGTAGCGGCTCCGCTCCAGGAGCAGGGTGCGGCGCACCTCCTCCTCCTGGCGGATCTTCTCGCGGATCTCGCTCATCTCGTAACTGAGGCGCGTGTGCTGGATCTTGAGGTAGGCCATGGAGGCCAGGGGCATGGCGAGGGCGAAGACCAGGAGGAGCATGCGGAGCACGCCCTCGCCCTCGACCTGGCGGGGGGCGTGGTGCATCGTGGGGCGATGGCCGGCGCGGTTCATGTTCATGGTTACCTCGCTGTTCCTGGAGGGAGAGGAAGCCGCTCCGCCAGCCGTAGGCGCGCCGAGCGCGAAGGCGGATTGGCCTGGCATTCCTGGTCGGTCGGCTTGAGGCCGCCGGGATGGACGAGCTTGACGAGCCTGGGAAGGGGCTGCGGCGACGTCCGGCCGGGGCCGTCGTAGACGCCGGAGAGGCGCCGCAGGGTCTGCTTGGCGATGCGGTCCTCGAGGCTGTGAAAGGAGATGACCCCGATCCTGCCCCCGGGCCGGAGGGCCTCGACGGCCTTCTCCAGGGTCCGCGCGAGCCGGACCAGCTCGCCGTTGACGGCGATGCGGATGGCCTGGAACGTGCGGGTGGCGGGATCGATCTGGCCCTTGCGCCGCGCCGCGTCCCTGGGAAGGACCCGGTACACGGCCTGGGCGAGGTCGAGGGTGGTGTGCAGGCGGCCTTCGGAGAAGGCGCGGAGGATGCTGCGGGCGATGGGCCTGGAGGCCCGTTCCTCGCCGTAGCCGTAGATGGCGTCGGCCAGGGTGGTCTCGGTCTGCTCCGCGATCCACTGGAGGGCGGTCTCCCCCCCTTCGGGGTTCATGCGCATGTCCAGGGGACCCGCCTCCAGGAAGCTGAAGCCCCGGGCGGGGTCCTTGAGCTGGAGGGTGGAGACGCCGAGGTCGATGAGGACGGCGTCGAGCCCTTCGGGGGCCTGCAGGTGCAGCCAGGCCTGGAAGGCCGGGTGGTCCCAGCAGTCCTCGTGGGTGTCCGCGAGGATCGTGAGCCGCGCGTCGCTGCCCAGGCGGGCCGCGGCGGCCTCCCGCGCGGCGGGATCCCGGTCGACGCCCAGGTAGCGGACGCCGGGGCCGCTGCGGGCCAGGATGGACTCGGCGTGGCCCCCCAGCCCCAGGGTGAGGTCGAGGACCCGGCCTTCGGCGGGAACGGGCAGGTTCTCCAGGACTTCCTGGAGCAGGACGGGGACGTGGACGGCGAGGGCCATGGTCAGATCCCCAGGTCCGCGAGGGCCGCGAGGTCCTCGGTGGTGAGGGGATCGGCCGCGAGGCGCTGCTCGAAGCCGGCGCGGTTCCAGATGGCCAGGTGGTCCATCTGGCCCAGGATGGCGACCTCCCCCGTCAGCTGCGCGGCCTCGCGCAGGATGGGGGGGATGACGAAGCGGCCCTGGGCGTCGGGCTCCACTTCCGAACCATAGTAGGCGGTGACCTCCAGGAACCTGCGCTTGGCCGGGTTGGTCCCGGGGACGGCGGCGAGGCGGGCCTCGATGTCCTCCCAGACCGGCATGGGGTACAGGCGGGCCCCCTTCCCGTCCAGCGACGTCAGGTAGTGGCGCATGCCCCCGCGGCCTTCGCCGACGGCGAAGGCTTCGAGGTCGGCCTTGAAGGTGGCGGGGAGCTTGAGGCGTCCCTTGTCGTCCACCGTGGCCGGTGCATTGCCGCGGAGTCGCAGCACGTATGTCGCCTTTCAACAAACTGTCAGGTCAGGGAGGGAATGGAGCGGCAGACCACTTAATGCCATTTCGATCCATTTTTTTCCATTTGAATCCACTCCCAAGTTTAGAAATGGTTCGTACGCCAACAAGGCGGAACGAAAGCGAAACATTGGGCAAAAGAAGGCGATGTCACGGGGATTTTGCACCGATTCCCAACAGTTCCGGGACAATGGCGGCGATGGACCGGAGCCTCTTCTTATGAACGCCCCCCCCCAGAACTTGGCCGGGCGATTGGTCACCCCCTGGATCCCCTGGGTCCTGGCCGCCGTGGGCGGGGTGGTGCTGGGCCTGGACGTGGAACCCGTCATCCGGGGGATCGGCCTCCTGGCCGTGGCCCTCTCCGCCTTCCTCCTGGTCCGCCAAATGGCGGCCCACCGGGAGGTCTTCACCCGCCTCCTGGCCGGCATCCCCCTCCCCGACAAGGGCGAGGGCCTCATCCGGGAGCTGCCCCGGGCCTGGGCCGGCCTCGAGGCCGAGATCCGGCGCCTGCGCACCGAGGTGGAGGCCGGGGACCAGGTCCGCCGGCACATCCTCGCCGGCCTCAAGACGGGCATCGTCCTCCTCGCCGGCGACCGGCGGGTCCGGCTCTTCAACCCCGCGGCCCGGGCCCTGCTGGGCGCCAGCAGCGCCCTGGGGGAGGGGGCCGGCCTCGCCGACGCCTTCCGGGAGCCCGACAGCCTCCGCGCCCTGGAGGAGGCCTACGGCGGCCAGTTCAGGGAGTGGGCCCTGCGCCGGGCGCCCCGGACCCTGCGCCTGCGGGCGGTCCCCCTCCCGGGCCCCGGCGCCCCGGAAGAGGTCTGGGTCCTGGTGACCCTGGACGACGTCACCCACCTGGAGGCCCTCGAGGCCACCCGCCAGAAGTTCATCTCCAACGCCAGCCACGAGCTGAAGACCCCCGTCACGGGCATCCGCGTCGCCGTGGAGAACCTCATGGACGGCGGGCACGTGGCCCGGGGCGGGGAGAACGGGCTGCGGATCATCCTCCGGAACCTGGACCGGATGGTGATGCTCCTGGACGACATCTCCGAGCTGAGCCGCATCGAGACCGGCGCCCTGCGCCTGGAGCCCCGCGACCTGCGGGCCGGCGAGTTCCTGGACGACGTCCTGGAGAACGCCGCCGCCCTGGCCGCGCCGCGGCGCATCCGGCTCCGGGCCGAGGCCCCGCCGGAGGTGCGCGGGCTCACCTTCCGGGCCGACCCCATGCGCCTGGGCCAGGTGCTGGAGAACCTCCTGTCCAACGCCATCAAGTTCAGTCCCGAGGGCTCCGAGGTCGTGCTGTCCGCCGAGGCCGCCGAGGGCGGCCTGGCCTGGACCGTGGCCGACCAGGGCCCCGGGATCCGCGCCGAGGACCTCCCCCGGATCTTCGAGCGCTTCTTCCGGGCCCAGGCCACCCGGGGCGTGCCGGGGACGGGCCTGGGCCTCTCCATCGTCAAGCACCTGGCCGTGCTCATGGGCGGGGAGGTGGGCGTCGAATCCCTGCCCGGCCGCGGCGCCTCCTTCACCTTCCGGCACCCTTTGGCGGAGAATGAGGTCCTGACCGCGAGGTGACGTTGTCCCAGCCCGCCATGACCCCTCAGCCCGGATCCCGGATCGTCCGCTATGTGGGGGACCGCGTCCGGTTCACCCTGGCGGGCGGCGCGCGGGCCTTCCTCCGCACCAACCTCACCCGGGGGGCCCAGGCCCGGCAGGAGGTGGTCGCCCTCTCCGGCGCCGCCGAGAGCGCCGTCCGGACCTTCGCGGGCGCGGCCTGGCGGGACATCCCCATGACCCCGGCGGCGGGGGGCGGCTGGGAGCTGGACCTCCCCCTCACCGAGGTCGGCTACTTCAAGGCCAAGGCCTATTCCCTGGACGCGGAGGGCCTCCAGGTCTGGCCGGCGGGGGACGACGTGGGCATCTCCGTCCACCCCGACCACCTGCGCACGGGCAACACCCTCTACTGCGCCTTCCCCCGCATGTTCGGGGCCGCCCGCACCCGCCCCTCCACCCGGGAGCCGGCCCTGGAGGAGCAGCTGGCCAGCCTCGACCAGCGCGGGTACACGGTGATCCCCCCCTCCGGCAAGCTGCGGGACCTCGCAGCGGCCGTGCCCCACATCGTGGAGACCCTGGGCTGCCGGATCCTCCACCTCCTCCCCATCGGCCCAACCCCCACGACCTACGCGCGGTTCGGGCGGTTCGGGAGCCCCTACGCCCAGCTGGACTTCACGGCCATCGACCCCGCCCTCGTCGCCTTCGACGAGCGCACCACGGGCGTGGAGCAGTTCCAGGAGCTGGCCCACGCGGTCCACCTGCGCGCGGCCCGGCTCTTCCTGGACATCGTCATCAACCACACCGGCTGGGGCTCCCGCCTCATGGAGGGCCGGCCCGAGTGGTTCCACCGGAACGGCGACGGCACCTTCCACAGCCCCGGCGCCTGGGGCGTCACCTGGGGCGACCTGGTGGAGCTGGACAACCGCGCCAACCCCCAGCTGTGGGAGGTGATCGCCGAGAGCCTCCTCACCTGGTGCCGCCGGGGCGTGGACGGCTTCCGCTGCGACGCCGGCTACATGGTGCCCCTCCCGGCCTGGCAGTACATCGTCGCCCGGGTCCGGGAGGAGTTCCCCGACTGCTGCTTCCTGCTGGAGGGCCTCGGCGGGGCCTGGGAGGCCACGGAGGCGCTGCTCACCGAGGGCGGCATGCAGTGGGCCTACTCCGAGCTCTTCCAGAACTTCACCCCCCGCGACGTGGCCGGCTACCTGGACCACGCCATCCGCCAGGCGGAGCGCATCGGCCCCCTGGTGCACTACAGCGAGACCCACGACAACGAGCGCCTGGCGCGGCGCGGCCCCGAGTGGTCCCTCCTCCGGAACCGGCTCTGCGCCCTCGCCAGCGTCAGCGGCGCCTTCGGCTTCACCGCGGGGGTGGAGTGGCTGGCCACGGAGAAGATCGAGGTCCACCAGGCCCGCGGCATGGCCTGGGAGGCTCCGGCCAACCTCATCGACGAGCTCGCCGTCCTCAACCGGCTGGTCTCGGGGCACCCCTGCTTCTTCGACGGGGCCCGCATCGAGCGGATCAGCCACCCCGAGGCCCCCGTCCTCGCCCTCCGGCGCACCTCCCGGGACGGCCGCGACACCTGCCTCGTCCTCGTGAACCTCACCGCCGAGGCCCAGGAATGGGGCCTGGACGGCGGAACCTGGCAGGCCCTGGGCGCCCCCGCCCACGACCTGCTGGAGCAGGCCCCCCCGCGGGTGCGGACGAACCCGGGCGGCTCCGTCACCTGCCTCCTGCGGCCCTGGGCCGCCCACTGCCTCTCCGACGCCCGGGCCCCCCGGGGCCTGGCCGGCGCCGCCTACCGCGACCGCCGGGCCCAGGCCGCCTGGGCCCTCCAGGCCCTGGCCACGGTCCTGCCGGCGGAGGGCCTGGGCCCCGCCCCCTGGGAGGAGCTGGCCGCCCTCGCCGCCGCCGACCCCAGGGGCTTCCTCGCCCGCCTTCCCTACCTGGACCCCGCCCTGGCCCGCCGGGACCTCCTGGGCGCCCTCGACGCCGCCCCCGAGGGCTACCCCCGCGTGGTCGAATGGGGCACCCGGGACCTGGGGCGCGTCGTGCTGCTCCCCCCGGACCACTGGCTCCTGGTGCGCGATCCCGCCCCCTTCTCCATCACCCTGCGCCGCCCGGGGCACCCCCTCGTCCATGTGCGCTCCGTGCCCGTCGCGCACGGGCACATGGCCGCCGTGCCCCCGGCCCGGGACGTCCCGGAGCGGGCCGAGGACGCCGAGATCCGCCTCGAGCGGTTCAAGGAGGCCCGCACCCCCGCCCCCGGCCGGATCCGCCTCCTCCCCGCCGAGCCCGGCTTCGAGCCCCGCCTGGAGGGCGCCTCCTGCCTCCTCACCAACGGCCGCGGCGGCATGGCCCGCCTCCAGGCGGCCCTGGGCGCCATCGCCTCCAAGTACGACTGCCTCCTCGGGGCCAACCTCCATCCCGAGGTCCCCTGCGACCGCCACGTGCTGGCCAAGCGGCTGCGGGCCTGGGCCAACGCCGACGGCTTCATCACCGCCCTCGGCGCCGACAACCTGGTGCGCTTCGAGCCGGGGCCCCCCGCCACCTGGGTCTTCGAGGCCCCGGCCGGCGACGGCCGCACCGTGCCCCTGGAGCTGCGGATCCACATGGTGCCCTTCAGGAACACCGTCATGGCCCGCCTCACGCGCCTGGACGGCCCCACGGAGCGGGGCCGGGAGCTCCCCGCGGGCGCCCGGGTCGTCCTCATCGTCCGCCTCGACCTGGAGGACCGGAACTTCCACCACGAGACCGTGGCCGTGGAGGGCACCGACCTGCACTTCACGCGATCCACCGCGGTCCTGGAGGGCCGGGCCGGCTTCCGGTTCCAGCCCGCGCCGGACCGGCGCCTCCTGGCGTGGAGCGACCGCGGCGCCTACCATCCCGGGCCGGAGTGGAGCCGGGACGTGCCCCACCCCGTGGAGGCCGGCCGGGGCATGCGCGATCGCGGCGACGCCTGGAGCCCGGGCTGGTTCGAGCTGCCGCTGGAGGCGGGGGCCTCCGCCACCCTCGTGCTCTGCGCGGATCCGGACGAGCCGGCCGCTGGCGAATGCCTGCCCGCCGAGGCCGCCCCCATCCCGCCGGCGGATCCCTTCAGCTTCCGCCTCCGCCAGGCGGCCCGGGCCTTCCTCGCCCGGCGCGGCCAGGGCTCCACGGTGATCGCCGGGTATCCCTGGTTCCTGGACTGGGGCCGCGACACCTTCATCGCCGCCCGGGGCCTCCTGGCCGCCGGGATGGCCGGGGAGGTCCGGGAGATCCTGCGCACCTTCGCCGCCTTCGAGGACCGCGGCACCCTCCCCAACATGCTCAGCGCCGAATCCACCGCGGACCGGGACACCTCCGACGCCCCCCTCTGGTTCGCCCTGGCCGTGGAGGAGGCCGGCATCCAGGACCTGGGCCCGACCCTCGAGGCCATCGCCCGGGGCTACCGGGACGGGACCCCCAACGGCATCCGGGTGGATCCCGCCAGCGGCCTCGTCTGGAGCCCCTCCCACTTCACCTGGATGGACACCAACTATCCGGCCGGCACCCCCCGGCAGGGCTACCCCGTGGAGATCCAGGCCCTCTGGATCCGCCTCCTCCGCCACCTGGGCCCCGGCTGGACCGACCTCGCCGCCCGCGCCCAGGCCTCCCTGGACCTCTTCTGGGACGAGGGGCAGGGCTGGTTCCACGACCACCTGGAGGCCGGCCCCGGCGTCCCCGCCGCCCAGGCGCGCCCCGACGGCCACCTGCGCCCCAACCAGCTCTTCCTGGCCAGCCTGGGCCTGGTGGAGGGGGAGCGGGCCCGCCGGGCCGTGGACGCCTGCGCCCGCCACCTGCTCGTGCCCGGCGCCCTCCGGAGCCTGGCGCCCCTGCCCGTGCCCACCCCCCTTCCCATCCAGGGCCCCTGGGGGCTGCTGAACGATCCGGTGAACCCCTACTGGGGCCGGTACGAAGGGCCCGAGGACACCCGGCGGAAGCCGGCCTACCACAACGGGACGGCCTGGGTCTGGCTCCTCCCCGTCTTCTGCGAGGCCCTGGCCCGGGCCTGGGCCTTCCAGGCCGAGGCCGTCGACGCCGCCCGGGCCATCCTGGGCTCCGCCAGCGGCCTGCTCGAAACGGGCTGCCTGGGCCACCTGCCTGAAATCCTGGACGGCGACGCGCCCCATGCCCAGCGCGGCTGCGACGCCCAGGCCTGGAGCGCCACCGAAGCCCTCCGCGTTTGGCTTACACTGGACAGGATCCCCAAGGATTGACGATGACCGATCCCCTTTTCGACCTCGAGGCCTTCCTCAACGGGGACTGCGCGAGCCCCTCCTCGGTGCTGGGCCTGCGAACCCTGCCCGACGGCGGGCTCTTCGCGCGCACCTTCGCGCCCCGGGCCCGGCGGGTCGAGCTCCTCCGCGCCGACACGGGCGAGGCCGTCGCCGAGCTCCGCATGGCCCATCCCGAAGGGATCTTCGAAGGCGTCGTGCCCCGCCTGCAGCGCTGGTTCCCCTACCGGTTCCGGGTCCACGGCTGGGGCGAGGCCCCCGTCGAGGCCGAGGACCCCTACCGCTTCGCCTCGGGCATCGGCGAGATGGACGCCCACCTCATGGGCGAAGGCACCCACTACCGCCTCTACGAGAAGCTGGGGGCCCACCCCGCCGTCCGGGACGGCGTCGCCGGCGTCGACTTCGCCGTCTGGGCCCCCAACGCGCGCCGGGTGAGCGTCGTCGGCCCCTTCAACACCTGGGACGGCCGGCGTCACCTCCTCCGTCCCTGGGGCTCCACGGGCGTCTGGGAGCTGTTCGTGCCGGGCCTCCTGCCCGGGGACCTGTACAAGTTCGAGATCAAGGCCAAGGACGGCCGCCTCCTGCCCCTCAAGGCCGACCCCTTCGCCTTCCGGTGCGAGCACGCCCCCGGCACCGCCAGCGTGGTGGAGGACCCCGCCCCCTACGCCTGGGGCGACGGCGACTGGATGGCCGATCGCTGGAAGCGCAACCGCTTCGACGCCCCCATGAGCATCTACGAAGTCCACCTGGGCTCCTGGCGCCGCCGGGAGGACGGCGGCTTCATGGGCTACCGGGAACTGGCGGACGAGCTTGTCCCCTACGTGCGGGAGCTGGGCTTCACCCACGTCCAGTTCCTGCCCGTCAGCGAGCACCCCTTCTACGCCTCCTGGGGCTACCAGCCCCTGGGCATGTTCGCGCCCACGAGCCGGTACGGGAGCCCCGCCGACTTCAAGGTCCTGGTGGACCGGTGCCACCAGGCGGGCCTGGGCGTGATCCTGGACTGGGTCCCCGCCCACTTCCCCGCGGACGCCCACGGCCTCGCCGAGTTCGACGGCACCCACCTCTACGAGCACGCCGACCCGCGCAAGGGCCGGCACATGGACTGGGGCACCCTCATCTACAACTACGGCCGCACCGAGGTCCAGAACTACCTCATCGCCAACGCCCTCTTCTGGCTGGACCGGTACCACGTGGACGGCCTCCGCGTCGACGCCGTGGCCTCCATGCTGTACCTGGACTACAGCCGCCCCCAGGGCCAGTGGGTCCCCAACCGCTACGGCGGCCGGGAGAACCTGGAGGCCGTCGACTTCCTGCGCCGCCTCAACGAGGTGGTCTACGCCCAGTTCCCCGACGTGTGCACCATCGCCGAGGAGTCCACGGCCTGGCCCATGGTGAGCCGGCCCACCAGCTCCGGCGGCCTGGGCTTCGGGTTCAAGTGGAACATGGGCTGGATGCACGACACCCTGGGCTACCTGGGCCGGAACATGCTCCACCGCCAGTACCACCACGGCGAGATCACCTTCAGCATGCTCTACAACGACACCGAGAACTTCGTCCTGCCCCTCAGCCACGACGAGGTCGTCCACGGCAAGAAGAGCCTCCTCTGGCGGATGCCCGGCTCCCGGTGGGAGCAGTTCGCCAACCTGCGGCTCCTCTTCGCCTACCAGTTCCTGCACCCGGGCAAGAAGCTCCTCTTCATGGGCGGCGAGTTCGGCCAGGACCACGAATGGGACCACAACCGGTCCCTGGACTGGGATCTCCTCGCCCATGAGCCCCACCAGGGCGTGCAGCGCCTGGTGAAGGACCTCAACGCCCTCTACCGGAGCGACCCCGTCCTCTTCGAGCGGGACTGCGCCCCCGGCGGCTTCGAGTGGATCGACTGCGAGGACAAGCGGAACAGCGTGCTCGCCCTCATGCGCAAGGGCGACGGCCCCTTCCTGGCCGCCGCCCTCAACTTCACAGCCCAGCCCCTCCACGGCTACCGGATCGGGGTCCCCCGGCCCGGTCGGTACGAGGAGATCCTCAACACCGACGCCGCGTGGTACGGCGGCCAGAACTTCGGGAACGGGGGGGCCGTGGAGACCGAGCCGATCCCGGCCCACGGCCACCCCCAATCCCTGTCCCTTACGCTCCCCCCTCTGGGGGCGGTGGTGTTCCGGGCCGTTCACTGAGGATGTACCCGTACTTGGCGAGGATATAGAGCCAGAACTCCCGCGTGAGCCGGAAGTTCCGTTCGGAGCCGTCGGAGGCTGGCAGGAAGTAGTCGCTGGCCTCCGTCATCCCGCTCATGACGAAGTCGAAGAACACTGGCCCGAGAACAGGATCCTTGGGCTCCGTCCCATTGAGGCACTCATTCATGATGAAATTGTACGTGAGCCGCAGGCCCCGGTAGTCAGGGTTCCGCCGCCTGCCGTCGGCGTCCACGAAGTCGGCTTCCCGCGCAGCCTGGAGGAGCGAGATCAGCCGATCCACCGTATAGGCCGGGAAATCCACGGGCTGAGACAGGAAGCCCAGCGTCTCCCCTTCACTGCCTTCCAGGTAGCGTTCCATCACCCTCGCCGGGGAGAGTGCGTCATTTTCATGCCCGACCAGGAAGGGGTATGCGACCGGCGCGAAGGCGCCCCGGAGCCCGAGGCTGAACAGCATCCGCTGCCGGAGCAGCTGGACCACGGTCGTAACGAATTCGACATTGTGTGGCCGGAACGCCGTATGGCGGACGATGAAGGCCATGCGGTCATCGGCCACGATGTGACTGACACATTCGCCCATGTTCTGCGGGGCGAAGGCGTCCCCGAAGACGCCCGCCTCGAACTGGCCGATGCCCTCCTGGATGCCGTCGATGCACCGGGTGTTGTTCTGGCTCAGGCTCGTCGCCACCTCATGCAGGCAGGATCCCGTCGTCAAGTGGAGCGGACCCAGTCCGGCCTCGTCGCGGTCCTTGGCCCACTCGTAGAGGCGACGGACGCGCTTCTTGACGGTCACCCGGGTTTCCGGGTTCGACATGTTGATCTTGCCCATCACCTCCTCCAGGCTCATCAGGTCCATGGGTTCGGCAGCCTGTTGGAGGGCGTTGGTGATCTCCCGCCATTTCTCGGGAGAGACGGCCTCGGGAAAAATCTGGTTAATGTCACTGCCATGGCGGCTCAGATAGGGATCCGCCGCCAGATAGTCGAGGTTGAGGCGGGGGCCCCGATCGCTCAGGTGACGAACCTTATAGGCGTCGAGCGCCCGTTGTGCCTGGAAATAGTCCTCGGTGAGGTTCCAGGTACCTCCACTTTCGAACTGGAAGTTCCTCGCTAGGTTCGCATCCAGGGTCTGGAGGGCAGCCGCATGGGCCTGCCTGACCTCCGGAATCGGAGCCACCGGCACCACCCACGGCGCCTCGGCGTCCTCCGCCTCATCGCTGGCTGGACCCTCATCGGGGGGGAGGGAGGGCGGCGGCGCCGAGGGGGAGACCACGGGCGCCGGCGGCGAGGGGGGCGTCACGGGCGCAGGCGTCGAGGGCGGGGCCACCGGCGCCGGCGCCGAGGGGAACGTCACGGACGGCGGCGTCCGCGGGGATGGCAGGGGCGCCGGCGTCGAAGGCGAGGGGGCGGGCGCCGGGGTCGAGGGGGTCGCCGCGGGGGCCGTGGGCGACGCCGCGGGCGCTGGGGCCGCGGGGAGGTGGACGGGGCGGCCCTCGGGAATCACGGGCGGGGGCTCCACGGCCTGCGCCGGCGGGGGGGTCTGCGGGCTGGCGGGCTGGGACGAGGCGGGGGGAGCGGCGGGCGTGGACGCGCCGGACCGGGCCTGGGAGCCCGTCGGATGGGCCGGGGTCCCGGGCCCGTGGTCCTTGCCATGGCCGCAGGCCAGGATGCCGGAGGCGATCAGCAATGCGGGAAACCCCCCGACGAGGCGACCAAACCTGGGCGCGGGGCGGGATGGAACAGGGGTGGACAAGGGGCCTCCTATAAGCGGCTCATTACCAAGTGCTTCAGAAGACCGCCCGGTTCCTACCCAGCATCACGAGGGCCGGCATTTTCACAGGGACCGCCGTCCCCCGCGTGCTACAAAAATGAGACCTCCCGCCACTGATGGCCCGGGAGCCCGAAGCCGAACCGAGGCAGCCCATGGACACCCTCCAGCAGAAACTCCGCAAGCTCACCCGCAACCTGTGGTGGACCTGGCGCCCCGAGGTCCGGGCCATCTTCCGGGACCTGGACATCGACATCTACCACAAGGCCCACCGGAACCCCGTGCGGGTGCTGAAGGAGATCACCCCCGCCCTCCTGGAAAAGCGAGCGGACGAGGTCGACATCGCCACCCGGACGGACCGTGCCCTCCGGCAGCTCCACGACTACCTGAACCCCCTGACCACCTGGGGCATGGTGCACGCCGGCGCCCTGCAGTCGCGGCCCGTGGCCTATTTCTGCGCCGAGTTCGGCATCCACGAGTCCATCCCCATCTACTCCGGCGGCCTGGGCATCCTCGCCGGGGACCACCTGAAGGGGGCCAGCAACCTGGGCGTCCCCCTCGTGGGCGTCGGCCTGCTCTACCACCGGGGCTACACCACCCAGATGCTGGACGCCACCTACTGGCAGCACGACGTCAGCGAGCCGGTCGAGCTGTCGGACCTGCCCATGGAGCCCGCCCTGGGCCCCGACGGCAGGCAGGTGCGGGTCGGCGTGGAGCTGCCGGGGCGCACCGTCTGGGCCAAGGTCCTGGAATGCCACGTGGGCCGCATCCGCCTGATCCTCCTCGACAGCCGCGACGACGCCAACAGCGACGAGGACAAGGCCCTCGCCGCCAACCTCTACGGCGGCGACACCCGCATGCGCATCCAGCAGGAGCTCCTGCTGGGCGTGGGCGGCCTGCGCGCCCTGCGGGCCCTGGGCATCACCCCCAGCGTCGTGCACCTCAACGAGGGCCACTCCGCCTTCGCCATCCTGGAATGGGCGCGCCACCGGGTCCAGCAGGACAGTCTGGAGCCCTGGGCCGCTCTCGCCGAGGCGGCCTCCGCCACGGTCTTCACCACCCACACCCCCGTCGAGGCCGGCCACGACAAGTTCCCCGCCAACCTCGCCGAGGAGCACCTCGTCCCCCTCGCGGACGGCCTGCGCCTGCCCCTGCACGACGTGATGGGCCTGGGCCGCACGAACCCCGGCGACCTCGGCTCCCCCTTCCTGCCCACCGTGCTGGCTCTCAAGAACTGCCGGCGCGCCAACGGCGTCTCCGCCCTCCACGGCGTCGTCGCCCGGTCCATGTGGCACCACCTCTGGCCCAACCGCTCCGTGCACGAGGTGCCCATCGGCCACGTGACCAACGGCGTGCACGTCCCCAGCTGGCTCTCCTCCGAACTCAACACCCTCCTCCAGACCCACCTGGGGGTGAACTGGATGGACGGCATCGTCCGCCCCGACCTCTGGACGAAGATCGCCGCCATCGACCCGGCCGAGATCTGGGAGATCAAGAAGGTCCTCAAGGGCCGCATGCTCAAGCTCGTGCGGGACCGCCAGAACCAGATGCTGGCCCGCCTCGGCCTGCCCCAGCTGGAGCCCCAGCCCCTGGATCCCGAGGCCCTCACCATCGGGTTCGCGCGCCGCTTCGTGCCCTACAAGCGCCCCGACCTGCTCTTCACGGACCTGGACCGCCTCGATGCGCTCGTCAACAACCCGGAGCGCCCCGTCAACCTCATCTTCGCCGGCCGGGCCCACCCCGCCGACGGCCCCGGCAAGGCCCTCATCCAGAAGGTGGGCCAGCTCACCGCCGACCCCCGCTTCCGCAACCGCATCATCTTCGTCGAGAACTACAACATCCACATCGGCCGCAACCTCTACCAGGGCGTGGACGCGTGGCTCAACAACCCGCGCCGCCCCCTGGAGGCCTGCGGCACGAGCGGCATGAAGGTGGTCATGAACGGCGGCCTCCACATCTCCGTCCTCGACGGCTGGTGGGCGGAGGCCTTCGACGGGGAGAACGGCTTCGCCATCGGCAACGGCGAGATCCACGTCTCCAACGAGGTCCAGGACAAGCGGGACGCCGAGGCCCTCTACCGCCTCCTCGAGGAGCAGGTCGTGCCCCTCTACTACCGGCAGGACGCCAACGGCGTGCCCCGCCAGTGGGTGCACGCCATCCAGCGGTCCATGCGGACCCTGGCCTGGCGCTTCAACGCGGACCGGATGGTCATGGACTACGTGCGGCACTGCTACCTGCCCGCGGCGGTGGCCGCCTCCTGCCAGATGCCCACCCCCTGAGGGACCGCGGCCCCGGCCCCGGGTCCGCATGGCCCTGGGACCGCGGGCGGCTTACAATGCGGAGGGCCCCCTGCCCTTCAGCGAGGATTCCGTCCATGCGCCTTTCCCTCCGCGCCCCCCTCTTCGCCCTCGCCGCCGCCCTGGCCGCGGCCGCGCCCCTGCAGGCCGAGAGCGGCAACTGGAGCGTCCAGGTCGGAACGGCCCAGCCCTCCGGCGACGCCAAGACCTGGGTGGGGTCCACAACGGGCGTCTCCCTGGACGTGGCGGAGACCTACGCCCTCGGCACCCGGGACGCCGTTCGCATGCGCTTCGGCTACAGCACCTTCAAGGCGAACGGAAACCAGCCCGAGGTCATCGTCCTCCCCGGCGGCGCCGGCACGGTCAGCGCCGCGGCCTCCACCACCAACGAGCTGTTCGCCTTCACCTACGGCGCGGACTACATCTGGGCGGCCTCCCGGCGCGTCTACGCCCTCGTGGGCCTCGGGGTCTCGTACGTGACGGCCACCCGCAAGGGCACCTTCGCCCTGGGCGCCACCGGCACGGCCACCACCAACTACAGCGCCAACAACCTCGTGCCGACCTACGGCGCCGGCCTGGGCTACCAGTTCAGCCGGTCGGTGGGCCTGGAGGTGCGGTGGCAGGCCACCGCCCTGCGGGCCCAGGAGCGCCCCATCGACCTGACCTCCGCCGGCCTCGCCGCCCCGGGGAAGGTGCAGTTCGCCAAGCAGGGCATCAACACCCTCTCCCTGGGCCTGAACATCATCTTCTGACCCTCAGCCCTCCCGGTAGGGGCGGCCGTGGTAGGTGTCCAGCAGCAGCTGGCGGATCTCGGCCATGAGCGGGAAGCGCGGGTTCGTGCCCGTGCACTGGTCGTCGAAGGCGTCCTCCGCCAGGGCGTCCAGGTTCTCCATGAAGGCCCGCTCCGGCACCCCCGCCTCCCGGATGGACGCGGGCAGCTGGAGGGTGGCCTTCAGGCCCTCCAGCCAGGCCAGGAGGTTCTCCACCTGCGCGTCCAGGCTCTGGCCGCCCAGGCCCAGGTGGACGGCGATCTCCCCGTAGCGGCAGCGCGCGTGGGGCCGGTCGTACTGGCTGAAGGCCGTTTGCTTGGTGGGGGTATCGGTGGCGTTGTAGCGGATCACGTTGGGGATCAGCAGCCCGTTGGCCAAGCCATGGGGCAGGTGGTACAGGGAACCCAGCTTGTGGGCCATGGAATGGCAGACCCCCAGGAAGGCGTTGGCGAAGGCGATGCCCGCCAGGGTGGCGGCGCTGTGCACGGCCTCCCGGGCCCTGGGATCCCGCGCCCCCAGGGCGTAGGCGGACGGCAGGTGGGTCTTGAGGAGGCGCAGGGCCTGGAGGGCCTGGGGGTCCGTGAACTCGCTGGCCATGACCGACACGTAGGCCTCCAGGGCATGGGTGACCGCGTCGATGCCCCCGTGGGCCGTGAGGGCGGGCGGCATGTCCATGACCAGGTCCGGGTCCACGATGGCGAGGGTGGGCGTGAGTTCGTAATCGGCGATGGGGTACTTCATGCCCGTCGTCTCGTCCGTGACCACCGCGAAGGGGGTCACCTCGCTGCCCGTGCCCGACGTGGTGGGGATGGCCACGAGGATGGCCTTCCGCCCCATGCGCGGGAAGGGGTAGATGCGCTTGCGGATGTCCATGAAGCGCAGGGCCAGGTCCTTGAAGTCCACCTCCGGATGCTCGTACAGGACCCCCATGATCTTGGCGGCGTCCATGGGGCTCCCGCCCCCCAGGGCGACCAGCGTGTCCGGGCGGAAGGCCCGGAGCATGGCCACGCCCCGCTGGATCACGCCCAGGGTGGGGTCGGCCTCCACCTCGTGGAAGACCTCCACCTCCAGGCCCAGGTCCTTGAGGCTCCGGGCCGTGGCCTCCACCCGGCCCGCGTCGAAGAGGAAGCGGTCCGTGATGATCGCCGCCCGCTTCTGCCCCGCCAGGTCCTGGAGGGCGAAGGGGAGGCACCCCCGGCGGAAGTAGATGTTCTTCGGCAGCTTGTGCCACAGCATGTTCTCGGCCCTCTGGGCGACGGTCTTGATGTTGAGGAGGTGGCGGGGCCCCACGTTGTCCGAGATGGAATTGCCGCCCCAGGAGCCGCAGCCCAGGGTGAGCGAGGGCGCGAGCTTGAAGTTGTAGAGGTCGCCGATGCCCCCCTGGGAGCTGGGCGTGTTCACGAGGACCCGGCCCGTCTTCATGCGCTCCCCGAAGAGCCGCACCCGCTCCGGGTGCAGGTCCTGGTCCGTGTAGAGGACGGAGGTGTGCCCGATCCCCCCCAGGGCCACGAGGGCCTCGGCCTTGGCGAGGGCCTCGGGGAAGTCCGCGGCCCGGTACAGGGCGAGGGTGGGGGAGAGCTTCTCGTGGGCGAAGGGCTCCTCCGGGCCCGTGGAGGTCACCTCCCCGATGAGCACCTGGGTGGCCGGGTCCACCTGGATCCCGGCCATGCGCGCCAGGGCGGGGGCGCTCTGGCCCACCACCGCGGCGTTCAGGTTGCCCTCCTTGAGCAGGAGGCCCCGGACGGCGTCCAGCTCCCCCTCCGCCAGCAGGTGGCCCCGGTGGGTGGCGAAGCGCTCCCGCACCGCCTCGTAGGCCGGCCCCACGGCGATCACCGCCTGCTCCGAGGCGCAGACGACGCCGTTGTCGAAGGTCTTGGACAGGAGGATGGAGGCGACCGCCCGCTTGATGTCCGCCGTCTCGTCGATCACGACGGGCACGTTGCCGGCCCCCACCCCGATGGCGGGCTTGCCCGAGGAATAGGCGGCCCGCACCATGCCGGAGCCGCCCGTGGCCAGGATGAGGTTCACGTCGGGGTGGTGCATGACGTGGTGGGTCAGCTCCACGGAGGGCTCCGGGATCCAGCCGAGGATGTGGGGGGGCGCCCCGGCCGCCACGGCCGCCTCCAGGACGACGCGGGCGGCCTCGCAGGTGGCCCGCTTCGCCCGAGGGTGGGGGGAGAAGAGGATGCCGTTCCGGGTCTTGAGGCAGATGAGCGCCTTGAAGATGGTCGTGGAGGTGGGGTTGGTGGTGGGGACGATGCCGCACACGACGCCCACGGGCTCGGCGATGCGGAGGATCCCGGCCGCCGGGTCGGACTCGAGCACGCCGCAGGTGCGCTCATCCTTGTAGGCGTTGTAGATGTATTCGGCGGCAAAGTGGTTCTTCACCACCTTGTCCTCCACGAGGCCCATGCCCGTCTCCTCCACCGCGAGGCGGGCGAGGGGGATCCGGGCGTCGGCCGCGGCCAGGGCGGCGGCCCGGAAGATGGCGTCCACGGCCTCCTGCCCGTAGGCGGCGTAGGCCTGCTGGGCCTGTTTCACCCGCGCCAGCCGCGCGTCGAGATCCTGGATGGCCTGGGAAGGCGTTGCGACATCCATTGTCCGTGCTCCCTTCACGGGCAGTTGGATGCCGGAACCTGGCGCGATGTCCGGCCCCGGGAGGCCCCGGCGGGTGGAGGCGGGCCTACCGGAGGAGCGAGGCGTACAGGTCCAGGTACTCCTGGGCGCTGGCCTTCCAGCTGAAGTTCCGGGTCATGGCGTGGCGCTGCACGCTCGCCCAGGCCTTGGGATCCTCCCGGTACAGGCGGCAGGCCCGGCCGATGGTCTCGCCCAGGATCCAGGAGCTGGCCTCCTTGAACACGAAGCCCGTGGCCGTGGAATCCATGAGGGAATGGGCGTTGGCGTCCACGACGGTGTCCGCGAGCCCCCCCGTCTTGCGGACGAGGGGGAGGGAGCCGTAGCGGAGGGCGTAGAGCTGGGTGAGGCCGCAGGGTTCGTGGCGGCTGGGGACGAGGATCACGTCCGAGCCGGCCAGGATGCGGTGGGCGAGGCCCTCGTCGTAGTCCAGGACGGCCGCGACGCTGTCGGGGTGGGCCTCCGCCGCGGCCTGCAGGGCCGCCTCCAGGCGGGGGTCCCCGGTGCCCAGGACGACGAGCTGGGCGTCGAGCTGGATCAGGTACGCGATGTTCTCGATGACCAGGTCCAGGCCCTTCTGGTCCACGAGGCGGCTGACGACCCCGAAGAGGGGCCGGTCCGGGGACTCGGCCAACCCGGTCTCCCGCTGGAGCAGGTTCTTGGCCACCTTCTTGCCGGACATGTGCCGGACATCGTAGTGGTGCTGCAGGTGCGGGGTCGCGGCCGGGTTCCAGACGTCGTAGTCCACCCCGTTGAGGATGCCGGACAGGTCCCGGCGCCGCCGGGCCAGGATGCCCTCCAGGCCGAAGCCGGCCTCGTGGTGCTGGATCTCGCGGGCGTAGGTGGGGCTGACGGTGGTGATGCGGCTGGCGTAGGCCAGGCCGGCCTTGAGGAAGTTGATGCGGCCGTAGAACTCCGCCCCCTCGGGGTGGAAGAGGGTGGGTCCGATCCAGAGGGCGGGCAGCAGGGAGGCCGGATAGAGGCCCTGGTAGGCCATGTTGTGGATCGTCATGACCGACCGGGGGCCGGTCACGGCGTCCTGGGCCATGTAGGCCGGGGCGAGGGCGGCCTGCCAGTCGTGGGCCTGGACGATGGCCGGTTGCCAGCCGCGGCCGTCCCCGTGGAGGCCCACCTGGGCGCAGGCCCAGGCGAAGGCCGCGAAGCGCAGGTGGCTGTCGCCGGCCTCCACGTAGGGGCCCCCGTCCCGGTTGAAGAGGGCCGGGTGGTCCAGGAGGTAGATGGGCACCCCCGAGGCGGTCCGCCCCTGCAGGAGCCGGGCCTCCCCCTGCCCCAGGAGATCGGGGAAGGTCCGCACCGGCTCCAGGCCCTCGACCCCCGCCAGGAGGCTCCCGAAGCCGGGCAGCATCACGCGGGCGTCGGCGCCGAGCTGCCGCTGCGCGACGGGGAGGGCCGCCATGACGTCGCCCAGGCCCCCCACCTTCACGTAGGGGAAGATTTCAGATGCCGCATGGAGGATTCTCATCGCGTTCCCTGGAGGCGGTCCAACATCCGCTGCGATATCAGGGTTGCACCACCCGCGGTGCGATGGAAGCGCCGGGCGTCGGCCTCGGGATCCTGGCCCGCGACGAGCCCCGGGGGGATCCGGCAGCCGCGGTCCACGATGACGCGGTGGAGCCGCGCGCCCTCCCCGATGTCCGCGTCCGGGAGCACGACGGCCTCGTGGAGGTAGGCCTGGGAGTGGGCCCGGGCGCCCGAGAAGAGGAGGCTCCGGTGGACGGTGGCACCGGAGACGATGCACCCCGCGGAGACCAGGCTGCTGATGGCCACGCCGTTCCGGTGGGGGTCGCTGTGCACGAACTTGGCCGGCGGGGACTGCTCCAGGCGGGTGTACACGGGCCAGGCGGCGTCGTAGAGGTTGAGTTCCGGGTCGACGCTCGTCAGGTCCATGTTCGCCTCCCAGTAGGCGTCCAGGGTGCCCACGTCGCGCCAGTAGGGGGCCTTGTCCAGGTTCGGCACGCAGCTCCGCCCGAAGCGGTGCGCGAAGACCCGGGCGTGGGGCACGAGGAAGGGGATGACGTCCCGGCCGAAGTCGTGGGAGGAGCCCGGGCGGATCGCGTCCTCGGCGAGGCGCTCGTAGAGGAAGCTGGCCTTGAACAGGTAGATGCCCATGCTGGCAAAGGCCAGGCCGGGCCGGCCCGGCACCGGCCTCGGGTCCAGCGGCTTCTCCGCGAAGGACAGGATCCGGTCGTCCTCGGCGGCCTCCACGACGCCGAAGTCCCGGGCGGCGTCGAGGGGCACCTCCAGGCAGGCCACGGTCACGTCCGCGTCCTTTTCCAGGTGGTCCTCCAGGAAGAGGCGGTAGTCCATCTTGTAGATGTGGTCCCCCGCGAGGACGAGCACCGTCTCGGGCCCGTGGCGGCGGATGTTCTCCAGGTTCTGCCACACGGCGTCCGCCGTCCCGGCGTACCAGGCGTCCCCCTCCAGGCTCTGCTGGGCGGGCAGCACGTGCACGAACTCGTCGATCCGGGGGTCCAGGAAGGACCAACCGAACTGGAGGTGCTCCAGCAGCAGGTGGCTGTTGTACTGGGTCAGCACCAGGATGCGCCGGATGTGCGAATTGACGCAGTTGCTGAGCGTGAAGTCGATGATCCGGTACTTGCCCCCGAAATCCAGGACGGGCTTGGCGATCCGCCGGGTCAGGTCGTGGAGGCGCTTGCCGCGGCCTCCCGCCAGCACCAGGGCCACGGTGCGCTGCGCCGCGAGGAAGACTTCCCGCTGGGACATGGCCGCCTCCGGCCCCCATTGTAGGACGACTGGGGGGAACGGCGCCCGGGAGGGGTCAGGGGACGGCGGGCCCCGCGGCCATCAGATCGGCGAGGGCGGCCCAGAGGGCCTCGGGATCCAGGTCGGCCATGCAGGGGTGGCCCGGAACGGGGCAGTCCAGCTTCCAGCATTCAAGGCAGGCCAGGCCTTCCTTCCGGAAGACCCGCACCCGGGGGCCCCAGGGGGCGGAGTGGCGGGGGCGCGTCGGCCCGTACACCGCCAGGGTCGGGATGCCGCAGCCGGCGGCGAGGTGGGACAGGCCCGAATCCACGCCCACCAGCGCCCGGGCCCCCGAGATCCAGGCGGCCGATACGGCGAGGCCGCCGCGATTGGTGAGGTCCAGGGCCCGGGGCTCCAGGTCCCGGATGGCCCCTGCCAGCGCGCGGTCCCCGTCGCCGGCCCCGAGGATGACCGGGGCGACGCCCGCGTCCGCGAGCCGGCCCGCGAGGCCCGCGAGGCAGGCCACGGAGAGGCGCTTGCTGGGGGAATTGGCCCCCGGCGCCAGCACGGCGTAGGCGTCCAGCCCCAGTTCCGCGCGCAGGGCCGCGGCCTCCGCCAGGGCCCCGGCCCGGGGACGGAAGGGGCGGAAGGGCGCGGGCCGCGCGGCCAGGTCGGGGAAGGCCCGGGCCACCACGTCCGCGTAGCGCGCCACGAAGGGGGTGTCCTGCCGGTAGAAGGCGATGCTGTGGGTGTAGCCCAGGAAGGCGCCCCCGTCCCCGCACCCCAGGCGCAGGGGGATCCGCGCCAGGAGCCCGGCCAGGAGGGGCCGGTGGCTCTTGGGGAAGTTGATCAGCGAAGCCGGGCGGTGCTCGCGCAGCATGCGCGCCGCCTCCCAGGGACTGTACTTGCGCGCGGGTTCGGGCACGGCGGCCGCGTAGTCCGGGCTCCCGTCGAAGAGGTCCACCACCCAGCCCGGGCCCCAGGCCACGAGGGGCAGGCCCGCGGCCCGGAGGGGCGCGAGGGCGGCGTGGATCATCATGGCGTCCCCGAAGAACCGGGGCACCCGGACCCAGTGCGCGCCGGCCGGGATCGCGCCGCTCAAGGCCGTCCCGGGACGGCCGCCCGGTCCTCGCGTAAGATGGTCCATGGATCAAGGATCAAGAAATGCACCTCTCGCGCTCATTCTGCCAGAAATCAGCCCTGGCCGCGGCCCTGGCCCTCCAGGCCGCGGCCCAGCAGGCCTCCTTCACGGCCGCGGACGCGGTCCGGGCGGAATGGAACCGCAAGCCGCCCGCGGTGGCCGCCGACAAGCTCCCGGACGCGGACCGGGCCCGGCTCGAGCGCGCCCTGAAGCGCATCGGCGCCCCCGGGGCCCCCGCGCTCCTGCCGCCCTGGCTCGACCATCCTGAGGCCGCCGACTGGGAGGTCCGCGCCAGGACCGCCCGGACCCCCGAGGACCGCTTCACCGCCCTGCATGTCCTCAACCGCCTGAAATCCAGGCACGCCCTCGAGGCCCTGGAGCGCCTGGAGCCCGGCGAGGCCGCCACCTGGCCCGCCGCCCTCCACCTGGAGGGGCAGGTCGCAGCCGCGCGCATCAACGGCTGCGTCCCCGGACCCGGCTGCGCCGCCTTCCTGGAGGCCCTCCGCAAGGCCGGCAAGACCGATCCCGTGCGCGCGGAGGCCGCCCGGATCCGCCTGGTCCTCGCCGGCCTGGAGAAGGGGGATCCCCGCATGCCGGACCCCAACAGCCTCTGGTACCTGGACGCCTGGAACCGCGGCCCCTGGGAGGCCCGGGCCCAGGTCCACACCGCCCTCCTCAAGGGGGCCCTGGCCAGGCCCTTCAGCCCCGGCCCCGCCCAGCGGCTCATTGAGGGCCTGCCCCTCCAGGCCAGCGCCGAATTCGCCCCGCTGGAGCTCCAGGCCCTGGGCTCCGACTTCCTCCTCGTGAAGCTGGCGGTGCTGGAGCGGCTTTCCAAGCTGCCCACCGTGGCGCCCGAGGTCCTGGCCCAGGTGAAGGACCTGGCGTTCCGCACCTACGCCGGCCCCCTCTGCGGGCCCTGTCTGGGCGTCCTCCGCCGGCACGCGCCGGCCGAGGCCGACCGCTACGGCAAGTTCCTGCTCGGCGTGGACGACCCCCTCGGCCTCGCGGCCGCCATCGACGACATGCCCGCCCCCCCCGCCGACCTGGAGCCGCTGGTGCGGCGCCTCTGGACCCTGGCCAACTACGACGCCGTCCAGGTGTTCCTGCCCGCCCTCGCGCGGTGGAAGGTGCCCGAGGAGCGGCGCCTCGCCCTCCTGAAGCGCTTCCTGGACCACCCATGCTGGACCGCCCGCCTTGACGCGTGGAACCTCCTCGCCCGGGTGGCGCCCGCCACGCCCTGGCCCGCGGCGCCCAAGCCCACCTTCACGGAGGAGCTCATCCGGGACGAGGCGGTCCGGCTGGCCAGCCTGGGGCGGCCGGTGCGCCTGGCCCTGACCTTCGAGGGGGGCGCCCGGGTCACCCTGCGCCTGGACCCCACCGTGGCGCCCATCAACGTCGCCAACCTGGTCTTCCTGGCCCGCAAGGGCTTCTACGACGGCCTCCCCGTGCCGCGGGTGGTCCCCGATTTCGTCGTCCAGATGGGCAGCCCCACCGGCACCATGGACGGCGGGCCGGGCTACACCGTCCGCTGCGAGGACAGCCTGGTGCCCTTCGGCCCCGGCAGCGTCGGCATGGCCCTCTCCGGGAAGGACACCGGGGGGAGCCAGTTCTTCATCACCACCAACGCGACCCCCCACCTCACCGGGCGCTACACCCGCCTGGGCGAGGTGGAGGACCTGGCCGCCGCCCTGCGCGTCCTGGACCAGCTGGACCTGGGCACCCGCATCGAGAGCCTGAAGGTGATCGACGCCCGCGAGGAGGGTCGCTAGGAGCCCGGCCAAGGGAGCGCACGTGTCCCGGAGGTTCGCGCGCCAGGGACCCGGACGCTTCCTCCGCCACCCTCCTGGTCAGGCGTGGACGCCCGGGGCCTCGCGGCCGGTGGCCTCCACGTATTCGGCGTAGGTCCCGGGGTAGAGGACGGGGCCGTCGTGGCCGTCCCCGCCCAGTTCCAGGACCCGGTTGGCCAGGCCCCGCAGGAAGGTGCGGTCGTGGGACACGAAGAGCATGGTGCCCTCGAACCCCCGGAGGGCCTCCACCAGCATCTCCTTGGTGGCCAGGTCCAGGTGGTTGGTGGGCTCGTCGAGCACGAGGAAATTGGGCGGGTTGAACAGCATGCGGGCCATGACGAGCCGGGATTTCTCGCCGCCGGAGAGGCTCCGGACGCGCTTGTCCACGTCGTCCCCGCTGAACTGGAAGGCCCCGAGGAGGTTGCGCAGGACCCCCAGGCCCTCGGTGGGGAAGTCCTTCATCATCTGCTCCAGGACCGTCAGGTCGGGGTCCAGGAGGTCCAGCGACTGCTGGGCGAAGTAGCCCAGGCGGAGGCTGGCGCCGAGGCGGACCGTGCCTGCGTCGGGCTCCAGGGCGCCCGCCACCATCTTCAGGAGCGTGGACTTGCCCGCGCCGTTGCGGCCCATCACGCACCAGCGCTCCCCGCGCCGGACGTGGAAATCGAAGTCCCGGTACAGGACCCGGCTGCCGTAGGCCTTGCCCACGCCCTCCAGCATGACGACGTCCTCGCCGCTGCGGGCCGGGATCCGGAAGTCCCACTTCACGACGCGCCGCCGCCGGGGGGGCTCCACCCGCTCGATCTTCTCCAGCGCCTTCACCCGGCTCTGGACCTGGGCGGCCTTGGCGGCGTGGGCGCTGAAGCGTTCGATGAAGCGCTGCTCCTTGGCGAGCTTGGCCTGCTGCCGGGCGTAGGCCGCTTCCTGGTTGGCCTCCCGCTGCTCCCGCTCCCGGACGTAGAAATCGTAGTTCCCGGAGTAGGTCACGATGTCCCCGCCATCGATCTCCACGATCTTGGTGACCAGGCGGTTCATGAAGTCCTTGTCGTGGGAGGTCATCAGGAGGGTGGCCTGCACGTTCTTGAGGTAGGTCTCGAGCCAGAGGATGGACTCGATGTCCAGGTGGTTGGTGGGCTCGTCCAGGAGCAGCACGTCGAAGCGCCCCAGGAGGACCTTGGCCATGGACACGCGCATCTTCCAGCCGCCGGAGAGGGCGCCCACGTCGCCGTCGACCTGGTCCGGGGCGAAGCCCAGGCCTTCCAGGCAGGCCCGGGCCCGGGCCTCCAGCTCGTAGCCCCCCAGGTGCTGGTACTCCTCCTGCACGTGGCCGAAGCGCTCGATGACGGCCTCCAGGTCCTCCGTCTCCGGGTCGGCCATCGCCCGCTCCAGGCCGGCCAGCTCGTGGTGGAGGTCCCCGAGCCGGCCGCTGCCGGCGATGGCCTCCTCCAGCACGGAGCGGCCGCCCATCTCGTCGACCTCCTGGCGGAAGCAGCCGACCGAGAGCTTCTTCGGGACGGACACGGTCCCCTCGTCCGGGGATTCCTCCCCCATGATCATGCGGAAGAGGGTGGACTTGCCCGCCCCGTTCGGCCCGACCAGGCCGGCCTTCTCGCCGGGGTTCAACTGGAAGGAGGCGTCGATGAAGAGGACCTGCCGTCCGTACTGTTTGCTGACGTCCGAGAACGAGATCAAGCCGGCTCCAAAACCCCAGGGTACCTCACCTCTCGAGGCGGAACGTCACGGTGAGGAGGAAAGTCCCCGGCACGGCCTGCCCGGAGAAAGTGGCGGGGCGGAAGCGCCAGAGGCGCGCCACCCGCACCGCCTCGGCCGTGAGCAGGGGGTGGGGGCCCGACACGACGCGGACGTCGGTGGGGACGCCCTGGGCGTCGATGATGATCCGCATCTCCACCGGGCCCTGCGCCTTCACCAGGCGCGCCAGGCTCGGGTAGACCGGGTCCACCCGGCTGAGCACGGACACCGCCGAGGCGGAGATCTCCACCGGCGCGGAGGGCTGCGGGTCCGGCCGCGGCTGCTCCGGGACCGCGGGCCCCGGCGGGAGCCCGATCACCGGAGGGCCCACGGGGGCCGCGGGGTCCCCCGCCACCTCGTGGGAGCGGTCCTTCATGTCCGTGAGGGCCGTCACCCGGTCGGGCACGACGTTCTCGTCGGCCCGGGGCAGGACCGCCGTGAAGCCCGCGGGGCGGGGTCCGCCCGCCGTCGTGCGCACCGGTTCGGGCCGGGGCCGCGCCTCCGGCTCGAGGGGCATTTCCCAGACGACCGGGCCGCTGCCCGCGACCGTGGGCCGGTGGCTGATCTTCCGGGCAGTGCCGAGGACGCAGCCGCCCAGGGCGGCATAGATGGCGCAGGCCACCAGGAGGCTCTTGACCCGGTCGGGCCGGGGCGCCGCCAGGGCCACGGCGCAGGGGGTGAGGGTGGGGGGCAGGCCTTCGGCGGGCCCGGGGCTGGGGCGGAGCATGGCACCTCCTGGGAGCGGGGGATCCTCGGGCAGGTACGGCGCGGGGCGCGGACCCCCTGGCCCGCGCCCGCTTCCGATTGCCGCAAAGATCGTGTTGCCAAGGTATCGGTCGCCCGCCCGTGCTGGTCAAGGCGGGCCGGGAAAAGTTACCGCGCGGTGATGATCAGCCCCCGGATGCCACGAATGCGTCACGGATCCCCCGTCCTGTCACGGGTTTGTGGAGCGCCGCGCCCGGGCGGGTCGCCAGGGTTGCGCGGCCTTCCTCCAGGCCCGGATGGGGAGCCGGTTGCCAGCCGAATTATAAATATTATATTGTGCTGGGGCCGTGCCTCAGGAGATTCAAGGATGAAATGCGCTGGACGCGGCCTGCTGGCCGCATGTCTCACCTTCGCCTGGGCTGGGGTTGCCCTGGCCCAGCCCGCTCCCAAGGAGCAGGCGAGCTCGTCCACGGGAAAGACGGAGCACCTGAAGGATCTCGTTTTCCCGAGCCGGGGCGTCTACACCTTCCACATGGCCAGGGTGCTGGAGGATGACGGGGGAAATAACGTCACCATCCAGGCTGAAAAATGCACCTTCGGGAATGACAAGCCGTATACCGTCCCCCTGGTCCTGAGCATCTCCGGCGCGTCCATCCGGGACGGCATCCAGGTGTATACGACGGACAACCGTTCAGCCCAAGTGAAGGACTTCAAGTCGGTCCTGGAAATGATCCGTTCCTCCACGGCCAGCGCCCGATTGAGGGGCAATAGCCTCAAGAACTATCTTTTCTGGTGGATGGACATCACCGCCAACGTCCCTTCGCCTTCCGGCTCGGGCTTCACCTGTGGTCTCCTCACCTTGCACGTGCCGCAACGCACCCCGACCAGGGCATGCGCCAGTTCCTCGCCCCACGAGGATTTCGAAGACCGGGATGCCAAGGACAGCGGCCTCCTGGCCCCGAACAGGACCTACATCCTCGACCAGGCCAAGGTGGTCAAGGGATCCAAGGATTTCCTGACCCTCGAAGCGGCCAGCGTCGGATACACCACCGACAAGAATCAGACGACCCCCACCCAGACTGGAATCAAGACGGTGCTTCTTCCCCTGGTGATCGGGGACCAGAAGCAATCGGATCTCTACCTGGGCGCGTCGGCCACGAAAAAGCTGCGCGACTACGACGACCTGCTGGCGGAAGTCAAAAAGGAGGGCGGATGGAATGCCGGCAGCCTGGAAGGCTACGTCTTTCCTCGAATCGTGTTCACCACCCTTGCGAACAGCGACAAGGAAGTCGTCGTCCCGGATCAGACCTTCGATGTGGCCGGATCCTCGAAGGTCGTCGAGTCCATCCTGCAAGTGCGAACAACCTACCTTCTGCGCGACGCCAAGGTGGTGGCGTATTCCAAGGATTCCATCCTCCTCGTCTCGGCCGGCGCCCTCTCCACGCCCTGGAAGAAAAATGAATTCACCAAGTCCGATGTCCAAGTCGTTCGCCTGCATGCGAAGAACGTGATCGGCAGGCCGGTACCCACCACGCTCAAGGATGCCGACAGCACCTCCGTTGACGATTTCGAGGGGCTCCTGAACGTCCTGGAGGATAGGCACAAACTGACCAACAGCACCCTCGTGGGCTTCAGCTTCCCTGAAGTCGAGATCACCACCCTGATTGCGGGGTATGAGGGCCGCGCAGTCATTGGTAGCCAAACGCTCAAGCTCACCCCATCGGAGGCCAAGGCCGAGTGACCGGCTGGGGATCCCCCGCCCGTCCCGGCCCGACATGCTCCGACGTCCATCCCAGGCACGGCGGCAAGGGTGCCAATCCGCGGCGGAATCCCATTCATCCTGGCAATCCGGTTCATCCCTGTTCTCACAGGGCCAACGAAGCATTGGGCCGGCGCGTCCATGACCTGCATGCAGCGACCCATTGCGGCTTCAGCCCTGCGAGGACAGGGATGAATCGGATTGCCAGGATGAATGGGATGAGGAAAACGGTCCTGAGATCACATCCAGGCTCCCAAGCGAAACGGGACCGGGCGACCCAGTATTCCTAGACCACGAGCTTTTCCAGCACCTCGTAGCTCCGCAGGTTCCCCAGCTCCCGGCGCAGGCGGTCCCGGAGGAGGTGGGTCACGGCCCGCGCGGCGTCGCTGCCGCCGGGGTCGGGGCTTTCCGCGGCGGGCAGGGTCCGCAGGGCCCGGAGGTGCTCGCGGGTCCCGGGCGGCAGGGCCTCGCGGGGGTCGGTGGGGGTGCAGGCGGCGCAGCACCAGCCGTGCTCGTCGCTGAAGAGGACCAGGGGCGCCTCGCCCCCGCCGCACCGTCCGCAGAGGCGGGGATGGGGCAGGAGGCCCATGCAGTGGAGGAGCCAGTGCTCGGCGTAGGCCAGGACGGCCAGGGCGCGGCCCGGATCCGCCTTCAGACAGCGTCCGCAGGCCGAAAGGAGCCGGTAGAGGCGGTCGTCCTCCACCCCCTCCCGGGCGACCCGGTCGAAGACGTCGGCGAGGCAGGCGGCGACGAGGCTGGATTCCAGGTGGCCCAGGGTCATGGGCGAGTGCACCAGCTCGCAGCGGGTCACCCGCTTGAGCTCCGCGTGCTCCTTCCCGAAGAAGCTCACCCGCACGAGGCCCAGGGGCTCGAAGGCGCTGACCCACTTCGCCGAGGGCTTCCGGGCCCCCTTCACCACCCCCACCTGCCGCTCCCCGTGCTCCGTGAGGAAGGAGACCACGAGTCCCCCCTCCTGGAAGGGGGTCGGACGCAGGACGATGGCCGAGAGGGTGCTGATCACCCTTCCATTAAACCCGGAGGGGAGGCGGGGAGTCTCATCTTGGGTGGATGAGGATTCCGCCTCTTGAAGGAGAAGGCCATGAGAAGCTCCGCCCTCGCAACCGCCCTCGCGATCGCCGCCCTGCCCCTGGCGGCCCAGGACGCCCCCCGGCCCCGCCCCGACGCGCAGGCCCACGCCATGCGGCCCCGCATGGAGGAGCGCTTCGCCAAGGCCGTGGGCCTGACCGAAGACCAGAAGACGAAGATCGCCGCCATCCGGCAGAAGCACCAGGAGGGCGCCGAGGCCCGGCGGAAGGCCGCCATGGACGCCCGCAAGGCCTTCATGGACGCCTACCGCGGCAGTTCGGCCTCCGTGGAGGACCTGCGCAAGCTCCACCGCGCCGCCTCCGACGCGCAGATGGAGGCCATGCTGGACCACCGGGCCCAGCGGGACGAGATCAGCGCCCTGCTCACCCCCGAGCAGCGGGAGAAGGCCGCCCACTTCCGCGGCGTCATGGAGGGCATGATGGCCGGTCGCGGCATGGGCCGCGGCCATCACCCGGGCATGGGCCCCGGCATGGGCATGGGCCCCGCCCCCAGGTAGGTTATCGTGGGGGCTGGAGCCCGCCATGGCCGCAGTCCCCCGCCCCCTTCCCATCCTGGCCCTGACCGCCCTGCTCGTCCCCGCCTGGACCGCCCAGGCGCCGCGGGAGGACGTCAGGGCCTACCGTTCCTGGATCGCCGGCGAGGAAGCCGGGGGCACCGACAAGCGGGCCTGGAGCGGCCCCGAGGGCCGGATCATCGAGGTCCGGGACTGGATCCGCATTTCGCGCCTGGGCGTGGACATCACCCAGGACCAGACCACCCGCGCGGTGCGCCGGCACGACGGCGCCCTCTCCTTCACCTTCGAGCTCCGCCTGTCCCAGGAGCCCCTGAAGGGCACGGCCACGTGGACGCCGGCGAAGCCGCTCCGCCTGGTGGTCGCCTTCCAGGGCATGCCGCCCCGGGAGGTGGATCTGCCCGAGGGGACGGTGCTCTGGCCCGGCGACGAGGACGACGCCCTCAAGACCGCGGCCCGGGAGCGGCGGCCCGTGCACCTCAAGGGCTACAGCATCGCCACCCAGCAGCCCACGGCCCTCGACCTGGAGCCCGTGGGCCCCGACCCCCTTCCCGGCTTCCCCGACGCCCTCCGCTACCGGGGGAAGGCCCAGGACGGGCCCATGGCCCAGGACGTGGAGGTGTGGATCAGCCCCCGGGAGGCCGAGGTGCGCCAGTCCGGGACCTTCGGCGGGATCCCGCTCCTGGTCCAGCGGGCCTCCCTCCCGGCCCCCGCCGCCGGGGCCCCGGCGGAGGGGTTCTTCGCGCGGACCCTGAAGCGGGTCCCCCCCCATCCCTTCCTCCCCTGGCTGGACACGGTCGACGTCGCCTGGTCCGGCGCCACGCCCCCGGATCTGCCCGAAGGCGGCCTCCAGACCCGCCTGGGGCCCGGACGCTGGCGGCTCCGCAGGGCCCCGGAGCCCGCGGGACCCGCCCGCGCGGAACGCCCGGTCACGGGCGCCCCCTCCGCGGAGGACGCGCCCTACCTGGAGGCCACGCCCCTCGTCCAGTTCCGCGACCCCGCCGTGGCCGCCCTGGTCCGGCGCCTGGGGGCGCCCGCGGGCGCCACGCGCTGGGAGCTGGCCCAGCGGGTCTCCGCCTTCGTGTACGACTGGATCCAGGACAAGGACTACTCCGTGGGCTTCGCCTCCGCGCAGGAGGTCGCCCGCCATCCCCGGGGCGACTGCACGGAGCACGGCGTGCTGGCCGTCGCCCTCCTCCGGGCCCTGGGCGTCCCCGCCCGCGGCGCCGTGGGCTGGATCGCCATGGAGGGGACCCTCGGCCTCCACTTCTGGGCGGAGGTGAAGGTCGGCGGCGACTGGGTCCCCATCGACCCCACCTTCGACATGGCCCCCGCCTCCGCCTTCCGCCTCCGCCTGGGCACGTCGGCCCTGGCCGACCTCGGCAGCGTGGGCTGGGACAACGCCTCGGCGGCCTTCCAGGACGGCGCCTGGCTTCCCGTCTCCGGCTGGGGGGACGAGGTCCGGATCCAGGGCGACACGGTCTTCGCCCCCGGCCTGGCCCTCCGGGCCCAGGGCCCGCGGTGGGCCTTGAAGGACGGGAGCCTGACCCTGGACGGCCACCCCGCCGCGGCCGCGCCCCGGCCCGGCCCCGCCGCGGGCGCCCGGCTCCTCCAGGGATCCAACGGCCGAAAGGGCTGGTTCGCGGACGGCCTCCTCTACGCGGACTGCGGCGGGGGCCGGTGGCTCCGGATCGCGGGCCTGGACCAGGCCGGCGCCCTGCGCCTCCTGGACGCCCTGGAGACCCGCCCCCGCTGAGCGGCCCTCAGATCACGACGACCTTCAGGGTGTTGGTGGAGCCCTCCTTGTAGAGGGGCAGCCCCAGCGTGAACACGGCCTTGTCGCCGGGCTCGGCCCCGAAGGTCCCGGCCAGGGCCGTCTCCACGACGGCCAGGGCCTCGTCCGCGGTGTCGGAATGGCCCACAAGCAGGGCCTGCACCCCCCGCATGACGCCCATGCGCCGCGCGTTGCCCAGGTCCATGGTCACGCCCACCACGGGGATGTCCCCGGCGAGGCGGGACACCATCCGCGCGGCGCCCCCGCCTTCCGTGAAGACCACGATGAAGCGCGCGCCGATCTCGGCGGCGGTGCGGCAGGCCGCGAAGGCCACCGCGACGTCGGTGCGGTGGGAGACCCGGCCTCCCACGGCCTCCTCGGCCCGGCCGACGCGGGGCCGGTAGTGCTGGTCGGCGTCCTCGGCGATCCGGGCCAGCCACTCGATGGCGGCCACCGGATGGGCGCCGACGGCGCTCTCCGCGCTCAGCATCACGGCGTCGGTGCCGTCCCAGATGGCGTTGGCCACGTCGGAGGCCTCGGCCCGCGTCGGCTGGGCGTTCTCGATCATGCTCTCCAGCATCTGGGTCGCGGTGATGACCGGCTTGAGGGCCTTGCGCGCCGAGGCGATGATCCGCTTCTGGAGGTTCGGGACGCATTCCACGCCCAGCTCCACGCCCAGGTCCCCGCGGGCCACCATGACGCCCCACGAGGCATCCAGGATCTCGGGCAGGTGGTCCAGGGCGGCGGGGTGCTCGATCTTGGCGATGACGGGCTGCATGCCGCCCGCCTTGCGGATGAGCGACTGGAGGGCCCGCACGTCCTCGGGGCGCCGGACGAAGCTCTGGGCGAAGAAGTCGACGCCGTGCTCCACGCCCCAGCGGATGTCCACCAGGTCCTTGGGGGTGAGGGGATCGAAGGCCACGTCGAGGCCGATGGGGTGCACGCCCTTGCGGGGCTTCAGGGGCCCGCCGGTGACGACCCGCGCGCGGACGCGGCCGGGCGCCGCCACCGTGACGGCCAGTTCCAGGTTGCCGTCGTCCAGGAGCCAGCGCTGGCCGGCCCTCGCGCCCTCGAAGAGCTCGGGGTGGGGCAGCGGCACCGTCCAGGCGTCGCCCGCTCCGCCCTCGCCGCCGGGGGGAACGAAGACCCCCTCGGAGCCCTGGGCCAGGTCGAGGATGCCGTCGAAGGCGCCCACCCGCCACTTGGGTCCCTGCAGGTCCAGGAGGACGGGGATGCGGCGGCCGACCTGGAGCGAAACCGCCCGGACGCGCTTGAGGGCGTCGAGGCGGCCCTCCAGGTCGCCATGGCTCGCGTTGAGGCGCACCGCGTCCGCCGTGGCGAGGGCCGAGGCGAGCCGGTCCCCTTCCAGGAGCGCGGGTCCCATCGTGATCACAATCTTGGTTTTGCGCACGGCGACCTCCTGGCTCTCCACAAGTATTCCACAGGTTTTTCCGCAGCCCGGAACCCATGATCGCCGCAAATTCGTCTGTCCACGCGGCTTTCCCGGTGCTAATTTTTTGGGCTACCCGTTGGAGTCGGACCGATGCGCCAGATGCTGGAGGAACTGATCGCCGAACTCGTGCGCATGGAGATCCCTCTCGAGATCGCCAAGCGGGAGCTGGAGCGCGTCTACCTCGAGAAGGTGCTGGAGGCCCACGGGGGGAACCAGAGCGCGGCGGCCAGGGCCCTGGGCATGCACCGGAACACCCTCTCCAAGAAGCTTGAACACCCGATGGCTCCGTTGCGGTATCCTGCTGTCAACTGCTGAGCGGGAACCCGCGGCACGTGCCGCAGGCCGGTTTCCGGGCAGCGCGACACGCGGTCAGGAGGCCAGCATGACAAAGATCGGGATCAACGGATTCGGGCGCATCGGGCGGATGGTATTCCGCGCCGCCGTGGAGCACTTCCCCGACATGGAGATCGTCGGGATCAACGACCTGCTCGAGCCCGAATACCTCGCCTACATGCTCAAGTACGATTCCGTGCACGGGCGCTTCAACGGCGAGGTGAAGGTCGAGGGCACCACCCTCGTGGTGAACGGCAGGAAGATCCGCCTCACCGCCGAGAAGGACCCCGCGAACCTCAAGTGGAACGAGGTCGGCGCCGAGGTCGTGATCGAGTCCACCGGGCTCTTCCTCGACAAGGAGACCGCCAGCGCCCACCTGAAGGCCGGCGCCCGCAAGGTGATCCTCTCCGCCCCGTCCAAGGACGACACCCCCATGTTCGTCTACGGCGTCAACCACGAGAGCTACGCCGGCCAGGAGATCATCTCCAACGCCAGCTGCACCACGAACTGCCTCGCCCCCCTCGCCAAGGTCGTCAACGACGCCTTCGGCATCAAGCGCGGCCTCATGACCACCGTGCACGCCGCCACCGCCACCCAGAAGACGGTCGACGGCCCCTCCAAGAAGGACTGGCGCGGCGGCCGCGGCATCCTCGAGAACATCATCCCCAGCTCCACCGGCGCCGCCAAGGCCGTGGGCAAGGTGATCCCCGCCCTCAACAAGAAGCTCACCGGCATGGCCTTCCGCGTGCCCACCTCCGACGTCTCCGTGGTCGACCTGACCTGCGAGCTCGAGAAGCCCGCCTCCATGGAGGAGATCCGCGCCGCCCTGAAGGCCGCCGCCGAGGGCCCGCTGAAGGGCATCCTGGCCTACACCGACGAGAAGGTGGTCTCCACGGACTTCCGCGGCGAAAGCTGCACCTCCGTCTTCGACGCCGAGGCCAGCATCGTCCTCGACCCCACCTTCGTGAAGCTGGTGTCCTGGTACGACAACGAGTGGGGCTACTCCTGCAAGGTGCTGGAGATGGCCCGCGTCGTGGCCAAGTAGGACAAGACCGGACCGGAGGAAGAGCCGGCAGGTGACCCTGCCGGCTCTTTGCTTGGAGGAAGGGCATGCGCATCGCGATCAACGGGCTCGGCCGGGTGGGACGCCAGGTCCTAAGACAAGCGCTCGAGCGTCCCGACGTCGAGGTGGCCGCCCTCAACGACCTGGGCGACCCCGGGGTCCTGGCCCACCTGGCGAGGTACGACAGCGTGCATGGCCCCGCGGCCTTCCAGGCCGAGGGCCGGGATGGCGCCCTGGTGCTGGACGGCAGGCCCATCAAGCTGACGGCCGACCCTGAACCCGGCGCCTTCCGGAACGCGGGCGCCGAGGTGGTGCTGGAGTGCACCGGCCGCCACACGTCCCTGGCCGCCGCCTCCCGGCACCTGGGGGGAAGCGTCCGGCGGGTGCTCGTGTCCGCGCCCCTGGCCGGCAATGGCCCCGGGCTCCTGCCCGGCCTCGCGCCGGCGGCGCCCCCACCCCCGGTGGCCGGCGCGGGCTGCGCCTCCGCCCACGCCCTGGCCCTCCTGCTGGACGTCCTGCACGACCGCTTTGGCGTCGAGGCGGCCATGGCCACGGCCGTGGAGAGCTACGGCAACGACCAGCGCATCCTGGACCTGCCCCACGCCGATCCCCGCATGGCCCGGGCCGCCGCCATGAGCATGATCCCCGCCCCCACGGAGGCCGCGGCGTGCCTCGCCCAGGCCCGCCCCTGGACCCGGGACCGCCTCGAGGTCCTGGCGGTGCGGGTCCCCACGCCCGACGTCAGCATCGTGGACCTGGGCGTGCGGCTCGCCCGGGAGGCCACGCCCGACGCGGTCCTGGAGGCGTTCCGCGCCGCGGCCCGGCCCGGCCTCCTCGAGATCCTGGAGGCGCCCCTGGTCAGCGTCGACCTGCGCGGGCGCAGGGCGAGCTGCATCCTGGACCCCTACCTCACCCGCATCCTCTCCCCCCGCTTCGTGAAGGTGTTCGGGTGGTACGACAACGAGGCCGCCTACGCCGCGCGCCTCCTGGACCTGTGCGGGGAGGCCTCCCGATGATCGCCATCAACGGACTCGGACGCATCGGCCGCCTCGCCGCGAGGCGCCTCGCCCTGGCGCGGCCCAACCGCCTCTGCGCCCTGAACGATCCCGCGGACCTGGACACCGTCGTCCACCTCCTGCGCTTCGACTCCATCCACGGGGACGACCGGCCCCCGGTCCTGGGGACCCGCCGGGACGGCCAGGACTACCTGGTCATGGAGGGCCGGGAGTATCCCCTCTTCCACGAGACCGATCCCGCCGCCATCCCCTTCCCCGCCGGCGCCCGCGTCGTCGTCGAGGCCTCCGGCCGGTTCACGGCCCGGGCCGGCGCCGCCCGCCACCTGAAGGCGGGCGTGGAGCACGTCGTCATCTCCGCGCCCAGCCCGGACGCGGACCTCACGGTCATCCACCCCTTCAACGGCCACCTGCTGGACACCGCGCGCCACCGGGTGATCTCCAACGCCAGCTGCACGGCCCACGCCACGGCCCCCATGCTGGACGTGCTGGAACGGGCCTTCGGGATCGCGGAGGCCGGCATGAGCACCGTGCACGTGGCCACCAACGACCAGCGGCTCCTGGACCTGCCCCACAAGGACGTCCGGCGCGCCCGGGCCGCCTTCATGAGCATCATCCCCACCACGAGCAGCGCCTTCGGCGCCCTTCGCGCGGCCCTGCCGGGCCTGACCCCCGGCTTCGACGGGTGGGCCCTGCGCGTGCCCTGCCTGAACGTGAACCTGGTGGACATCACGGCGGTCCTGGACCGGGACGTGACGGCCGAGGAGGTCAACGCCGCCTTCCAGGACGCCGCGCGCAAGCGGCTCCACGGGATCCTGGCCGTGGCCGAGGACCGGCTCGTGAGCCGCGACTTCACGGGCCGGGAGGAGAGCGTCGTCATGGACCTGGACCTCACCCGGGTCGTCCAGGGCCGCATGGTCAAGGTCTTCGGCTGGCACGACAACGAGGTCGCCTACGCCGCCCGCCTCTGCGAGCTGGTCGGCCGGATCTGATCGCCCGGGTTCCGGGCCCCTTCCGGGATTACAATCGGGCCATCTCCCCGGAGCCCCTGATGCGGAAAGCCCTCTTCGGCCTCGTCCTCGCGACCTGCGCGGCCGCCCAGCCCGCCCCTGCGGTGCGCGCCGAGGTGGGGAAGGCCTACCCGGAGCTGGAGGCCCTCTATCAGGAGCTCCACCGCCACCCGGAACTCAGCTTCAAGGAGGCCCGCACCGCCGCCCGCATGGCGGAACTCCTGGCGGGCGCGGGCTTCCAGGTGGGCCGGGCCGGGGGCGGCGTCGTGGGCGTGCTCCGCAACGGCGGGGGCCCCACGGTCCTCCTGCGCACGGAACTGGACGCCCTGCCCGTGCAGGAGCTCTCCGGGGTGCCCTGGGCCAGCGAGGCCCCCGGCGTCATGCACGCCTGCGGCCACGACGTCCACATGGCGTCCTGGCTCGGCGCGGCCCGCGCCCTCGCGGCCCGGCGGGACCTGTGGCGGGGCACGGTGCTCATGGTCGCCCAGCCCGCCGAGGAGATCGGGGAGGGCGCCCAGGCCATGCTCAAGGACGGCCTCCTCACCCGGTTCCCGCGCCCTGATTTCGCCGTGGCCGTCCACGTCACCGCGGACCTTCCCGCCGGGAGCGTCGGCTACGCCTCCGGGTGGGCCATGGCGTCGGTGGATTCGGTGAACATCACCCTCTACGGCCGCGGCGGCCACGGCGCCAAGCCGGACCAGACGGTGGACCCCGTGGTCCTCGCCGCCCGGACCGTCCTGGCCCTCCAGACCGCCGTCTCCCGGGAGAAGGACCCCCGGGAGCCCGCCGTGCTCACCGTGGGCTCCATCCACGGCGGCACCAAGCACAACATCATCCCCGACGAGGTCCGCCTCCAGATCACCCTCCGCAGCTTCGACCCCAAGGTGCAGGCCGGCCTCATCGCCGCCATCCGCCGCATCGCCCGGGGCGAGGCCATCGCCAGCGGCGCCCCGCGGGAACCCCTGGTGGAGGTGGACGGCGACACCCTGCCGGCCGTCTGGAACGACCCGGCCCTCTGCGACCGCCTCGGCGCCGCCCTGGGCCGGGCGCTGGGCCCGGACAAGGTGGCCCGCCTCAAGCCCGACATGGTCTCCGAGGACTTCGGCGCCTTCGGCACCGCCGCGGGCATCCCCTCCGTCCTGCTGCGCCTGGGGGCCGCCGATCCGGGCCGGCTCCAGGCCGCCCAGGCCGCCGGCACCCCCCTGCCCAGCCTCCATTCTCCCCGCTTCGTGCCGGCCCTGGAGCCGACCCTCCGCACCGGGGCCCTCACCCTGGCCCTGGCGGCCCTGGAGGTCCTCGGGAAGCCCTGACCCCGGCGCAGGAGAGGTTCAACGGCCCTTGACAATGATACTGTGTGACGCACACTATGTAGCACATGATATGTGCCACATGGGGTCGTCCATGAACCCTGATCGCTTCGAGAACCTGCGGCTGGAACTCCGCCGGGGGAGCCTCATCCTCGCCGTCCTGGCGGAACTGCGGGTGGAGCGCTACGGCTACACCCTCCGCAAGGCCCTGGAAGACCACGGCCTGCCCATGGATGAAAGCACCCTCTACCCCCTCCTGCGGCGCCTGGAGGCCCAGGGGCTCCTCCAGAGCGAATGGCGGGAGGAGGACAAGCGCAACAAGCGCTACTACCGCCTCACCCCGGAGGGCCAGGACATGCTCGGCCAGCTCACCGCCGAATGGCGCGGCATCGGCCGCTCCCTGGACCAGATCCTTTAAGGAGTCCCCATGGACCTCATCGAACGCTACCTGCAGCAAGTGCGCTTCTGGTTGCCGGCGGACCAGGGGGACCTGGCGGCGGAACTGGCCGAGGACCTGAGGAGCCAGCGGGAGGCGGCGGAAGCCGGGCTGGGCCGGCCGCTCACCGAGGCCGAGACCGGGGACCTCCTGAAGCGCCTGGGCAGCCCCCTCCAGGTGGCCGGCCAGATCCTGCCCCAGCGCCCCTGGCTGGACCCGGCCCAGACCATGCTCTTCCGGTTCGTCCTCCGGGTCGTCCTCCTCTATGTGCTCGTCCCCGTCTTCGGCCTGATCGCCATTCCCGCCGCCCTCCTCTCGGCCCATCCCCTGTCCGGGGTGGCCTCCGCCCTCCAGGCCTTCGTGTCGGCCGAGATCTCCGCCCTGGGCTGCGTGACCCTGGTCTTCTGGGCCGTGGGCCGGGCCCAGGCGGCCCGGGAGGCCGGGGCGGGCTGGGATCCCCTGAAGCTCCCGCCCCTTCGCCGCCCCGGGAACCTGAAGCCCGTGTCCCGGGCCGAATCCGTGGCCGAGATCGTCTTCGGGCTCCTGTTCGTGGGCTGGTGGCTGGAGGCGGGCAGCGGGATCCCCGTGGCCGGGTCCTCCCACCTGGGCGCGCTCGCCCCCTCGGGGCCCCTGTGGGCGGACCTGCGCGGGCCCTGGTTCCTGCCCATCCTGGCCCTGGCCCTGGCCAACCTCTCCGTGGCCGCCCTCTGCCTGGCCCGCCCGCACCTGACCCGCCTGCGCCTGGCCTGGGGCGCCCTGTCCAGCGCCGCCCTCGCGGGCATCGCCGGCTCCGTCCTCGCCGGCCCGGGAACCCCCTGGGAGGCCCGGTTCCACCTGCTGGCCCGCCTCGGCCGGGGCCTTCCCGAAGGCCCGACCCTCGGGATCGTCTTCGACCAGGTGCTGGCCCTCATGCTGGCCTCGATGGTCCTGGGGGGCGCCCTCGGCGCCCTGGTCCAGGGGATCAAGTTCCTGCTGGCCCTGCGTCCCAATCCGGAAGCCCGCTGAGGCGGGCCAGCACGGCCCCGATGGCGGGGCCCGGCGCGTCCCCATGGGACCGGACCCGGGCCCGGCCCGGGGCCAGCACCTGCACCACGTGGACGGACGCCCCGCCAGGGAAGGCCGGGTGGATCGCCAGGGGGCGGGCCAGGGCGTCCAGGTCCAGGTCCTCCAGCCAGCGGTCGGGGAGGGGGTCCCGGCGGGCCCCGGGCACCAGGGCGCCCACCTCCCGCGCCTGCACGAGGATGAGGTGGGTCGCGTCGCCGGCGCGCACCCGCCAGGTGAGGAAGGGGGGCAGGCCGCCGAAGGTCACGCCCCCCCGCTCGAACCGGGGCCAGGCATCGCACCGGGCCAGGCCGGCCGCGTCGGCGGCCTCCAAGGCCAGGCGGAAGGGATCCGGGCTGCCAGGCGGGATCCAGGGTTCAAGGAAGATTCCTTTCATAGCCCGATTATAGGTAGGCTTATTCCCATGACATTGCCAACCTGTCCCCGGGTGGCCACCGGCCAGCAGATCGGCGTCGGCTGGACGCCGGCTTTGTCCGTCGTCAAAGCCCTGGCTGCCCTCGCCGAAGCCCGCCGCCTCGGCGGCGAGGCGGTCTACTGGATGGCCGACGAGGACCACGATCAGCTGGAGGTCGCCACGACGGTCGGCTTCGACGGGAACCGCCTCGTCCGCCACCGCTTCGCCTTCGCCGCCCCCCCGGGCACCGCCACCGGCTGGCTCGCCTGGACGTCCGAGCACCAGCGCCAGGCCGAGGCCCTCTGGGGGGAGGTGCCGGCCGCGGAGGACGACACCCTCGCCGGCCATGTGCGCGCCCTGGGCGCCCCCCTCTGGCGGCGCGGCCTCCGCCCCTTCTCCCCCACCCGCGCCGAGGCCCGGCCCGCCATCCAGGAGGAGCTGGCCCGGATCCGGGCCCTGGGCCTGGAACGCCTGCTGTACAAGCAGGCGGAACGCCTCCTGGCCGAGGGCCGGAGCCTGCCCCTGGACCCCCGCACCCAGGCCGCCTGGTTTTGCCTGGATCCCCGGACCGGCCGCCGGAGGCGGCTGGAGGCCGGCGAGACCTGCGACCGCGGCCACTGGCTGAGCCCCGGCGCGGCCCTGCGCCCCCTCATGCAGAGCCTGCTCATCCCGGGCCTGGAGGCCGTGGTCCTGGGCCCCGGGGAGCGCGCCTACTGGCAACTGACCGAACCCTGCTGGGACAAGGCGGACATCCGGCCCCCGCGCATCATCGCCCGCCCTTCCGTCTATGTGCTCCCCCGGGGGCTCCGCCTGCCGCCCTACCTGCTGGAACCCCTCCGGGAAGGCCGGTGGGAGGCCTTCTGGCGGGAGGGGGTCCCCCGCCCCACCGAGGCGCTGGGCCTGGCGCCCGACCCCGCCTGGAGCCCCCAGGTGGCCGAGCGCTTCACCCGGGAACTGGACCGCACACGCGCCCGTCTCGTTCGCCTGGACCGGCGCCTCGCGCGCGAAGCCGCCGCCCAGACCCTGGGCATGGATCCGGAGCACCTGCGCCAGCACCTCTTCCCCCTGGGCCACCCCCAGGAGCGGGTCCTGCCCGGCCTGCCCTGGCTGAGGCGGGAGGACCTCCTGGACCGTATGCTGTCGGCCCTGGAGGGGCGGAGCCCCCTCGTGCTGCTGGAGGAACCATGAGCGGTCTCGATCTCCTGGTGGTGGGCGCCCACCCCGACGACGCCGAGGTCCATGTGGGCGGGATCCTCGCCCTGGCCGCGGACCGGGGCCTGGAGGCCGGCATCCTGGACCTGACCCGGGGCGAGATGGGCACCCGCGGCGACGCCGCCACCCGCCACGCCGAGGCCATGGAGGCGGCCCGGATCCTGGGGGTGGCGCGCCGGATCCTGGACCTGCCCGACGCGCGCTTCGACGAGAGCGAGGCCAGCCGCGCCCAGGTCGCGGTCCAGCTGCGGGAGCTCCGGCCCGCCGTGGTCGTCCTCCCCGATCCCGAGGACCGGCACCCCGATCACCGCCGGGCCCACCGGCTCGTCCGGGAAGCCGCCTATTATGCGGGCCTGCGGAACCTGCCCATCCCCGGCGAGCCCTGGCGGCCCCAGGCCGTGGCGTGGGTGGGCGGCGAGAACCCTGGCCGCCCGGACCTCCTGGTGGACGTGTCCGCCGTCTGGGCCCGCCGGATGGCGGCCTTCGACGCCTTCGGAAGCCAGTTCCAGGCCGACCCCGCCCAGCCTCCGACGCGCATCTCCGACCCCGCCTTCCGGCGCGGCGTCGAGGGCCGGGCCATGCACTGGGGCTCCCTGATCCGCGTCCCCTGGGCGGAGGCCCTCTGGACGGAACGGCCCGTGCCCCCCGCCCTCGCGGCCCTGCTGGGCCGGCTCGCTTGAATCGCGCCGAGGCGCGCTGGCTGGACCAGGTCCTCCGGCGGGACGACGGGATCCGGGACTGCCGGGTCCTGGTGGCCTGCTCCGGAGGCGGCGATTCCCTGGCGCTCCTGGCCTTCCTGTGGGCGGTCCGGAAGAGCCTCGGCCTCGAGCTCGCCGTGGCCCACGCCCACCACGGGCTCCGGCCCGAGGCGGACGCGGAGGCCGACCTGGTCCGCCGGGTCTGCCGCAACGCGGACCTGGACCTGGCCGAGGCCCGGTTCGACGTGCGGGCCCACGCGGCCGCCACCGGCCAGGGGCTGGAGACCGCGGCGCGGGAGCTCCGCTGGTCCTGGCTCCGGGCCGAGGCCGCGTCCTCGGGGGCCGCGGCCGTCGCCACGGGCCACACCCTGGACGACCACACCGAGACCGTGCTGCTCCGCCTCGCCCGGGGCGGCGGCTCGGGCTGCCTCACCCCCCTCGCGGCCCGGCAAGGCCTCCGCTGGAGCCCCCTGGTGGAGGCGCGCCGGGAGGACCTGCGCGCCTACCTGCGGCGGCGGGGCCTCGCATGGGCGGAGGACGCCAGCAACGCCGAGCCCTTCACCCCCCGCAACCGCTGGCGGGCCCTCCTGGGGCCCCTCCGGGCGGAGGCCCCCGCCCTGGACGCCCACCTCTGGGAGACCCACCTCCAGGTGGCGGAACTGGCCGCCTTCCGGGACCGCCAGGTGGCCGCCTGGCGGGGGACCCGGTGGGACGCCCTGGGGGGGGAGGTGCGCCTCGCCCCCGTCTGGACCGAACCCGACCTCCGCTTCGCCCTCGAGGCGGCCTTCCGGGAGCTGGACTGGCCCCGGGAGGCGGACCTGCTCCGCGCCCTGGCCGCTTGGCTCCGGCCCCGGCTCATGCGCCGGTCCCGCCGGCCGGGGGCCTGGGGGGGCTTCCGGCTGGAGCCCCTGGCCGGGCCGCCGCCGGACCCCCTGTCCTGGCGTCTGCAACATCCCTGAGAACTTCTGCCGGCCGAGCGGCATCCAAAGAGCAGGTTCCGCCGGGCCGGACGCGCTAGACTGTAGCCTGGCGGGGCTACCCCCCTGGAGGCACCTTGAATTCCATGATGAAGAGCGCGCTGGTCTGGATCGGCATCATCGCCCTGGTCCTGCTGGCGCTCAAGCAGATCCCCACCAACAGCCGCGTGAACGAGATCCCCTTCTCCACGTTCTACGCCGAGGGGGTGGAGGGCAAATACAGCAGCGTCACCCTCACCGGCGTCGACATCGAGGGCACGTACAAGAACCCGGTCAAGACCCCCCGGGGCGAGACCATCAGCAAGTTCAAGACCGTGGCGCCGCCCATGCAGGACCTGGGCAAGGCGATCCTGGCCTGGAAGCAGGAGGGGCAGCTGGACGAGTTCAAGGCGGCCAAGCCGAGCGAGAACAACTTCATGTACATGCTCGTCTTCTGGGGCCCCCTGCTCGTCTTTGTGGTCCTCTGGTTCGTCTTCATGCGCCAGGCCCAGATGGGCGGCAACAAGGCCCTCTCCTTCGGCAAGGCCCGGGCCCGCGGCCTGTCCACCTCGGCCCGCAGGGTGACCTTCGCCGACGTGGCCGGGTGCGACGAGGCCAAGGAGGAACTGCAGGAGATCGTCGAGTTCCTGAAGGATCCCGCCAAGTTCGTGAAGCTGGGCGGCAAGATCCCCAAGGGCGTCCTCCTCATGGGCCCTCCGGGGACCGGCAAGACCCTCCTGGCCCGCGCCATCTCCGGCGAGGCCAAGGTCCAGTTCTTCTCCATCTCGGGCTCCGACTTCGTCGAGATGTTCGTGGGCGTCGGCGCGAGCCGCGTGCGCGACCTCTTCGAGCAGGGCAAGAAGAACGCCCCCTGCATCATCTTCATCGATGAGATCGACGCCGTGGGCCGCCACCGGGGCGCCGGGCTCGGCGGGGGCCACGACGAGCGCGAGCAGACCCTGAACCAGCTCCTGGTCGAGATGGACGGCTTCGAGGGCAACGAGGGGGTCATCCTCATCGCGGCCACCAACCGGCCGGACGTCCTCGACCCCGCCCTCCTCCGCCCCGGCCGCTTCGACCGGCGGGTGGTGGTGGACCGGCCCGACCTCAAGGGCCGCTTCGAGATCCTCAAGGTCCACACCGCCGACAAGATCCCCCTCAGCCCCGACGTGGACCTGGAGGTGATCGCCCGCGGCACCCCCGGCTTCGCCGGCGCCGACCTGGCCAACCTCTGCAACGAGGCCGCCCTCTACGCCGCCCGCACCAACAAGAAGTGGGTCGAAATGATCGACTTCGAGCAGGCCAAGGACAAGGTGTTCATGGGCACCGAGCGCAAGAGCATGGTCATGAGCGACGAGGACAAGCGGGACACCGCCTACCACGAGGCGGGCCACGCGGTCGTCGCCGCCTCCATCCCCGGCGCGGACCCCGTCCACAAGGTCACCATCATCCCCCGCGGGCGGGCCCTGGGCGTCACCTGGCAGCTGCCCGAGCGCGACCGCTACGCCTCCACCCGGGAGCGCATGGAGGGCGAGATCGCCATCCTCATGGGCGGCCGGGTCGCCGAGGAGACCTTCTTCGAGCGCCTGTCCACCGGCGCGGCCAACGACATCGAGCGCGCCACCCAGATCGCCCGCCGCATGGTGTGCGACTACGGCATGAGCGAGAAGCTGGGCCCCCTCAGCTTCGGCCAGGGCGAGCACGAGATCTTCCTGGGCCGCGACTTCAGCCAGCGGCGCGACTTCTCCGAGGAGACCGCGCGCCTCATCGACGCCGAGGTCCACGCCATCGTCATGCGCAACTTCGAGCGGGCCAGGACCATCATCCGCGAGAAGCGCGGGATCCTGGAGAACCTGGCCCTGGCCCTGCTGGCCCGGGAGACCCTGGACGCCGGCGACGTGGTGCGCCTCATGAACGGGGAGGCCCTCCCCCCCAAGCCCGCCACCGGATCGTCCAAGCCCATGGACAACCCGCCTGACCCGGGCGGCCTGAAGCCCGCCCTGAGCCCCGCTTGACCCCGGGGACCTGGCTGACGGGGGCCGGCCGGATCGATCTGGCCGGCCCCTTTCCCATGGGGATCCTCAACGTGACCCCCGACTCCTTCAGCGACGGGGGGCGTTTCCAGGATCCCGGGGCCGCCCTGGCCCAGGCCCGGAGCCTGGCGGACCAGGGCGCGCGCATGCTGGACGTGGGCGCGGAGAGCACCCGCCCCGGGGCGCGGCCCGTGGGCCCCGCCGAGGAGTGGGCCCGCCTCGAGCCGGTCCTGGCCCTGCTCCGGACGCACCTGCCGGAGCTCCCGGTCAGCCTCGACACCCGCCATCCGGAGGTGGCGGCCCGGGGCCTGCGGGCCGGCGTGGCCGTCATCAACGACGTGACGGGCTTCCGGGATCCGGCCCTCCTGCACGTGGCCGTCAACGGGGGCTGCGGCCTCATCGCCATGCGCAGCCGCCTGGAGGGGGACGCGCTCGTCATGCCCCCCTACGGCGGCGGGGAGCACCGGGACGCCGCCGCGGCCATCGCCGAGCTGGTCGAGGTCCGGGACCGGGTCCTCGCGGCCGGCGTGGCCCCGGACCGGATCCTCCTGGACCCGGGCTTCGGCTTCGGCACCACCTTCCTGGAGGACCTGGCGCTCTGGAACGCCCTCCCGCAGCTGCCGGAGGCCCTGGACTGGCCCGCCGCGGGCTTCTGCATCGGCATCTCCCGCAAGCGCTTCCTGTCCTGGAAGGCCGGGGTCCCGGCCATGCCGGTCCTGGAGCGGGATCCGCTGGCGGCGCGGCTCCACCGCGAGGCCGAGGGCCTGGGCTACCGGGTCTTCCGCACCCACGCGGTGACCGTGCCCCGCATCCGCCCGGCCCTGCCGGAGGACGCCCCCGCCCTCGCCCACGTGCAGGTGGCCTCGTGGCGCGCCACGTACCGCGGCATCCTCCCCAACCCGATCCTGGAGGCCCTTTCCGAGCCGGGCCGCGAGGCCGCGTTCCTGGAAGCCATGGCCTCCGCCCCTCCCGCCCACCGGTTCTGGGTCCTGGAGGCCCGCGGCGCCGTCCAGGGCTTCGCCGTGGCGGGCCCCTGCCGGGAGCCCGGCGTCGACCCCGCGCGCCTGGGGGAGGTCCACGCCATCTACCTGCTGCCCGAGGCCTGGGGCCAGGGCCTGGGCAAGGCCCTCCTCGACCGGGCCACGGAGGCCCTCCGGGCGGACGGGTTCCGGGAGGCCGCCCTGTGGGTCCTGGAGCGCAACGGCCATGCCCGCAGGTTTTATGAAGTGAACGGCTGGCGCCCCTGGGGGCAGCCCCGCAACGCGTGGATGGACGGGATCGCCCTGCGCGAGGTAGCCTACCGCCTCGCCCTGGAACCGCCGCTCCCTGAGTTGTAGAATCCAAGGAAGTCGCCTGACCTGGACAAGGATTGCCATGCCCCTGAACTATTTCGGAACCGACGGTGTCCGTGGTCTCGCCTACGAGAGCCCCCTCACCCTGGACGAGGCGGCCCGCTGGGGCGCCGCGTGGGCCCGGGTGGCCCAGGAACGGGGCATCGAGGAGATGGTGCTGGGCTGGGATTCGCGGCTCAGCTCCCGGCCCCTGGCCGAGGCCTTCGTCTCGGGCATGGGGGACGCCCTCCGGGCCTGCGTCCTCGGCCTCGTGCCCACGCCCGCGGTGGCGTACGCCGCCCTCGCCCGGGACCGGGCCTGGGGCCTGATGATCTCCGCCAGCCACAACCCCCCCGAGGACAACGGCATCAAGGGCTTCGACGGCAAGGGCGAGAAGCTCTCGGAGGAGGACGAGGAGGCCGTGGAGGAGGCCTTCGACGCCCTGCCCCCGATGCAGGCCGCCGAGATCCCCCTGCACCTCGAGACCGCCCTCCCCCTGGCCTACATCCGCCACCTGGAGCCCCTGGAACTGCCCGAGGGGTTCCGCGTCGTCGTCGACTGCGCCCACGGCGCCACGGCCCCCTGGGCCCCCCGGGTGATCCTGGGCGGCGACGTGCGCTGGATCGGCGTCCCCGAGGACGGCGCGCGCATCAACGTCGGCGTGGGCTCGACCCACCTGGACGCCCTGGCCGCCGAGGTGCGCGCCGCCGGCGCCGCCCTCGGGATCGCCTTCGACGGCGACGGGGACCGCTGCCTCATGGTCGACGCCCAGGGCGAGGTCGTGGACGGCGACCAGCTGCTGTGGCTCCTGGCCCGGGACCTGCACGCCCAGGGCCGCCCCCCCCAGGGCGTCGTCGGGACCGTGATGACCAACGCGGGCCTCGAGGCGGCCCTGCAGGGCCTGTCCATCCCCTTCGTGCGCACCCCGGTGGGCGACAAGTTCATGCTCCGGGAACTCGGCCGTCGCGGCTGGGACCTGGCCGCGGAGGCCTCCGGGCACCTGATCCAGAAGCACGTGGGCCCCTCCGGCGACGGCCTCGCCACGGCCCTGGCGGTCCTGCGGGCCCTTCTCCGCCGCCCCGCCGCCGACCGCTGGTCCTGGCGGTTCGAGCCCTGGCCCCTCCGCCTCGTGAACATCGTCGCCCGGGACCGCCGGCCCGTGGAGGACTGCCCGGCCCTCCAGGAGGCCATGGCCGCGCTGGAGGCGGCCCACGGCGCGGACCTGCGCCTCGTCGTAAGGTGGTCGGGCACCGAGCCCAAGCTCCGCCTCATGGTGGAAGCCCGCACCCAGGCCCTCATGGAATCCGCCATCGCGGACCTCGAGGCCGCCGCCCGGGCCGACCTCGCGGGGATCGCGGACTCTGCTAGGCTTTAGGAAGTCCCACCCCCTGTCCCGGAGTCGGAAGTGGCCGTACGCCTTGGTGTCAACATCGATCATGTCGCGACCATCCGCCAGGCGCGGGCCGGGCGCGAGCCCGAACCTGTCGCCGCGGCCCTGCTGGCGCAGAGCGCGGGCGCCCACGGCATCACCGTGCACCTGCGCGCCGACCGGCGCCACATCCAGGAGCGGGACGTGAGGATCCTCCGCGAGGTGCTGGCGGTGCCCCTCAACGTGGAGTGCGCGGCCACCGCCGAGGCCATGGAGGCCGTCATCCCCATCAAGCCCGCGTGGGTCACCCTCGTCCCCGAGACCCGGGAGGAGCTGACCACCCAGGGGGGCCTGGATGCCCTCTTCCTCCACGCGCACCTGCGCTCCATCATCCGGGAGCTCCACGCCTCCGAGATCCGGGTGAGCCTCTTCATCGACCCCGTCCAGGAGCAGGTGAAGATGGCCGCCAAGCTCGAGGCCGAGGCCGTCGAATTCAACACCGGCATCTACGCCGACATCACGCCGGGCGCGGATCCCGCCCCCGAGCTGGCCCGCCTGCGGGAGGCCAGCCGCCTCGCCGCGAAGCTGGGCCTGAAGGTCCTCGCCGGCCACGGCCTCAGCCTCCAGAACGTGGGCCCCGTGGCCGCGATCCCCGAGGTCGAGGAGCTCAACATCGGCCACGCCATCATCGGCAGGGCCATCCTCGTGGGTCTGGACAGGGCCGTGCGGGAGATGGTCGAGGCCGTCAACGAAGGCGGGCTGTGACCGCGCCGCGCCGCGCCGGAGGCCCGGGAGGCCCGCGATGAGCACCCTCCGCGGCAGCCTGCAGAGCATTTCCCTGATGGACGTCGTGCAGCTCCTCGGCGCCAACCGCAAGACCGGGAAGCTGCTGGTCACCCAGGGCGCGGCCACGGGCACCCTCTACGTGCTGAACGGCGACGTCGTCCACGCCGAATCCCCCGAGGCCCGCGGCGAGTCCGCCGCCTTCGAGATCCTGGAGTGGGACCGGGGCGAGTTCGAGTTCGTGAGCACCAAGTTCAAGGCGCCGAACACCATCCACCGCAGCGTGCCCGACCTGCTCATGGAGGCGGCCCGCACCTCGGATTCCCGCCGGCACCTCCGGGCGATCTTCCCGAGCCTGAACGTCGTGCCCTGGCCCACCCTCCAGGAGCCCCGGCTCACCGAGGGCCTGCGGATCTTCCAGGAGGACCGGCGCTGCCTCCCCTTCCTGGACGGCTACCGCACCTTCCAGGAGGTCATCGCCGTCTCCGAGCAGAGCGAGGTGAGCGTGCTCCAGGCCTGCGCCCAGCTCAAGCAGGCGGGACGCCTCAAGCTCCTCGAGCCCGACGCGGCCCTGCGGGCGACGGCCCTCAAGGGCGGCATCTTCCGCAGGTCCGATCATGTGGAACTGGCCGCCTCCCACGAGGCCCGGTGGAAGACCCTGGGGCCCTACGGCGCCATCGCCCGGGTCCGCATCCTCTGGCCCGAGGGGCCGGCGGTGGAGCAGGTGCGCTTCGTCCGGGACATGGACGATCGCAGCATTGGCATTCCAAAAGAACTTATGCAATTGTGGGGTCTGCCCGAACGAATGGACGTAACGGTCCGGCCCGCCCCCTGAAACCGGCCACCCGAGGGACCCTCCCATGGACAACCAGGAAGCTCTCAACGCCCCCGAACCCGCCCCCGAACCCGCCCCCGAGCCCCCTGCCGAGCCCATCGTCGAGCCGGCGGAGGACATCCAGCCCGAAGGGCTGCTGAAGGAATTCCGCGCCCGCAACGAGGCCCTGGACACCCGCCTCAACACCCTCCTCGACCTGGTCCAGACCATCCGGAGCGAGATCCGCCTGGAGAGCCAGACCGAGCTCCAGCGCCTGGCCAAGGCCGCGGAGGACATGGCCAACGGCAAGATCTTCCAGCAGATCGACATCCAGGCCAAGGGCGAGCTCGGGGCCCTGGTGCAGAGCATCAATTCCACCCTGCTCAACCTCCAGCAGCTGGACAGCTCGGTGAAGCACCAGAGCACCCAGGTGCCCGAACTCGCCGCCCAGCTCGACGCCATCACCGCCGACACGGAGCGGGCCACCCAGACCGTCATGAACCGCCTCGACGTGCTCATGGCCGCCAGCGACGAGGCCCAGGCCACCATCAAGGCGTCCGTGAAGGTCCTCCAGGCCGTCCAGGCCTCCCAGGCCGCCTTCCACGCCCAGATGGACGGCTTCATGCAGAAGGCCTCCCAGGGCGCCGATCCGGCCCAGCTGGCCCAGGAGATCCTGGAGTTCGTCTTCGAGCACCAGATGAAGACCCCGCCGCCCGCCGGGGACCTGGACGCCTGCCTCCAGCCCCTCGCCACCATTTCCGACGAGGCCTTCGAGATCCTGAACACCCTTCAATTCCAGGACATCACCCGCCAGAAGGTCGAGAAGGTCGTCCTGCTCCTCAAGCAGTTCAAGGAGGGCCTCGGCCGCCTGCTCGCGATCTTCAACATCCAGGGCTTCGAGGGCCAGGTCTCCCCCGAGGGCATCTTCGAGCGCCGCAGCACCGCCACCCAGGAGCGCATCTTCGAGACGACCCTGGAGGCCGACGACAAGAAGGAAAGCGTCGACGACATCATCGCCCAGTTCAAGAAGAACCAGGGCTGAGGCTCCCCGCCAGGAAGCCGGTGCTGAAGGCCGCCTGGAGGTTGTAGCCCCCCACGGGGCCGTCGATGTCCAGCAGCTCCCCGCATACCCGCAGGTTCTCCCACCCACGCACGGCCAGGGTGGCGGGATCCACCGCGGCGAGGCGCACGCCCCCGGCCGCCACCTCCCCCTTGGCCAGGTCCACGGGGCCGGGCGCGCCCAGGGGGAAGGCCGTCACCAGACCCGCCAGGGCCCGCCGCCCGGCCCGGGGCAGGTCCTTGAGGCGCTGGTCCGCCGGTAGGCCGGCCAGGGCCGGGTCGGCGAGCCGCTCGGGCAGGTGGCGCCCCAGCCAGGTGCGCACGCCCAGATGGGGGTTGGCCGTCTGGAGCCCCAGGAGCTCGGCCTCCACGGCCTCCGCGGAGGACGCCGTCAGCGCGACGTCCAGCCAGGCTCCGCCCGCCCTGCGGGCGGCCTCCGTCTCCCGGCTCAGTTCCAGGGCGGCGGGTCCGGAGACCCCGGTGCGGGTGAAGAGGAGGTCCCCGGTGAACCGGGCCAGGGGCCGCTGCCCCGCCGCCGGACGCAGGCTGAGCACCCCTCCGCGCAGGGCCACCCCTTCCCAGGCGGGCCGGGGTTCGCGCAGGGGGATGGGCGCCAGGGCCGGCGCCCAGGGGGCGACGGGCACGCCGAGGCCCGCCAGGAGGCCGGCCATCTCGCCCCGGGTGCCGGTCTGGGGGTAGCTGGCCCCGCCCGTGGCCAGGATGAAAACATCGGCGACCAGGCGCGCCCCGCCCTCCAGCACCAGGGCGCGCAGCCGCGGCGGCGTCCCGTCCAGGCCCTGGACCCGGCAGCCGGTGCGGATCCGGACCCCCGCCGCGCGGGCCAGCCGCTCCAGGGCGTCCGCCACCCGGTGGGCCGAACCCGGCCCGTCCACGGGAAAGACCCGTCCGTTCTCCCGGGCCTCGGTGCGGATGCCCTCCGCGGCCAGAAGCTCCAGCAACCGGGTGCCGGGGAAGGCGTGCAGGGCCGGCCGCAGGAAGCGGGCCTGGGCCTTGGGAAAGGCGGCCAGCACCTCGGCGGGGCCGCCGGCGTGGGTCACGTTGCACCGGCCGCCGCCGCTGATGCGCACCTTGATCCCCAGGCGGGGGTTCGCCTCCAGGAGCGTGACCGCATGGCCCAGGCCCGCCGCGCGCCAGGCGGCGATCAGACCCGCGGCGCCGCCCCCGGCGACGAGGACGTTCAGGGGGCCTCCGGGCCGGCGGCGGCCTCGCGCAGCCGCTGGGCCAGGGTCCGGAGCGTCATCCCCGGCGAGACCCCGGGCGCGACGGTCAGGCCCGCCAGGACCCCATCGAAGCCGGCCCGCCGGGCCTCCTGGATGCGGGCCTCCAGGCCTGGGGCGTCCGTGCCCGGCAGGAGCAGCACGAAGGTCCGGTCCGCGACCCGGCAGAGGGCCTCGCCGGCGTGCAGGACGCCGTTCAGGGTGCGGGCCGCGCGCAGGACCAGGGCCTTCGCCTCCAGCCATCCGGTCACTCGCTGGTAAGAGCCGGCGCCCAGCAGGGCCAGCGTGGCGCCGGCCGCGCCGGGCCGGGCCTGGGCCAGGCCCAGGTGGGCCTCCAGGAAGGCCTCGGAGTAGGCGCCCGTGGCGGGGTCCGCCAGGAGGTCCCGCCCCGCCCCGATGCGGTCGGCGCTGCGGCCCTGGAGGAGCCGCCCCTCGCGGAGGAGCACCTCGGCGCGGATGCGCAGTTCGGCGCCGGGGGCGGGCACCACCAGGTAGTCCACGGGGCCCGCCTCCGGGGCCACCTGCTTGCGGTCCATGGCCTCCCGGGTGCAGAGCAGGAGCACGGGCAAGTCCCGGCTCTTCACAAAGGTGCGGAGGTGGCCCAGGAAGGCGCCGGCGGCCCCGTCGTCCAGCTGGTGATCCAGCACCAGGAGGTCGGGGAGGCCCTGGGCGAGGAGCTCCAGGCAGCCCCGCAGGTCCGGCGCCCACAGCACGTCATGGCCCTGGGCCCGCAACTCGTCCACCACCCACTCCCGCAGGTCCACGGCGGAGCCGGCGACGAGGAGCCGGGCCCGGGGCTGGGGTTCCCAGCGCCAGCCCGGGTGCAGGCCCTGCGCCGCCCGGAGTTCCTCCTGGAGGCTCTGGATGAGCAGGTGGCTCCGGAGGCGGCTGCGCAGCTCCACGATGTTCACGGGCTTGTTCAGGAAGTCGTCCGCCCCCGCCTCGAAGCTGCGGTCCTTGGCCTCCTGGCCCAGGGCGGTGAGGTGGATCACCGGGATGTCCCGGGTGGCCGGCGCGTCCTTGAGGCGCCGGCAGACCTCGAACCCGTCCAGGCCGGGCATCAGGATGTCCAGCAGGACCAGGTCCGGCCGGTCCTCGGCGACCCGGGCCAGGGCCTCCGCCCCGTCCGCCGCGAAGACCAGGCGGCAGCCCATGCCGGCCAGTTGGGCCTCCAGGTAGCGCCGCACCACCGCGTCGTCGTCGACGACGAGGATCGTGCGCAGGGGAACATTCCCCCGGGAGGCGCCCATGGATTCCATGGCACCATGATAGTGGACTTTGAAAACCCGGAGCGCGGACATGAAAAAGGAATCACCCCTCGTCGGAATCCTGATGGGATCCAAGTCCGACTGGGGCACGATGCAGGAGACCGCCCGCACCCTGGAGGCCCTGGGCATCCCCTGCGAGGCCCACGTCGCCTCGGCCCACCGGACCCCGGACAAGGTCGTCCAGTTCTGCGAGACGGCCGAGGCCCGCGGCCTGAAGGTGATCATCGCCGCGGCCGGCGGCGCGGCCCACCTGGCGGGGTTCTGCGCGGGGAAGACCCACCTGCCCGTCCTGGGGGTGCCCATGAAAGCCTGGTCGCTTGATGGGCTGGATTCCCTCCTGTCCACCGTCCAGATGCCCTCGGGCATCCCGGTCGGCACCCTGGCCATCGGCAAGGCCGGGGCCGTCAACGCCGCCCTCCTGGCCGCGGCCATCCTGGCCCTCGGCGATCCGGCCCTGCGGGAGCGCCTCCTGGCGTTCCGGGCCGCCCAGACAGCGAAAGCCCTGGCGGACGACGACCTCATGCCCGCCTGATGGTAGGCTCAAAGGATGACGGACATCGGCTTCACCCAGTCCCGGCCCGCCCAGCTGCGGAGGCTGGGCCACGTTCTCTACGCCGCAGGCCTCCGCATGCAGAAGGGCATGGCGGAGTACGTGAAGGACGGCTCCAGCCCTGACCAGGTCCTGGTGCTCGAGCACAACCCGGTCTTCACCCTGGGCCGGAACGCCACCCGCTCCGACATCCACGTGACGGACGCCTTCCTGGAGTCGCGGGGCGTGGAGGTCTTCGAGACGGACCGCGGCGGCCAGGTCACCTACCACGGCCCCGGCCAGATCGTCGTCTACCCCGTGTGCAACCTCAAGGGCGGCCGCGAGGACGTGGGCCGGCTCGTGCGGGGGCTCGAGGAGGCCATGATCCGCTGCGCCGCCGACTTCGGCGTGACCGCGGACCGCCTCCCGGGCTTCCCCGGGGTCTGGGTGGACACCCCCCGCGGGCTCGAGAAGCTGGGCGCCCTCGGCATCCACCTCAACCGCTGGATCACCACCCACGGCATCGCCTTCAACGTGGCCCCCGACCTGGCCCACTTCCGGTGGATCACGCCCTGCGGCATCACGGACAAGGGCGTCTGCAGCCTCAAGTCCCTCCTGGGGGACGCCTGCCCCACCTGGGACGAGGCCGCCGACAGCCTCCAGCGCCACCTGGGCGACTGCCTGGGCCTGGACCTGCTCCCCGTGCCCGCCCACAGCGCCAGCATCTCGGCCCTCACCTGGCGCCGGGGCCCCTCCGGACCCGAGGTCCTCGTGATGCTCCGGACCCCGGGGCACGGCCTCTGGTGGTCCAGCGTCACCGGCATGGTCGAGCCGGGCGAGACCCCCGAGGCGGCCGCGCGCCGGGAGCTCATGGAGGAGGCCGGCCTTTCCGGGAACCTGCTCCCCCTCGACTTCTCCCACAGCTTCTGGATGGACCCCGCCGTCCTGGGCCTGCCCCCGGGCCCCCCCCGCTTCAACACGGAGACCTGCTTCCACGTCGAGGTGGATCCCGCCAGCGAGGTCCGCCTCGCCCTGGACGAGCACAGCGAGTACCGCTGGTGCTCCCCGGCCGAGGCGCGCGCCCTCATGATGTGGGAGGGCTCCCGGGAGGCGGTGCGGCGCCTGGAGAGGCTGCTGCCCAGCCTCAACCCCGCGCCATGAGGCCGGGTCTGTTTCCTGGACGCCGCCGCGCCGGTGAGGTTCCCCTTGCCATCGTCTTGCGAGGCGTTCATGCTGGCGGAGTGCCCGCGGCTAAACCCATGAGCCCCGCGTGGCGTATGCCCATTGATTCCGTGTTTCCGGTTCCCGCATTGACATCCTAAGGAGTGGTGATGGTTCGAGCCTCCCTGGTCCCCCTGTTCCTGGTCTGCTGCGGTCTGACGGCCCAGACCCCTGCTCCGTCCGGCATGCGCCTCAGCCTCCAGGAGGCCATCCAGATCTCCCTCAAGAACAACCTGCAGGTGGACATCGCCCGCCAGGCCCGCGAATCCACGGTCTCCGGGATCCAGACCAACCTGGGCGCCTTCGACTGGGGCCTCACCGCCGACGCCGCCATCGGCAAGCAGGACTTCAGCAACTCCACGACGCCCGCCGACGGCACCACGAAGAAGCGCACCTTCGACGTGGGCCTGGCGAAGGCCTTCACGTGGGGCGGCAACTTCAGCGTGAACTACGGCCCCGCCTACAGCAGCACCGACGGGACCAGCTACGGCACGCCCTACACCACGACCAATCCCTGGAGCGGCACCCTGAGCGCCACCTACAGCCAGGCCCTGCTGCAGGGCTTCGGCCGCCAGATCACGATGGCCCCGCTCATCATCGCCCGCAAGAGCGCGCAGGCCGCGGACTACACCTTCCAGCAGTCGATCATCAGCCTGGTGGCCTCCACCGAGAGCCAGTACTGGGACCTGGTCTACGCGGAGCGGTTCCTGGCCAGCAAGAAGACCAGCCTCGAGCTCGCCCAGAAGCAGCTCCGTGAGAACACCATCCGCATGCAGGTGGGCACCATGGCGCCCATCGACGTGACCAGCGCCGAGGCCCAGGTCGCCCAGGCCGAGCAGGACATCATCAGCGCCGAGGCCGCCCTGGCCAACGCCAAGGACGCCCTGGTCCGCAGCCTCTTCCCCAACGCCGAGCGCCCCGCCTCCCTGGAGACCACGGACGCCCCGACCCTCGGCCACATCCAGCTGGACGAGGCCGGCGCCGTGAAGATGGCCCTCGACCGCCGCGTCGAGCTCAAGTCCGCCCGCATCGCCAAGGAGAACGCGGAGATCAACGCCAAGGTCTACGAGAACAAGCTCCTGCCCTCCCTGTCGGCCTACGCCACCTACAACGGCCAGAGCGACGTGCGCGGCTCCTACGGCACCGTGAACTCCGACCTGACCGGCTTCAAGTACCCCGGCTACACCGTGGGCGTCAAGTTCGCGATGCCCATCCAGAACAACACCGCCAAGGGCAACCTGTCCGCCGCCCGCGCCGGCCTGCGCAGCAGCGAACTGAGCCTGAAGGACCAGGAGCTGAGCATCATCCTCCAGGTCCGCCAGAACCTCCGCAACGTGGAGGCCATGGAGAAGGCCGTGAAGGCCGCCGAGAAGACCCGCTACTACCAGCAGAAGAACCTCGAGGCCGAGCAGAAGAAGTTCGAGAACGGCATGTCCACCAACTTCGTCGTCCTGCAGGTCATGACGAACCTGGACAACGCCCGCAGCGCCGAGCTGCAGGCCCAGATCAACTACGCCAAGGCCGTGACCGCCCTGGAGCAGGCCGTCGGCAACCTCCTCGAGGCCCGCAACCTCAAGGTCCAGTAGCCCGGTTCCCCGGGATCCGGAAAGGGGGCCGCGAGGCCCCCTTTTCCGTGCCGGACACCTACCCCTCGGCTTCCAGGCCCCGCAGGCGCGCGCGCCAGGCCTCCAGGACCGCCTCCCGCGCCTCGGGGGTCTGGTGGGCCGGGGCCCAGGCCACGAAGGGCGGCAGCGTCTGGAACCCGCAGAAGGACAGGATACCGTGCTGGATGGGGAAGAGGACGGCGTCCATCGACCCGTTGCCGCCCTCGCCCGCGTAGGCGGCCTCGGCGCCGCCGGTGGTGAGGGCCAGCAGGGCCCGGCGCCCCCGGAGGCCGCCGGTCGCGTAGCGCATGCCCGCGCCGTAGGCGAAGCCCATGGTCATGACCCGGTCCACCCAGCCCTTGAGGATCGCCGGCAGGGAGAACCACCACAGGGGGAACTGGAAGATCACCACGTCGGCCTCCCGGAGCTTGCGCTGCTCCTCCAGGATGTCGTGGGCCAGGGTCCCCAGGCCGAGGGCCGCCACTTCCTCCGCCTGCCGCTTGAGGACGTGCCGGTCCCGCCGCTCCAGGAAGTCCTGGGCGTCGGCCACCGCCTTCCACCCCATGGCGTAGAGGTCCGAGACGGTCACCGCGTGGCCCAGGGCCTCCAGCTCGCGCACGGCGAGGTCCCGCATGGCCCCGTTGAAGGACAGGGGTTCCTCGTGGGCGTATACGATGAGCACGCGCATGCCGGCCTCGCCATGGATGAGACGATCATCCTATCCCCCCTCGCCCCGCGGCGAAAGGGCGGGCATGCTCGGTTAAAACCAAGGGCTGCCCCAGGCTTCCAGGCAGGCCGGGTCGATGCGGAGCGGAACGGCGTGCAGGGTACGGTGCCGTCCAGACCCTTCAGGGCGGCGCAGGTGATCACGCCTGACGCCTTGGCCTTGGTGCTCCAGGAAGGGGCAACCCAATCCTGGTCTTTCGCCGGGGATGGGGTGCTTCATCCCATTCATCCAGGCAATCGGTGTTCATCCCTGTTACGCAGGGCTAGGCTGTGTTCGGAATCTATAGATTAGATAAATAGTTAACTTGTACTCATACGTAAAGGCTCGTACACCACGAATTTTCCTGGGGTAACGATGCCGAGAAGTTCCCTGACCGATGCCATGTGGGCAAAGCTTGAACCGCTCCTTCCGCCAGAGCGTGGAGGGATGGGGCGATCCCATCACCCCAACCGTCCCATGGTGGAGGCGATCCTGTGGAGGCACAGGACTGGGGCGCCGTGGAGGGACCTGCCGGAGGAATTTGGACCTTGGACAAGCGTGTACACGCGATTTGAGGCCTGGACCAAGCGCGGCGTGTGGCAAAGGATCCTGGAGTTCCTGCGCAAGGAAGCCGACCTGGAGTGGGTCATGCCGGATGGCACCATCCTTCGCGCTCATCAACCTTCAGCAGGCAAAAGGGGGGGCTCTGGAACCAGGCGCTCGGACGATCTCGGGGTGGATGCTCGACCAAGATCCATTTGATCTGCGATGCCCACGGTAATCCTTTGGATTTCCTGGTCACTCCGGGGCAAGCCCATGAAAGCCGGTCTGCTGAAGGATTGCTGTGCGGTTGGCAGGCAGAGTACGTGTCCGGAGATCGGGCCTACGATGGGAACCCGGTAAGGAAGGCGATCGAGGCCATGGGTGCGACAGCCGTCATCCCACCTCATCCCCGGCGCAAGAATCCGGCGGCCTGGGACTCACACCTATACAAGGCCCGCCATGCCATCGAGCATGGGTTCGCCAAGCTCAAACAGTTCAGGGCGCTGGCCACCAGGTTCGACAAAACGGCGCGAAGTTTCTCAGCCCAGGTGGCTTTGGCCTGCATCGTGATCTGGCTGAGGCTATGAGCGGAGGGTGACAAGCGTTCCGGATCCTCATTGATCCTATGAAACGCGGAGGCGCGGAGGATCTCGCAGAGGGTCGCGGAGGAAAGCGCTCCTGGAACCTGCCACCTCCCAATGACACGTCCCAACGGGAGGCGTGATGGGAAGGCATTGGGGAGAGGTCGACGGGGAGGATCATCCGCACAAGGAGATCACCCAGGCCATCATCGGGGAGGCCATCGAGATCCAGAAGGCTCTGGGGCACGGACTCCTGGAAGATCCCTACAAGGTCTGTCTGGCGCACTCCCTGAGACTGGCCGGCCATAAGGTGAAGCGGGAGGTTTTCCTGGATATCGAGTGGAGGGGGCTTGTGGGCTTGATCCTTTCTCCGCGAGCCTCAGCGAGATCCTCCGCGCCTCCGCGTTCCAATAGGATGCTGCGAATGCGCGGCGCCATCAGGCACTGCAGCACAGACTCACGATTCCAGCTCCTCCATGCTCCGGCACGGATGGGTATTAGCCATTACTATCCTAGATTACGAACACACCCTAGGATCTGGACAGCGACCGCCGAAGCCATTCGTGCGGACTGCGGAGGGATCCCTGTCAGCGATCGGGGTCGATCGCGGGGGTCGGGAAAGGGCCCCCGGGGAGGTCCTCCGGCCGGTCCACGTCCCAGGTCCCCTCGGGGAAGGGCACCTCCACCACGTCCGGCGCGGCCAGGAGGGCGCGGGCGCCCCGGTCGCCCCGCAGGGCGAGCACCGCGGGGAAGTCCCGGGCGGGGAGGAGGGCCGGCACCCCGCGGGTGCCGCCGTAGGCGCAGGCCACGGGCGCGCCGTGCCAGGCGGCCAGGAGGCGGTCGACGAGGGCCGCGTCCACGGCGGGCTGGTCACACACCAGGAAGAGGGCCCCGGGCGCGCCCGGCGGCAGGGCCGCGACCCCCGCCCGGAGGGAGGCGGCCATGCCCTCCTCCCAGGCGGGGTTGGGCACGAGCTGGACCGGGAGGCCCGCCAGCTCCTGGGCCATGAGGTCGGCCCGGTGGCCCGTGACCACCAGGATCGGCGCGCAGGCCGCCGCCGCCCGGACGGCACGCCGGAGCAGGGTCTCCCCCTGCCACCGGGCGAGCTGCTTGGGGGCGCCCAGGCGCCGGGAGGCCCCGGCGGCGAGGATGATGGCCGGCATCATGACAGGGGCAGCCGGCGGATCCGGGTTCCGGTCAGCGCGTGGACGGCGTTGAGGACGGCCGGGATGACCAGGGGCACAGGCGGCTCGCCGATGCCCGTGGGCGGCGCCTGGCTGGGCACCAGGTGCACCTCGATGGCCGGGGCGTCCGCCATCTGGGCGATGGGCAGATCGCTGAGGGAGGTCTGCTCCACCTGGCCCGCCTTGAAGGTGATGGCCGTGCGCAGGGCCGACAGGCCCCAGAGGACGCCGCTCTCCACGTTGCCGGCCAGGCCCAGGGGGTTCACCACGATGCCGCAGTCCACGGCGGCCACGATCCGCGCGACCTTCCAGCCCGCGCCGTCGGTGGCCACCTCGGCCACCAGGGCGCAGTACGTGTGGGCGTCGTAGGCGGAGCAGGCCAGGCCCCGCGCGCGCCCCGGGGGCGGGGGGGAGGCCCAGCCGGCGCGGGCCGCCGCCAGGTCCAGGACGCCGCGCAGGCGCCCCAGGTCCACCCGCTCCCCGCCGACGTCGCGGGTCTCCGCCCCGGCCAGCAGTTCGCGGCGGAGGGCGAGGGGATCCCGGCCGAGGGCCGCCGCGCACTCGTCCAGGAAGCACTCCCGGGCGAAGACGTTGGGCATGGCCTCGATGGCCCGCCACCAGCCCAGGGGCAGGTGGCAGGGGGCCTCGGCGTAGTCGACGCGGATGTGGGGGATGCGGTAGGGGAGGTCGGCGGCGCCGTTCGTCTCGGCGGACACGAGGCCGTCGCCGCGCCGCCCCTCCATCCAGGACAGGAGGATGCTGGGGGCGGCGATGCGGTGGGCCCAGGCCTGGAGCCCTCCGCCGTCCAGGGCGGCCTCCAGGCGGTGGAGGCTCATGGGATGGAACCGGTCGTGGCGGAGATCGTCCTCCCGGCTCCACACCAGCTGGATGGGGCCTCCGGCGGCGCGGGAGACCTGCACGGCCTCGAGGGCGAACTCGGAGCTCAGGCGGCGGCCGAAGCCGCCCCCCAGCAGGGGCACCCGCACCCGCACCCGGGCGGGATCCACGCCGAGCAGCTTGGCCGCCCGGGCCTGCACCTCGTTGGGGGACTGGGTCCCGGTCCAGAGGTCGCAGCCGCCGGCCTTCACGTGGGCCACGCAGTTCGGGGGCTCCAGGGTGGCGTGGGCCTGCCAGGGGAATTCGTACTCGGCCGTGAGCCGGCGGGCGGCCCGGGCCAGGGCGGCGTCGGCGTCCCCCGCGCGCCGCGCGGGGACGCCCGGACGGGCCACCCGGTCCGCCAGGACGGCCCGGAAGGCCTCGGAGGAGAAGCCGGCATGGGGCCCCGGATCCCAGGTGGCCCGCAGGGCGGCGGCGGCCGCCAGGGCCGCGTGGGTGCCGTCGGCCACCACGGCCACGCCGGAATCGATGGGGATCACGGCCTGGACCCCGGGCAGGGCGCGGACCGCGGCCTCGTCCCAGCGCAGCGCCTTGCCGCCCGGCACCGGGCAGCGGGCCACGGCCGCGTGGCGCATGCCGGGCAGGGCCACGTCCAGGCCATAGACGGCGCGGCCGTCCACGATGCGCGGGCCATCGACGCGGCGGGTGGGACGGCCGATGAGGGTGCGGGTCTCCGCCAGGCGGGGCTCCCGGGGCACCGGCAGCCGCGCCGCGGCCTGGACGAGGCGGCCGAATCCGGTCCGCCGGCCGGTGGGCGGATGCAGGACCTCGCCCCGCTCCACCCGGCAGGTGGCTGGCGCCACCCCCCAGGCCTGGGCGGCAGCTTGGACGAGCATCTCCCGGGCCGCCGCGGCGGCCCGGCGCAGGGGCATCCACGAGGCCTGGATGCTCATGCTCCCCCCGGTGCCCAGGTGCCGGAAGTCCGGGCCGGGCTCGGCCTGGGCCAGGTCCACCCGCTCCCAGTCCACCCCCAGCTCGTCGGCGACGATCATGGGGAGGGCGGTGCGCACCCCCTGCCCCATTTCGGATTTGCCGACGGTGACGCGCACCCGGCCATCCCGGCCCACCCGGATCCAGGCGTTGGGCGCGAGGGCGGCCGGGGCGCCCTCCCCGGCGTCCAGGCGGAGGCCCAGGGCCAGACCTGTGACCGATGCCACTTTCAGGAAGTCCCGGCGCGTGGTGGCCATGGTCATTTCCCTCCCTTGGCCGCGCGATGAACGGCCTTCCGGATCCTGCCATAGGTACCGCAGCGGCAAATGACGCCTTCAAAGGCTTTATCGATTTCCTGATCCGTGGGCGCCGGGTGTTCCCGGAGCAGGCCGGCGGCGGTGATGAGCATGGCGGGCTGACAATAGCCGCACTGGGCCACGTCCTCCTCCAGCCAGGCCTGCTGCAGGTGCGCGTGCTCAGAGGCCAGCCCCTCCACCGTGACGATGGCCTTGCCCTGGGCCGCCGCCGCGGTGACCTGGCAGCTGCGCACGGGCTTGCCGTCCTGGAGGACCGTGCAGGCCCCGCAGACGCCCACGCCGCAGCCGAACTTGGTGCCCGTGAGGCGCAGCCGGTCCCGGAGCACCCAGAGCAGCGGGGTGTCCGGCCCGGCCTGGACCACCTGGGTCCGGCCGTTGATGGTGAGGCGGAGGGAGGCCATGGGACACCCCGGGAAAGTTGCGATGAACAGCATAGTGCCTTGGAGTTATCATCCCTCCAGGAACTTATGCGGAGACCTTGATGTTCGCCCTGCCCCTCACCCTCGCCCTGGCCGCCGTGGCGGCCGAACCTCAGCAGCCGCTCAGCCCCCCGGCGGCCGGCCTCGTGACCACCGAGTACGCCTTCGCGGCCAAGGCCGCGCAGGACGGCACCCGGGCGGCCTTCCTGGCCAACTACCACCAGGACGGCCTCTACTACATCCCCCGGCCCGTCAATGGTGTGGCCTACTTCAAGACCCAGCTGGAGTTCGACACGCTCCTCGCCTGGGCCCCCACCAAGGCCGAGGTCTCCTCCGCCGGTGACCTGGGCTACACCACCGGCCCCTGGACCTTCAAGCTGAACAAGAACGAGAAGGGCACGGAGCCCTCCGCCTTCGGCTGGTACATCAGCGTGTGGGGGCGCGACAACGGCGGCCCCTGGAAGGTCCTGCTGGACATCGGCATCAGCACCCCCGACCCCAAGGACCTCCCCGTCCAGCCCGTGGCCCTCCCCAACCCCAAGGCCGCCGCCCCCGCCGCCACCGGCACCCCCAAGGCCTCCCCCGAGCTGGAGAGCCTCGAGGCCGCCTTCAGCAGCGCCGCCGCCAGCAACATCACCTCCGCCTATACCAAGTACGTGGACGAGGGCTCCCGCCTCTACCACGCGGGCCGCTTCCCCCAGGAAGGCGTCAAGAGCCTGCCCCGGTACCTGGATCCTTGGCCCGTCTCCTTCAAGGTCGAGGGCTCGTACATCGCCAGCAGCGGCGACCTGGGCATGACCCGCGGCCTCCTCACCCGCACCGAGAACCCCGGCAAGCCCAACGCCAAGGTCACCCAGGCCCACTTCGTGCACGTCTGGCGCAAGGTCGGCAACGCCTGGAAGCTGGCCGTGGAGGTCGAAGGCCTGCCCCTCCAGCCCAAGAAGTAGGGGCCCCCGGCCCCCCCGGACGCAGGAGGCCTCCCCGGAGGCCTCCTTTCCGTTTCTGGCACGCCCGTCGCACCTGTCCCCTCCGGTGTCGGGAGTCCGTCGTGCGCGTGATCAAGCTGTTCATCCTTGGAATCCTGCTGGCGTCAGGGCTGGCGGCCACCGCCCAGGCCCCGCCGCCGGGGAGTTCCGAGCAGGCCCTCAAGGAGGCTTACGTCCCCGATGACGGTAAACCGACGCAGGGCCGCGCCGAGGCCCCGCCCTCCGGCTGGCGCGCCCTGGGCTCCATGCTCCTCGTCCTCGGCCTGGCCGGGGGCGGCCTGTGGGCCTTCCGCCGCTGGGGCGCCAAGCGCCTGCCCGGCAGCGGCGGCTCCCGCCTGAACGTGGAGGAGACCCTGGCCCTGGGCGACCGGCGCTACGTCTCCATCCTCCGGGCCGATGACGAGAAGTTCCTGATCGCCCTGGGCCCCCAGGGCGTCACCCTGCTTGCGCGCCTGGACAGCGTGGAGGCCGGCGGCCCCGCCGACTTCGGCCAGGCCCTGGCCCGGGAGGCCGAGATCACCACCCCCATGCCCGTGCGGGACATGGAGGCCCTCATGCGCGGGGAACGGCCATGAGGCGGGGCTGGATCGTCCTCCTCCTGGTGCTCCTGGCGGGCGCCGCCCTCCACGCCCAGCAGGCCCCCGCGGCCCTGCCCAGCGTGACGGTGGACTTCGGCAAGACGCCCCAGGGCCCCGCCCTCAGCGCGACGCTCCAGGCCGTCCTGCTCCTCACCGTCCTGACGCTGGCCCCCACCATCCTCATGACCATGACGTGCTTCGTGCGCATGATCATCGTCCTGGGCTTCATGCGCCAGGGCATGGGCACCTCCAACACGCCCAGCAACCAGGTGCTGATCAGCCTGGCCCTCGTGCTGACCTTCTTCGTGATGGCCCCCGTGGGGCGCGAGATCAACCAGACCGTCCTCCAGCCCCTGAACCGCAACGAGCTCACCGTGGACCAGGCCCTGGACCGCACCGCGGCCCCCCTCAAGGTCTTCATGCTCAAGCACACCCGCAAGAAGGACATCGGGCTGTTCCTGGGCATCGCCAAGGCCCCCACGCCGAAGACCAAGGCCGACGTGCCGATGGAAGTCCTGGTGCCGGCCTTCCTGATCAGCGAGCTCAAGACCGCCTTCGAGATCGGCTTCATGATCTTCCTGCCCTTCCTGATCGTGGACATGGTGGTGGCCTCGATCCTCCTGTCGATGGGCATGATGATGCTTCCGCCCGTGGTCATCTCGCTGCCGTTCAAGATCCTGCTCTTCGTGCTGGTCGACGGCTGGTACCTGATCGTGGGCAGCCTTGTGCGCGGCTTCGCGTGAGGAGGGAAAGGCCTTGAACGAGCTCGTCATCGTCGATATCGCGAAGGACGCCCTTCGCACGGCCCTCCTGGTGGCGGGCCCCGCCCTCGTGGTCTCCATGGTCGTGGGCCTCACCATCTCCATCTTCCAGGTGGTCACCAGCCTCCAGGACCAGACCGTGGCCTTCGTCCCCAAGGTGGTCGCCGTGATGGCCACCGTGGTCCTCTGCTTCCCCTGGATGATGCGGCTCCTGGTCGGATTCACCGCCCGGATGTTCACCGACTTCAACCACGTGGTGAAGGCGCTCAACTGATGGACGGGGTCCTGGCCAGCCCCGCCTTCTGGGCCTTCTCCCAGGCCCGGATCCTGGCCTTCATGCTCGTCCTCGTGCGGCTCACGGGCCTCATGGCCACCCTCCCCGGCTTCGGGCAGGGCCGCCTCCCCCTGCAGGTCCGCGTCACGCTGGTGGTCCTCCTCGCCCTCGTCCTCGCCCCCGTCGTGCCCCGCCCCCCCGCGGACGTGGACGGCATGTGGTCCCTCACCGGGGTCATGGTGACCGAGCTCGCCGCGGGCCTCATCATGGGCCTCTCCGTGGCGTGGATCGTGGACATGGCCGCCTTCGCGGGCCAGCTCATGGACACCCAGATGGGCTTCTCCTTCGTGCAGTTCATGGACCCCGTCACCGCGCGGCCCGCCTCCATCTCGGGCTCGCTGCTCACCCAGCTGACCCTGGTCCTGCTCCTCGTCGCCGGCCTGCATCACCAGATGATCCGCGCCTTCGTGGAGAGCTACCGCATCCTCCCGGTGGGCCTGGCCGTGCCGGTGGATCCCCAGCTGGTGATCGCCCGGATGGGCATGATCCTCGTCCGGGGCTTCCAGCTGGCCTTCCCCGTCCTCTTCGCCCTCTTCATCATCGACTTCGTGGCGGGCATCTCGGGCAAGTTCATGCCCCAGCTCCAGCTGATCACCCTGACCTTCCCCCTCAAGATCGCCGTCGGCCTCGCGATCCTCGGCGTCCTGCTCCGGGAGTTCGGTCCCTGGCTGGGGCCCTTCCTGGAGGCCGCCCCCCGCGAGGCGCTGCGGCTGCTGGTGAGACATGGCTGATCCCTCCCGCACCGAGAAGGCCACACCCAAACGAAGGCAGAAGGCCCGGAAGGAGGGTTCCATCCTCCGGGTGCAGGACCTCGACGCCACGGTGATGCTCTGGTCCAACTTCTTCCTGCTCCTGGCCCTCGGCGCGAGCACCATGAGCGGGCTCTCCTCCGTCATGGCCTTCATCCTCCGCAAGTCGGGGCAGCCCGGCCTCGTGGCCGAGGGCAGCCTCCACGCCCTGGCGGTGGAGCTCCTGACCATGATCCTGAAGGTCCTGGGGCCCTTCCTCGCCGCCAACTTCCTGCTGGCCCTCGGCAACCAGCTGGCCCAGCACGGCCTGGAGATCCACCCGGAACTGCTGGTCCCCAAGTTCGGCAAGCTGAACCCGGCCGCGGGCTTCAAGAAGCTGTTCTCGCCCCAGAGCGCCGTCAACCTGCTCAAGAGCGTCCTGAAATTCACGGTGGTGGCGGTGGTCGCCTGGCTCGTGGTCCGTCCCCGCATCCCCGCGATCCTGGCCACCCTCAACTACCCCATGAGCCAGGCCCTGGAGTTCTTCCGGCAGACGGTCTTCCTCCTGTACCGCGACATCATGCTGGTCATGCTGGCCCTGGCCGGGGCGGACTACCTCTACCAGCGCCACGAGTACGAGAAGGGCATCCGCATGACCAAGCAGGAAGTGAAGGACGAGCAGAAGGATGCCGAGGGCAATCCCGAGATCAAGGGGCGCCAGCGCTCCCTCCTCCTCAGTTCGGCCATGCGCCGGATCCTGGCCAAGGTGCCCAAGGCCTCCGTGGTCATCACCAACCCCACCCACTTCGCGGTGGCCCTCCAGTACGAGCCCGGCTCCTCCGCGCCCGTCCTCGTCGCCAAGGGCGTGGACCACCTGGCCTTCAAGATCCGGGAGCGGGCCAAGGAATCCGGCGTCCCCATCGTGGAGAACCCTCCGCTCGCCCGGGCCATCTACCACAACGTGGACCTGGACCGGCCCATTCCCGCCGAACTCTACCAGGCCGTCGCCCAGGTCCTGGCCTATGTCTACCGCCTGCGGGGGGCGGCGTGATAAAAAGAGGCCTGCGCCCACGAAAAGACTTGGGAAATGTCCATCTCCGGCCGAAACGGTACCTAGCCCCCTGGTGATCCCCGTGCCTCCGCCCATCATCGCCCCCCACCTGCCCCCCCAGCGCCTCCTCCTCGTGGACGACGACCTCGTCCTCCTCGAGACGCTGCAGGAGCTGCTCTCGGCCGAGGGGTTCGAGGTGACGGCCGTCTCCAGCGGGGAGGAGGCCGATGAGCTCATCCGGGAGGCGCAGCCCCCCTTCGACCTGGTCCTGACCGACCTGGTCATGCCCGGGCGCACCGGCATGGACGTGCTGAACGCCGCCCTCGCCCACAATCCCAGCTGCACGGTGCTGGTCCTCAGCGGCTACGGCACCGTCCGCGAGGCCACCGAGGCCATGGACCGCGGCGCCTACGGCATGGTGAACAAGCCCCTGCAGCTCGAGGCCTTCCGGCAGACCCTGCGGCGCATCGTGGAGCGCACCCACCTCATGCGGGAGCGGGACCAGCTGCGGATCCGGGTCGCCGAGCTGGAGGAGCGCATCGGCCGCCTCGAGGCCATCCAGGGCCGCATGGAGATGCTGGCCCAACGCATGGGGCCCAACACCCCCGAGGCCGGGCACCTCCAGGTGCTCAAGGCCCTCCGGGCCCGCGGCATCCTGGACGAGGCCCACTTCGAGTCGGCGCGGAAGGCCCTCCTGGCGGGGCTCCCATGAAACGCGCCCTCGCCGTCCTCCTGGGCGCGGCCCTGGCCGCCGGGGTGGTCAGCGGGGAGGTGAAAGGCCGCATGACCGACGACCAGGCCGAGGCCCTGGCGAAGGAGGCGATGGCCTCCGCGGATCCCGAGTTCCAGCGGAGCGCGCTGACGCGGCTCCAGGGCTACCACTTCAAGAGCACCCTGGCCCGCCAGCGGGAAGTGGTGCTCTTCGCCCAGGGCATGCTCCAGGACCGCATGGGCGACCTGGCCCGGGCCGCGGTGACCTTCCACAAGCTCGAGACGGGCTGGCCCGGCTCCCCCTTCCTGCCCGAGGCCCAGATCGTCATGGCCCAGGCCGCCCTGGACCACGGGCGGCACAAGGAGGCCGAGAGCCGCCTCACCAAGGCCCTGGCCGCCGAATTGCCCGCCGAATCGGTGCGGCGGGCCCAGGAACTGCTCCTCTGGTGCCTGGCCGACCAGGGCCGGGCCGCCGAAGGGGCTGCCACCGTGAAGGCCCTCAAGCCCCTGGGCACCGCCAAGCCCTCCGAACGGGGCCTCGTCGGGATCATGGAGGCCCTCTGCGCCCAGGGGCAGCGGGCCGAGGCCGAGGGCACCCTGGCCGACTACCGGAAGCTCTACCCCAAGGGCACCTACCTGCCCCGCATGAACCTGGGCTGGGCACGCTTGCTTGGCAGCACGGGCGATCCCAAGGGCGCGGCCAAGGTCTTCCAGAAGCTCATCCAGGACAAGCCCAACACCCCCGAGGCGGACGAGGCCCGCATGGCCCTGGCCACCCTGCTCTCCGACGGGAGCCTCCCCCCCAAGGACGCGGAGGGCTACCCCGACGCCCAGGCCCTCCTGGCCCGGGTGAAGAAGACGGGCACCAAGGAGGAGTCCACCCGCAAGGCCCTGATGGTGAACCTGCGCATCGCCCTCAAGGAGAAGCACTGGGTCGCCGCCCTGGAGGCCGCGGCCCAGTTCCGGGCGGCCCATCCCACCCCCGGCGAGGCCAAGCCGGTCACCGAGCTCCGGGCCGAGGCCAGCCGCGGCTTCGTCCAGGAGGCCCTGGACAAGAAGGAGATCGCGCAGCTGCTGCCCTTCCTGGACGCCGAGACCCTCCAGGCCCTCACCCCCGCCCAGCGCCTGGACCTGGCGCGGGCCCTGGGCGCCAAGGGCCTGCCCGAGGCCGTCCGGGCCCTGGCCCAGGCCTCGCCCGCCAAGGAACAGCCGGGCCTCATCAAGGCCGGCCTGGGCACCGTGGCCCCCGGCGCCGCCCCGGAGGGGACCCTCGCCCTCCTGCCAGCCAAGGGCCAGGGCCCCCAGGAGAGCCTCCTCCGGGCCCAGGCCGCCGTCAGCCTCCGCCAGTGGGCCGAGGCCCGGGCCGCCCTGGGCCGGGCGCGCCCCGGCCCCGAGCGCGTCCAGGCCCTCCTCCTCTACCTCACCCGGCCCCTGGCCCAGGATGAGAAGCCGGAGGCGCGGGCCAAGGAAGTCGAGGGCTGGCTGGCCCGGGCCCCGGAGAAGGGGGAGGCGCGGGAGCCCCTCGTCCTCCTGGCCGCTGACCGCCGGGCCCGGGAGGGCCAGTGGAAGGAGGCCCTGGCCCTGTACCCCGCCGACCCCAGCGCCCCGAACCGAGGCTGGGTCGCCCTCATGCGCGCCACCTGCCAGCTGAAGCTGGGTCACACCGACCAGGCCGCCGCCACCCTCAAGGCGGCCCAGGCGGCCGCCGATTTCAAGGCCGAACGCGAGCGCCTGGGCCGCCGGCTGGGCCTTTAGGAGCATGCTTCCCAAAGAGCCTGGCGATGGGGTTCCAACCATCCGCCGGACCGTTCCAGGGGCTGCCGGGAGGTCAGGGCCGTCCACCCCAAGGAGGGGCCGACCCAGGATGCCGAGGCGTCACGGCAGGAGCCCGGGGAAGCTCGCCTCGACCCAATCCGCGGGAGGGAGGGCGGGAGCGCCGGGGCGGCCGGGCTGGGTCTTGAAGCGGCGGTGCATCCAGAACCACCAGCGGGGGTCCCGGCGGATCTCGGCGTCCAGGCGGCTGGCCATCATCTGGGTGGCGGTCCAGGCGTCCCGCTCCGCGTCCCCGGTGAGGGGCACCCGGAAGGGCGGCTCCACGGACACGGTGATGGTGCCGTCCGGCTCGGGCCAGCTGCGGAGCTGGACCACGGGCAGGTCGAACTTGACAGCCAGGAGGCCGGCCGATGAGAAGGTGGAGGCCCAGCGGCCCAGGAACCTCACGAAGACGCCCATGCCCAGCGCGTCCTGGTCCAGCAGGAAGCCGATGCCCTTGCCCCGGCGGAGGGCCTGGATCGCGCCGCGGTAGGCGCCGGCCTTGAGGATGACCTCGTTCCCGAAGCGGCCCCGGTAGGCGCGCAGCTTGGCGTCCAGCAGGGGGTTCGGGAGGGCCCGGCCGATGACCGAGATGTGCCGGCCCTTGGCGCTGAGGGCGAGGGCCAGGGCCTCCCAGTTGCCGTAGTGGCCGGTCAGCACGATGAAGCCCTTGCCCGTGGCCCGGGCCGCGTCGTAGTGCTCGAGGCCCCGGATGCGGACGCGCCGCTCCAATTCCTCCTCCGGCATGTTGAAGAGCCGGATGCCGGACAGGAAGAGCGCCCCGAAATGGGCGAAGCAGTCCCGGGAGAGGGCCCGGACCTCGGCCTCGGACAGGCCCAGGTCGGTGGCGCGGATGTTCTCCCGGACCACCCGGCGGTGCCGGGCGTCCACGGCGTGGAAGAGCCGGCCGACGCCCCGCCCCAGGGTCTGGAGCGTCTCCCAGGGCATGCGCTTCAGGATGCCTTCCGCCACCTCGAAAGCGAGGGCCTGGATCTTGTCGGTGAGGGTCGGGTCGGCTGCCATTCGGGTCCGGTCAAAACTCCAGGTTACACGCCGGAGGGCGCCCCGGGGTCCTCCAGGTAGCCGGGATCCTCGAGCTCGACCAGCTCGCCCCGGCCCAGGGCCTCCCGCTGGGCGGGCTCCAGGCCGGCCTCCGCCCACCGGGGATCGGTGCGGCCGTTGAAGAAGTGGATGGAGGCCTCCCCGGCCTCGTACGCCTCCCGGGTGGGCCACAGGTGGACCCAGCCGATCTGGTTGACCCGCGCGAAGACCCTCATCTCAGCTCCTGAAGTAGGCCCGGATCGCCTTGACGACGGCCCCGGCGTACCGCTCGCGGAACTCCGGGTCCTTGAGGTTGAGGACGTCGTCCTCGTTGGTCAGGTTCGCCACCTCCACGAGAACCTTGGCCGCGGCGGCGTTGTACCGGATCACGGCGGGCACGAAGCTCCGGCCGCCGCGCTGGATCACGTTCCGGATGGGGCGGTTGGCGTGGATGGGCACCTCGTCGGTGCGCAGGGCCTTGAGCAGCGTCTCCGAGAACAGGCGGCTCCGGGCCTCGCTCTGGAGCCGCTCCTTGGGGGTGAAGCGGACCCGCGACCCGTCCCGCATCTCCTTGACGCGGGCGGCGCGGCGGTCCCCCAGCGCGAAGGACGCCGGGACTCCGGAGGCCCCCGGCACGTAGACCATCGTCCCGCGGGCGGTGGGGTGGAGGCTGTCGGCGTGGAAGCTGATGAACAGGGTCTTCCTGGGGTCGCCGGTGCGGCTGAAGGACGCGAAGAGGTCGTTGGCCAGCACCCACCGGAGGTGGACGCTGACCGCGTTGGGGCTCTCCCCGTCGTTGGCGAAGGGCGGCGTCGTGAGGATCTCCGCCCGGGAGGACGGGGCCTTGATGGTCTCCCGGACGTTGAAGCCCAGCCCGGGGTAGCGGATGGTGCTGGAGACGACGGCCTCCGTCTCCTGCTCCAGGAGGCGCCGCACCCGCATGGCGATGTCGTAGACGAAATCGGATTCCCAGACGCCGTTGGCGGAGGCGCCGCGGTCGACCCCGCCGTGGCCCGCGTCCAGGACGATCCGGAGCCCCTTGAGCTTCGGACCCGCGTCGACCTTGGGGGTGCGGCGGACCTCCGCGCGGACCTCGCGCTCCTCGGCGAGGGCCGTGGAACCTTCGGTCTGGAAGGGGTCGGCCAGGTACTCCACCGGGATGCGGATGATCTGGCCGGGCTGGATGCTGCGCACGTCGTCGATGCCGCTCCGGCGGGCGATGAGCAGGGCCAGGTCGTTCACGCCCTTGGGGTCCACCCGGTCCGTGTAGCGCATGACCACGCTGGTGTAGAGGGCCTCGCCCTTGCGCATGGGGTAGGCGGCGTAGCGGCCCTGGGCGTCCTCCCCGAAGGTGAGGAGGGCCCGGTACGCGGCCACCCGGGCCTCGTCGTCCAGGTCGTCCTCGGGCTGGCTGCGGTCCATGCGGGCCTGCCCCGCCCCGCCCAGCTCCTTGGCGAGCAGGGCGCGGGGGATGATCCACACGTCGCCGGCCCGCAGCTTCTCGGGCAGGGCGGGGTTGGCGGCCTGGAGCTTGTCGTAGTGCTGCCCGTGGCCCACGAAGAGGGCGGACATGAGCCAGACGGATTCCAGCTCGGGCCAGCGCACCCGGTGGCGCACCTCGCCGGCCAGCCATCGGTCCTCGGGGAAGAGGGCCTTGAGGGCCCAGAGGCGGCCCTCCGGGGTCAGGTCCTGGAAGGCGGCCCAGGGGCCGCTCCGGGCCGCCAGGAAGCGCCGCGGAAGCCGGGCCGACTCCACCTGCACGCCCTGGCGGAACACGAGCTGGATGCGGGCGTGGCCGCCCCCCGGGAGCTTGGCCCGGAGGTCGGCCGTCGCGGGCGCGGCCTGGAGGACCCAGGCCGCCGCGGCCGCGAAGGCGAGTCCCCTCAGTCCTCCCATGGCGCCTCTTCGCCGGCCGTCAGGCCCTGGCGGACCCAGGCCCGGAGCGCCTCCTCCATGGCGTCCGGATCCTGGGCGCGAACCTCCAGGAACGCCTGGAAGCGGCGCTCGAGGTGGGCCGTGCCCTCCTCCAGCAGGAAGATCCGGTCCGCCACCCGGCCCTGGGGATCCTTGGCCTGGGTCGGGGGCAGCTTGAGGGTGCTGATCTCCAGCCCGGCGGCGCCGAGGGTGAAGGTCCACTCCATGTCGCCGGAGAGGAGCCGCACCTTGGCCTTGGCGGGGCGCATGCCCCGGGAGAGGGCCTCGAAGGCCTCCCGGCTCTCGGCGGGATTGCCCTTGCGGAGGCTCAGCTCCTTCACGTCCCCCCGCTCCGTGACGAGCTGCATGGCGTCGTCCACGAAACAGGCCGACTGGTCCCCGTCGAGGCCGCTCGTGCCGCCCTCGGTGAGGCCCCGCCACCACAGCCACAGCAGGAACTCCTCGCCGAGGAAGCGTCCCTGTTCAATGAGTTCCATGGGCTTCATGCGTGCTCCAGCGTCAGGTCGAGGGGATCGAGGGCCATGAGGGATTCCACCGGGACATGGGGCAGCATCCGGCCCGCCAGGAGCAGCGGCGCCAGGGGCTGCAGCTCCAGCCCGAAGGACTTGATGAAGAGGCCCACCAGGGCGCTCTGGGCCTTGGACGAGGCGGCGGTCGTCCAGAGCATGCCGCCCTTGAGGTCCCAGGCCACCTCGAAGACCTTGGGGACCGGCAGCACCTTCTGGAGGAGGTCGGCCTTCACCTCGTCCTGCAGGGAGATGCGGGCCTCCTTGCCGACGAAGGCGAGGTCCTTCTCCTTCATCAGGGACTGGAGGCGCATGTCCACCTGGGCCTTGAGGAGGACGGGGGGCACCCGCCGCACGTCCATGCGCAGGCCGAACACCGCGAAGCGCTCCTGCATGACCCAGGTCCGCTCGGGCGGAGTCATGAGGAGGTTGCGCCAATCGCACCAGCCGACGCGCTCCTCCTCCAGGCCGTCCTCGAAGGGGCGGAAGGCGTCCTGTTCGAGGCCCTCCAGGAGGTTGTCCTCGCTGGGCACGGGCCCGAGGACCAGGAAGCGCCGAAGGGATAGGGTTCCTTGGAGCAGACTCATGCTTTCCCTCGAATGATTCGGCCGAGACGGTCGATGATGGGCGTCAGGGGCTGGGTGGACGAGACGTCCGGATCCCCGGCGGGCTTGGGGATGGCGAGCCGTTCGATGCGGATCCCCTCCCCGGGGGCCGGGGCGGGGAGACCGGGGTCGTCCAGGGACAGGAGGAGGCCGGTCAGGTTGTCGCGGCCGCCGCGGCGCAGCGCCTCCTCGGCCAGGGCCGACAGGGCCTCCCCGCTGGGCAGGTGCTCGCCGAGGAGCTGCGCGATGACGGCGTCCGGCACCTCGCCGTGGAGGCCGTCGGTGCAGAGCAGGACGCGGTCGCCCCGGCGGAGCGGGACGCGGCCCAGGACGGCCCGGATGGGGATGGGCGCCCCCAGGGCCTGGGTGATCATGTTCCGCTGGGGGTGCACGCGGGCTTCCTCGGGCGTGAGGGTGCCCTGGGCGACCATGTCGTTCACGAGGGTCTGGTCCCGCGTCGCCTGGACCAGGGCCCCCCCCCGGAAGACGTAGGCGCGGCTGTCGCCCACCTGGGCGAGGTAGGCGTGGCCCTTCCAGATGACCGCCGCGGTGAGGGTCGAGCCCATGCCCCGGCTGGCCCGGTACGAGGCCGCGTAGCGCAGGACGGCGCTGGACGCCTCCTCCACGGAATGGCGGAGCGCCTGGACGAGGCCGGGTTCGGTGGCCTCCTCCGCGGGGATCCGCCCCCAATGGCTGAACAGGTTGACGGCCACGGAGGCCAGGCCCTCCCGGCTCGCGATCTCTCCGGCGGCGGCCCCGCCCATGCCGTCGGCCACCGCGGCCAGGATGCCGGCGCGGCAGGTGCTGGGCATGGGCGCCAGGCCATTGACTAATGGCTCATCGCCGTCGAGGGCGCTCACCAGGTAGGCGTCCTCGTTGTTTTTCCGCACCCGACCCACATGGGTGATGGCAGCATAATCGATGAGCATGAAGAAAGCGTTCCTGCTGGGGGCGACCTGGGGCACCCGAGTGGCCTTCCGGTTCCGGAGATGCTCCATGGTAACCGGAACCGGGGCCTTCCCGCCGCCTTCCCCATCCTTGGAGATACCCTGTGAGTCCTCATCCCCCCGCCCTGCCCCCGGAAGCCGGCTCTGGGTCCCCCGTCCAGCTGGTCGTGGGCCTCGTGCTGGTTTTGTTCGTGCTCTGGGTTGCCTATAGAATCGGAAAGGTGATCCTGCGCGTGGTGGCCGGCCTGCTTTTTCTCGGCCTCGCGGGCTACGGCATCTGGTACCTTTTCCTGAGGTAGATTTTCTTCCCCATCCCTTCCCGAGGAGCAAGCATGGCTGCCATCTCCTGCCCCAATTGCGGCGCCGATCTCACCGTCCCCCAGAGCGTCCGGATCGCCGAGTACCACTTCGGCCACCTGGAAAAGGTCGACCAGGCCCCCATGGAAGGCCCCGGCTTCAAGTACCACTTCGAGCAGCCGGACACCTACACGGTCCTCTGCAACACCTGCAAGCGCCTCGTCCGCACCCTGCCCATCGGCAAGTAGCGCGCCGCCGCGTCACGCGAAGGGGCCCCCCGGGGGCCCCTTCGCGCGTACGGGCCCCGTACGGCCGGCACCCCGGGGACCGCCGAGGCGATCCACCGGGGTGCGACCGAGCAGGAAGCCGGACTAGTTCTTGAGGACGCGCGGGGTGATGAACACCAGCAGCTCGTCGTTGGAGTCCTGGTTGATCTTGTTCCGGAAGAGGAACCCGATCAGCGGGATGTCCTTGAGGAAGGGCACGCCCGTCGTGGACTGGGTGTTGTTGGTCTTGTAGACGCCGCCCATGATGGCGGTGCCGCCGTCCTTCACGAGCACCTGGGTCTCCACCATCTTGCGGGTGATGGTGGGGGTGGAGCCCACGAGGCGGCCGAAGTCGGCGTCGGCCTTCTCGACCTTGATGTCCATGAGGATGGTGCCGTCGTTGGTGATCTGGGGCGTGACCTCGAGTTCGAGGTTGGCGTCCGCGAAGGCCACCGTGATCGCGCCCGCGGTGCTGCCGGTCTGCTGGGCGGGATAGGGGATCTTGGCGCCGGACAGCACCCGGGCCTTCTTGTTGTTCTGGGTCACGACCTTGGGGCTGGACACGATCTTGACCACGCCCTGCTTCTCGAGGGCCTGGAGGATCACGTTCACGCTCACGCGGTTGCTCAGGAAGGAGACCCAGAACTCGCCGGCGGGACTGGAGATGTCCGTCACGCCCGTGGCGCCGCCCGAGAACATGGCCGCGGCGGCGTTGCCGGTGCCGTCGGCCTTGTTGTTGACGCTGTTCCAGGAGGGCCCGTTGTAGCTGCCCCAGGTGGCGGCCTGGCCGCTGGAGTTGGTGATGGCGGCCTGGGAGGTGTTGGCCGTCGGCCACTTGACGCCGAAGTCCTTCTCCCAGTTCTTGTTGGCCTCGACCACCCGGGCCTCGATCTGCACCTGCTGGATCTGGACGTCCAGCTGGGCGATGAGGTCGTCGAGCACGGGGAGGTTGCGGGGGAGGTCGGTGATGATCAGGGTGTTGGTGCGCTCGTCGACGATGATGCTGCCGCGCTTGGTGAGCATCTTCTCCAGGATCGCGCGCGCCTCGCCGGCCTTGGCGAAGGAGAGCGGGCGGGTGATGCTCTGGGTCTCGCCGGCCAGGGACTTGGCGTCCTCCAGCCGCTTGCGGTCCTCCTCCTCCTTCTGGAGCTTCTCGATCTTGGCGACGCGGATGATCCCGTTGCTGATCTCCTTGCCCAGCCCGGCGTGCTTGAGGATCACGTCGAGGACCTGGTCCCAGGGGGTGTCGGTGAACTTGAAGGTGTAGATGCCGCCCACATCCTGGTCCACGATCAGGTTCAGGTGGGCCGTGTCGGCGATGATGCGCAGGAAGCTGGTCAGGTCGGTGCCGACGACGTCGATGGTCATCTTGGCGCCGGTGTAGCGGGTGCCGGCGTCGCCGAGGGTGCGGCCGGTCCGGCTTTCCGTGCGGGGGGCCGGGGCCCGGTCCTGGGCGACGGCGGTCGGCAGGGCGGACTGAACGGCCAGGACGGGCAGGGCCTGGAAGGGCGCGCCCGCGCCCGGAACGCTGGGCAGGGGGTCGAGCTTCCGCGTCGCGGCGACCTGGGGGGCCTCCTGGCGGATCACGTAGGGCTGGGCCGGCTCGGTCCCCTTGGCGGGGGCGTCCTCGGCGACCGCATAGGCGCGCTCTGGCAGCGGCGCGACCGTGGAGGCGGCGAGGACGGCGGCGGGCTGCGCCACCGGCGCGGCCTCGCGGACCGGCAGGGCCACGGCCAGGTTCGGCGCGTTGACCTTGGCGGTCACGGCCTCGGTCTCGACGGTCGGGGCGGCGGGTGCGGCCGGGACCGGCACGTTGCCGAGCTGGGCGTGGATGGCGCCCTTGCCGGGGTTCAGCCGGATGCTGACGCCGGTGCCGTCATGGGCCACGTCGGCCTGGGTCCCGGGGGTCACTTCCAGCACCAGGCGCGTGACCGGCGTGGGCGCCAGGGAGAACTGGGCCATGCGGGAACGCACCACCTGCGAGCCCGTGAGGGCCTGGACATCCTTCTTCGTCACCTTGGTGCCGCGCAGGACGCCCGGCAAGTCGACGACGATCCGGGAGGGGTTCGGAAGGACCTGGACCTGGGGCACGCCCGCGAATCCGGGAATGGTGAGCTTGAGGACCTGGTCGGGTCCGGCCAGGAGGCTGGCGGCTTCCAGGGTGGGGGCGGCGGCGGGCGCTCCGGCTTCAGGGAGGGCTCCGCTGAGAGATCCGGACTGGATCCCCGCCAGAACCACGCCCCCTGCGACCAGCAAGGAACTCAGGCGAGCATTCATCGTTTACCCTCCTCACGTTTGAACGTCTTGACGACGGTTCGGAAGACTTTGGTGTTGGTGGTGTTGGGATCCCACTGGCGGAACGTGACGGATTTCTCGCCCACCGCCACCAGTTCCCCGTCCCGGAAGCGGTATCCGATGGGGAGCATGCGCACATTGCCGCGGCCATCCGTGACGACGGCCATGGGTTTGCCATTGCTGACGACCATGCCCTTGACGCCGATGTCATCCACCAGGTCGCCCCGGTTCCGCTGCTCCGCGTCGCTGGGCGCGGCGAAGGGATCCCGCTGGAGGGCCGGGCGATAGGGGTACGCCCGGGCGGCGATGAGGTCCTCGGGGTTGATGCCCTGGTTGGCGCTGAGGGCGGGCGTGGGCGGCGCGTCGGCGCGACCCTTGGCCCCCGGCGCTTCGGGCGCGCCCTGGGCGCCAAGCTGGAGGCTCAGGGCCAGGACGGGGAGGAAGCAAGCGAACCGTGCCATGGTTCAGTCTCCAGTCTCATGCTTGGCGGGCTTGGGGGCCGGGGGGGCGCCGGGCTTGGGAGCTGGCGCCTGGCCGGAGTTCGGGTTGTAGACGAAGGCGCTCACCTTGCACGTGACGGCCACCGGATAGAGGGCGCTCCCACCCTCCCGCTTCATCGTGAGGTCGCTGAGATTGATGATCTTCTCGTAACCGGAGATGAGGGAGGCGAACTGGCCCAGGGTGTGGTAGCCCGCGCGGAAGGTGAAGGCGACGGGGTACTCGGTGTAGTACTCCTTGGCCACGGGGCCCTGGAGGCTGAAGGCGACCTGCTCGATGCCCGCGGTGTCGGCCAGCTTCTTGATGCGGTAGGGCAGCTCGCCGCGGTCCGTGTCGGTGGGCATGATCTTGATGAGCTCGTCGATGACCTTCTCCTGCTCGGCCACCTCCGCCTTGAGCTTCTCGTAGTTGGCCTTGAGGGCGTAGCCCTTCGCCACCTCGGCCCGGAGGCCTTCGTTGGTCACGCGGAGGCCCTTGAGCTCGTCCCGCATCCCCTGGAGGAAGAAGATGATGAGGATGGCGAGGAGCAGGCCGGCCAAGCCCCCGATCAACAGCTGTTTCTGGAGTTGGGAGTTCATAGGCTACCTCAGGCCGAATTCTTCAGATCGCAGGAGATGGTGAATTCGACATTGCGTCCGTTCTTGGTGGCCGCGGGGTAGTTCACATTCCCGAACCACTTGCTCTTCTCGATGAGCCGGTTCCGGAACTGGTTGATGGCCTCGAAGCTGGAGGCTTCGCCCTTGATGCTGATGGCCAGTCCCTTCTGGCTGATCTCCTTGAACCAGACGTCGTCGGGCAGGGCGTTCGCGAGCTCCTCCATGAAGTGCACGGGCAGCTGCTGGAAGGACTTGAGGCCCATCATCACTTCTTTTTTCTTCTGGAGCATGTCCTTCTGGGCCCTGAACTTCCGTTCGAGCTCCATGTACTTCTCCAGCTCCTTCTTCTTGGCCTCCAGGTCGGCCTTCTGTCGGACCTCATACTGGATCTTGCTGTTGAGCCAGACGTAGTAGACGCCGCCCACGGAGGCGATGGCCAGGCCGAAGATCACGCCGGCGATCGGAAGGCTGGGGCGCCCCGCGGCCGGTGTCTCGACGAAGACCGGGGTCGCCGCCTCGGCCCTTTCACCCTTCTTCACGGCAGGCTGGGCGAGGGTGTCTCCCAGAAGGTTGATCTTGATCATCGGTCCCCCACCTGGCGCAAGGCCAAACCGACCGCGACGGCGGCGGTGCAGCCGACTCCGTTGATGACGGCTGGATCCAGGCTGCGCTCATCCATCTCCAGGAGCTGGAAGGGGTTGAGCCGGTCCACGGACACCCTCAGACGATCCCCGAGGATCTCGGGGAGCTTGTCCACCTTGGCGCTGCCGCCGGAGAGGAGGACGCGGTCCAGCCGGTCCACCTTGAAGCTGGACCGGAAGAAGTCGATGGTCCGCCCGAGTTCGTCGGCGAAACTGTCGGAGATGGCCGCCAGGGAGGGCTCGACCTCCTCCGGCGTCCGGCCCTCGGCGCTGATCCCCTCCTTGAGGAGTTCCGCGGCCTCGCGGCTGACCCCCCAGTCCTCCATGAGCTTGTCCGTGAAGCGGTGGCCGCCCCAGGCGATGTCACGCCAGAAGAGCGACTTCCTGCCCACGAGCATGGTCAGGTTGGTGAACTGGGCCCCGATGTTGACCAGGGCGATGACCTCGTCCCGGCCCCCTGGCGGATTATTGACTTCGTAGGCGTTCTGGAGGGCGAACACGTCCACGTCCACCAGGACGGACCGGGCGCCCGCCATGGCCACGCAGCCGATGTAGGCCTCGATCTTGTCCTTGCGGCAGGCCACCAGGACGACGTCCATGTTGCCTTCCTGGGGCCGTTCCTCGAGCACCGCGAAGTCGAGGGCGTAGGCGTCCAGCCCCTGCCCCGCCGGGAAGAAGCTCTCCGCCTCCCACCGGACCGACTCGGCGAGCTCGGTGGGGCTCATCAGGGGGAAGGTCACTTTCTTGACCATCACCTGCTGACCCGCCACGGAAATGGCCACGTCCCTGGACTTGATCTTCTGTTCCGTGAGCACCTGGCGGATGGCCGCGGCCACCGCGTTGCTGTCCATGATGTCGCCGTCGACGATCGCGTCGAAGGGCAGCGGGGCGATGCCGAGCTTCTGGAGCCGATAGCGCTGGCCCCCGCCCTTCCCCACCACCTGCAGCTCACAGACCTTCACGGAACTGGAACCGATATCCAGGCCCACCAGCTGATTTTTTTTGCCACCGAAAAGACCCACTTGGAGCCTCGCTTTAGTAGATTTGGCGTTTCAGTTTAACCTTCACGGCCCTGCGGTCAACCGAATGTTGCCACGGTTCATGGGTTATCGGGCCCGAAGGCCACGATCACGACGGTGATGTTGTCTTCCCCTCCATTGGCCATGGCCTTGGAAACGAGGTTTCCTGCGGCTTCTTCCATATCAGAGGATTTCTGGACGATATCCCAGATCTCCTCATCCAGCACCATTCCTGACAGTCCGTCGGAGCATAGCAAGATCCGGTCCAGTTCCTTGACCTGGATCTCCCTGACTGAAATATCCAGGTCCCCCCCATTGCCGAGGGCCTGGGTGATGACGTTCCGGAAGGGGTGCCGCCGGGCCTCCTCGGGGGTCAGGATGCCGTTGGCGACCTGTTCCGCGACCCAGGAGTGGTCCCGGGTGACCTGCTGTATCCCATCTTTATTCAACAGATAGGCCCTGCTGTCGCCCACGTGGACCAGCGTCACGGTTTCGCCGTTTACGAGGCAGGCCACCACCGTGGACCCCATGGACTCGCGCTCGGGGTTCGACCGGATGTCGTTGAGGATCCCCTGGTCGGCCAGGAGCAGGGCGGCCTTGAGCCGGTTGCCGTCGTAGGGCAGCGCCGTGTCGTACTCCACCGGCCACGTGTGGTCCCGCTCCACGGTGTGCTGGATGAACTGTCCCACCTTGTCGACCACGATCCGGCTGGCGACTTCGCCCGCGGCGTGCCCGCCGAGGCCGTCCGCGACGACGAACAGGCCGAGTTCGGGATCCACGAGGAAGTTGTCTTCATTGTGCTTGCGCACACACCCGACCTCCGTCCGCCCCGCTGCGACCACCCGCATGCTCATCCCCTTTTGAAAAGCCTTCCCAGCTTGTCCTTGGTTCCCTCGACGAGGGCCGTCCACTGTTCGCCGAGGCTGGGCTGGGCATCCCTGCCCTGCGCGCCCCTGGGCTGCGTCTTCCCCTTCCCCGTGTCGGTGCCCTGGCGGAACACGGGATGCCGGGGCGCCAGCGCGAAGGCGGTCTCCCACAGCCGCGTGGCCCGGGCCTGCATGCCCAGCGCCTGGAAGGACTGGGCCAGGAGGATCGTGGATTCCGCGTCCTTCGGATTGAGGCGGATGGCGGTCTCCAGGGCCTTCACCTTGCCCCGGGGGTCCTGCTGGAGCTGGTCCAGGAGCTTCCCGAGGAGGGCGTGGTACTCGGCCTGGCCCCCGTCCAGCCGGATGGCGTAGGTCACCAGGGCCAGGGATCTTTCATAAGCCTTGCCCTCGTAGGCCCCCAGGGCGTCCTTGAACCAGTCCTGGTGCGTCTTGACGGGCCCGGGGGGAACGGAAGCCTGCGCGGGCGCGGGTTCCGGGGCCCGGAGCTCCGGCTCGGGGACCGCCGGTTCGGGCGGCCTGGAGGGCTCCTCCCGGCGCGTCGCGTCCTTCAGCATGTTGAAGGCCTCGGCCAGGAGCCGGAAACGCTGCTCCGCCGCGGCCTTGGCCTCCCCCGTGAACCGGTCCGGATGCCACTGCTTCGCCAGCCGGTGATACGCCGCCTTGACCTCCTCCGGCCTGGCGCCGGGTGAAATTTCAAGAACATCGTATGGATTCATCAGATTACCGGGAGGTCGGGTGGAGGCGGGACGGGGGGTCTGGAGCCTGGGGGTCTGTTGCTATTAACTCAGGAGTCTTTGGAAAAAGAAAGGGGACAATCATTCGGAGCCGAATGCGGACAAGCGCTGGACGGCCCTTCCTGTGCATCCGTGGCCTCCAGAATCAAAGAGAATCTATCTCAATTGGCCCATTGGTGGCACACTTGAAGAGATGCGGGAGACGGGCATGGACCCATATTCCTTGATGGATTGGCGGGAGGGATTGGACGCGGGCGACCTGTCGGCGGTCTTCCTCGCCCACCGCTGCCTCGACCGCATGAATGTTTTGGATCCGGACCTCAACGCCGTCGCCCATGTGGATCCCGACCTGACCCTCGCCGCCGCGCGCGCGGCCGATGCGCGCCTCGCCCGGGGCGAACGCACCCCCCTCCTGGGGATTCCCGTCGTCCTGAAGGACAACCTGGCCTGGGCGGGCACGCCCACCGGCAACGGCTCCCGCATCACCCGCGGCTACACCGCGCCCCATGACGCCACGGTCGTCGCCCGCCTCCTCCAGGCCGGGGCGGTCCCCGTCGCCAAGGCCGCGATGGATGAATTTGCCATGGGAAGCAGCGGGGAGACCGCGGCCCAGGGCCCCGCCCGCAACCCCTGGGACCGCACCCGGGTCCCCGGCGGCAGCAGCTCCGGGTCCGCCGTGGCCGTGGCCGCCGGCTACGCCCCCTTCGCCCTGGGCTCCGACACGGGGGGTTCCGTGCGGCTCCCGGCCAGTTTCTGCAACCTCACCGCCCTCCGGCCCACGTACGGGGTCCTCAGCCGCTACGGCGTCACCGCCATGGCCTCCTCCCTGGACCAGGTCGGCCCCCTCGCCGCCTCCGCCCGGGACCTGGCCGCGGGCCTGGCCGTCATGGCCGGCGTGGATCCGGCGGACGCCACGAGCCGGGACCTCCCGGGGACCGGGCGACTCGCGGATCTCCAGCCCGCCGATCTGCGGGGCCTCCGCATCGGCCTCCCCGCCGAATGCTTCGGGGAGGGCCTCGAAGCCGGCGTCCGGGAGGCCGTCGAAGGGGCCCTGGCCGTCCTCCGGGACCTGGGCGCCCGCCTCGTGCCGGTGTCCCTCCCCCACACGCCCTGGGCCATCGACACCTACGTCCTCCTGAACACGGCCGAGGTCTCCAGCAACCTCGCCCGCTTCGACGGCGTGCGCTACGGGGCCCGGGTCGAGGCCGGCGGGCTGGACGAGACCCTCGCCGCCACCCGGGAGGCCGGGTTCGGCACGGAGGCCAAGCGGCGCATCCTCCTGGGGGCCTTCTGCCTCTCCCGCGGCTACGTGGAGGCCTTCTACGTCCGGGCCCAGAAGGCGCGGACCCTCATCGCCGGCGACTTCGAGGCGGCCTTCCGGGAGGTGGACCTGCTGGCGGCCCCCGTGTGCCCGACGCCGGCCTTCCCCCTGGGGGACCGCACCAGCGATCCCCTGGCGATGTACCTCACGGACGTCTTCACCGTCACGCCCGCCCTGGCGGGCCTTCCGGCCCTCGCCCTCCCCGCGGGCTTCTCCGGAGGCCTCCCGGTGGGCCTCCAGCTCATCGGTCCCGCACTCTCCGACGTGAACCTGCTGGAGGCGGCCCATGCCTTCCAGCTTTCCACGGGGCACCACCGTCAGGCGCCCCCCCTCCCCTGTTAGGAGCGAATCATGGCCTTTGATGTCGTCATGCCCCAGATGGGTGAATCCATCGCCGAAGCCACCATCCTGAAGTGGCACCGGAAGGTCGGAGAGACCATCGGCAAGGACGAAACCCTCTACGAGATCTCCACCGACAAGGTGGACGCCGAGATCCCGGCCCCCATCGCCGGCACCGTCCTGGAGATCCTGGTGGACGTCAACGCCACCGTCCCCGTGGGCACCATCGTGGCCCGCCTCGGCGCCGCCGGCGAGAAGCCGGCCCCGGCCCCCGCCCGGGCCGAGATCACCCCCGCCCCCGCGCCGGAGGCCCCCGTCGCCCCACCCCCGCCCGTCGCCGAGGAGGACAGCCTGGAGGGCCGCCTCCGGACCAAGTCGAGCCCCCTCGTCCGCCGCATGGCCGCCGACAACGGCGTCGATCTGACCCAGGTCAAGGGCAGCGGCATGATGGGCCGGGTGACCAAGCAGGACATGGAGGCCCATCTGGCCGCCCGGGGCGCCGCCCCCGCCGCGGCGCCGGCGCCCGCCCAGCCCGCGCCTGCCCAGCCGGCGCCCGCCGCCGCGCCCAAGGCCCCCGCCCTGGCCATCCCCGCCTTCGCCCCCGGCGAGCGGGTCCGCGTCGAGCCCATGAGCCGCATGCGCAAGATCATCAGCGACAACATGGTCTTCTCCAAGCACACGAGCGCCCACGTCTACACCGTCTTCGAAATGGACATGTCCCACGTGTCCCGCCTGCGCGCCAAGCACCGGAAGGCCTTCGAGGAGGCCTACGGCACCAAGCTGAGCTTCATGCCCTTCGTCATGGCCGCCGCCGTCAAGGCCCTCCAGGCCTTCCCCATCGTCAACGCCTCCGTGGACGGGGACACCATCGTCTACAAGCAGGACGTGAACCTGGGCATCGCGGTTTCCCTGGACTGGGGCCTCATCGTCCCCGTGGTCCGCAACGCCGACCAGCTGAACCTGGGCGGCCTCGCCCGCGCCATGAACGACCTCGCCGGACGCGCCCGGAGCCGCCAGCTCAAGCCCGAGGAGATCCAGGGCGGCACCTTCACCATCACCAACCCCGGCGGCTTCGGCGAGACCTTCGGCCTGCCCATCATCAACCAGCCGCAGGTGGCCATCATGGGCATGGGCGCCGTGAAGAAGCGGGCCGTGGTCGTGACCGACGCGGACGGACAGGACGCCATCGCCATCCGGGAGACCATGTTCAGCGGCCTCACCTTCGATCACCGCATCATCGACGGCGCCACCGCCGACCTCTTCATGTCCGCCGTGAAGAAGGAGCTGGAGACCTCGGACTTCGGCCTCTCCTGAACCGGGCCCTTGACGCGGAAGCGCCCGCCGGAAGGCGGGCGCTTCTTCATGTCATCGGCTCGCGGCTACTTCTTGGGGAGCCACTTCTTGCCTTCGTCGGTCAGGTTGGCCTTGGTGCAGGGCATGCCGGTGTGGCAGGTCTTGCAGGTGACCTTGGGATCCTTGGCCTTGGCTTCGGCCTGGATCTTGACGGTGGCGGACGCGAAGGAGGCGGCGGCCAGGATGACGACGAGAGAGAGCGCGAAACGCTTCATGTGTTCCTCCTGAAGGTGTTCAAAGTCTAACTTCGGGCGGACCAGGGGGCAAGAGAAGAGGATGCATTTATCTTTAATTGCCACCCCAGCCAGACGGGCGACTACCAGCCCAGCAGATACGCGAACATGAGGGGCGCCACGATGGTGGCGTCGCTTTCCACGATGAACTTGGGCGTCTTCTCGCCGAGCTTGCCCCAGGTGATCTTCTCGTTGGGAACGGCGCCGGAGTAGGACCCATAGCTCGTCGTCGAATCGCTGATCTGGCAGAAGTAGCCCCAGAGGGGGGCCTCCAGCTCCAGGTCCTGGTGCAGCATGGGCACCACGCAGATGGGGAAGTCGCCGGCGATGCCGCCGCCGATCTGGAACATGCCCAGGCTCGCGTCGTGGGTGATCTCCTGGTAGAACTTCGCCAGCCAGGTCATGTACTCGATGCCCGTGCGCACGGTGTGGACGTTCTTCACGTCCCCGCGGATGACGGCGGCGGCGAACATGTTGCCCAGGGTGCTGTCCTCCCAGCCGGGGACGACGATGGGCAGGTTCTTCTCGCAGGCGGCGATCATCCAGCTGTTCTTCACGTCGATCTGGAAGTGCTCCTCCAGGACGCCCGAGCGCAGGAGCCGGTAGAAGAACTCATGGGGGAAGTAGCGCTCGCCCTTCTGGTCGGCCTCCATCCACTCCTTGAGGATCGCCTTCTCGATGCGGCGCATGGCCTCCATCTCGGGGATGCAGGTGTCGGTGACCCGGTTCATGTGGCGGTCCAGCAGGGCCTGCTCGTCCGCGGGGGTGAGGTCCCGGTAGTGGGGCACCCGCTCGTAGAAATCGTGGGCCACCAGGTTGAAGATGTCCTCCTCCAGGTTGGCGCCCGTGCAGGTGATGAGGTGCACCTTGTCCTGGCGGATCATCTCGGCCAGGCTCAGGCCCAGCTCGGCCGTGCTCATGGCACCGGCCATGCTGATCATCATCTTGCCCCCCTGCTCCAGGTGGACCCGGTATCCCTCCGTGGCGTCCATGAGGGCCGCCGCGTTGAAGTGGCGGTAGTGGTGCTTGATGAAGGAACCCACGGGACCCGGGGCGAAGGCGGCTTTCGTCGACATGGTTGACTCCGTGCGAAGGCAGGCCACCCCGGGAGACCGTTCGGGCCAAGACATCAGGATACCCCGCCCCCCGCCCGGGAGCCACCCTTCCTTCCGGCCCGGAACAGGGCCAGCACCGCCACCTCCCGCGCCCCGGCCGCCGCCAGGGCCCCGGCGCACCGCCGGAGGGTGGCCCCCGTCGTCCAGACGTCGTCCACCAGGAGCACGAAGGCGCCCGCCACCCCCGCCGGGTCCGCCAGGGTCACGGGCACCTTCGACCGGCGCCGTTCGCCCTCCGTGAGGGCGGCCTGGCGGGGCGCGAACCAGGGCTTCCGCAGGAGGGCCCGGAAGGGCCGCCCCAGCCGGGAGGCCACCAGCGCCCCCGCCTCCTCGGCCAGGTCGAAGCCCCTGAGCAGGCGACGCAGGCGCCCGGTGGGAGAGGCGCAGACCCAATCGGCCTCGGCCGCCCAGGGGGGGAGCGGCATCCGGCCCGCCCGGGCCAGGAGGGCCCGCCGCCAGCCGCCCTCCCCCCGCTTGATGCCCGGCACGAGGAGGGCCCCCAGGCCCCCGTGGTAGTCCCAGAAGGCGTCCCCCCGGCGCCAGGGGCCGGGGTCCGCGCAGGGCCCGCCCCACCCGTGGTCCAGGGCGCAGCGGGGGCAGCGGATCTCGGACAGGGGCGTCAGCAGGCTCCAGCACCGGCCGCAGAGCCCCGCCTGGGCGCCGGGGCCGATCCGGCCCAGGCAGCCCCGGCAGGGCAGCCCCTCAGCTGGCACGGAGGGTGCTGTGGTGTCGCCCATAGGCCAGGTAGACGACGAAGCCCAAGGCCAGCCACCCCAGGAGGCGCCACCAGTTGGCGGCGGGCAGGCTGAACATGAGGAGGAGGCAGGAGCCCATGCCCAGGAGGGGCACCAGGGGCACCCAGGGGCAGCGGAAGGGCCGGTGCGCCCCGGGATGGGTGCGGCGCATGATGAGCACGGCGGCGCACACGATGACGAAGGCCAGGAGGGTGCCGATGTTGGTCAGGTGGAGCAGCACGTCCACGGGCAGGAGGCCCGCCATCACGGCCACGCAGGCGCCCACCAGGAGGGTGGACCGCCAGGGCGTGCGCCACCGGGGGTGCACGGTGCCGAACACGTCCCGGGGCAGCAGGCCGTCCCGGGCCATGGCCAGGAACACCCGGGGGCCGCTCAGCATCATCACCAGGAGGACGGAGGTGATGCCCGCCACGCCGGCGGCCCCCACCAGGCTCTCGGCCCAGCCCATGCCCTGGGCCTTGAAGGCCAGGGACACCGGGGCGTGGATGTCCAGCTGGTCGAAGGGGACCATGCCCGTCAGGACCGCCACCAGGGCGATGTAGAGGACGGAGCACACCAGCAGGGACGCGATGATCCCGATGGGCACGTCCCGCTGGGGGTTCTTGGCCTCTTCCGTGTGGGTGGAGATGGAATCGAACCCGATGTAGGCGAAGAAGATGATGGCCGCGCCCGCCAGCATGCCCACGGGCTTGCCGCCCGGGTCCACCTGGCCCGCCACCGTATGGCCGAAGAAGGAGAGGCCCGTCCAACCGAAGGGCGCGAAGGGATGCCAGTTGGCGGCCCGCACGTAGGCCAGCCCCGCCAGGATGACGAAGAGCACGGCCGCCACCTTCACGGCCACCATCACCGTGTTGAACCGGCTGCTGTGGCGGATGCCCCGCACGAGCACGGCCGTCACCGCCAGGACGACGAGCACCGCCGGCAGGTTGCACAGGGAGCCCGTGGGCGCGAGGCCGCCCGTGGCCGTGTCGTAGCGCCAGGGGGACTCGGCCAGGGCCGCGGGCACGGCCAGGCCCGCCTTGGCCAGGAGCCCCTGGGCGTAGGCCGACCAGCCCGTGGCCACCGCCGCGCTGGAGACCCCGTATTCCAGGATCAGGTCCCAGCCGATGATCCAGGCGAAGAGCTCCCCCAGCGTCGCGTAGGCGTAGGTGTAGGCCGAGCCCGCCACCGGCACCATGGCGGCGAACTCCGCGTAGCAGAGGGCCGCGAAGACGCAGGTGATGGCCGCCACCAGGTAGCTGAGCATCAGGGCGGGCCCGGCCACCTCCCGGGCCGCGGCCCCCGTGGCGACGAAGATGCCGGCTCCGATGGCCGCGCCCACGCCGAGGGCCGTGAGCTGGACGGGCCCGAGCGCCCGCAGGAGCCGCTGGTCACCCTCCACTTCGGCCAGGAGCCGATCCAGGGGTTTCCGGGTGAAGAACTGGGAGCGGGCGCCACCCGCCTTCGGACCGCCGTCCATGCATGACCTCCAGGAAGGGACGGACCGGCTGAGGGCCTCCGCCCAGACCGGCACCACTGCCGGGCACGGTGCCCGGCAGGCGTCGGTTCCTGGGCTTCAGCCCCCCTCCGGGCCGGGGCGGGCCCCCGGGGGGAGCACCGCTTGGCCCTTTTGATGCCGCGATCCGGAGTCCCGGCGGAAAAACCTGCTCCCGATCAGGGGATCATGAACGGTCCTGGGCTCCGGAGGCGAGGTAGCGCCTCATCACGCTGTGGCGGCGGCCATAGGCGAAGTAGATGACGAAGCCCACGGCGAGCCACGCGATGAGCCGCCACCAGTTCTCGGCCGGAAGGCTGAACATGAGGAGGAGGCAGCAAAGGATGCCGAGGATGGGCACCACGGGGACCCAGGGGCAGCGGAAGGGCCGCGGGGCGTCCGGGTACTTGCGGCGCATGATGAGGATGGCCGTGCAGACGATGACGAAGGCCAGCAGCGTCCCGATGTTGGTCAGGTGGAGCAGCGAGTCGATGGGCAGGAGGCCGCTGAGCACGGCGACGAAGAGGCCGATGAGCATCGTGGACTTCCAGGGCGTGCGGAAGGTGGGGTGCACCACGCCGAAGACGCTCTGGGGCAGCAGGCCGTCCCGGGCCATGGCCAGGAAGACGCGCGGGCCGCTCAGCATCATGACCAGGAGCACCGAGGTGATGCCGGCCACGCCGGCGGTGGCGATGAGGCCTTCCGCCCAGCCCAGCCCCTTGGTCTTGAAGGCCATGGACACCGGGGCGTTCACGTCCAGCTGGTCGAAGCGGACCATGCCCGTGAGGACGGCCACCACGGCGATGTAGAGGACGGTGCAGAGGACGAGGGAGATGACGATGGCCAGGGGCACGTCCCGCTGGGGGTTCTTGGCCTCCTCCGTGTGGGTGGAGACGGAGTCGAACCCGATGTAGGCGAAGAAGATGATGGCGGCGCCCGCCAGCATGCCCACGGGCTTGCCGCCCGGGTCCACCTGGCCCGCCACGGGATGGCCGAAGAAGGAGAGGCCCGTCCAGCCGAAGGGGGCGAAGGGGTGCCAGTTGGTGGTGCTGATGAAGAAGACGCCGACGGCGATGACGAAGAGGACGGCGGCCACCTTGATGCCCACCATGGTCGCGTTGAAGCCCGCGCTCTCCTTGATGCCCTTGACGAGGACCCAGGTGACCACGGCGGTGACGAGCACGGCCGGGAGGTTGATCACGCTGCCGGTCCGCACGAAGATCCCGTGCACGGCGTCGTACCGCCACGGGGATTCCCGCAGGAGGAGGGGCAGTTCGAGGCCCAGCTTGGACAGGGAACTCTGGGCGTAGGCCGACCAGCCCGTGGCCACGGCGGCGCTGGACACGCCGTACTCCAGGATCAGGTCCCAGCCGATGATCCAGGCGAAGAGCTCGCCCAGGGTCGCGTAGGCGTAGGTGTAGGCCGAGCCGGCCACGGGGACCATGGAGGCGAATTCCGCGTAGCACAGGGCCGCGAAGATGCAGGTGATGCCGGCCACCACGTAGCTGAGCATCAGGGCCGGGCCCGCCACGTTGTGGGCCGCGGCGCCCGTGGCCACGAAGATGCCCGCGCCGATGATGGCCCCCACCCCCAGCGCCGTCAGCTGCACGGGGCCCAGGATCCGCCGGAGGCGGTTCTCGCCCCGCATCTCCTCCATGAGGAGTTCGAGCGGTTTGCGGCTGAAGAGCTGGGACGTGCGTGGTTCCGCCATGATGCAGGTCTCCCTTCGGGCCCCGGTGGGGGGCAGCGTTGGATTCAGTTGGCACGGGCCGGAGGCTTGCCCCATGGTAGCGCACGGGCGCGGGCCCGCGCGAACCATTTGCATAGCAATAAGATGTAGGAGCGCCCCGGGGGCCCTCCCCGCCCTGCCTTCCCGGGCCCCGGCACATCGGCCGGACCGCGCGGCGTACATGGAAGGGCCGGGCTTGCCACGGCACTCGGGGGAACGACTTAGGGCTGCTTCTTCCGACCTGACCCGGTTCATCGCACCCCGATGCATGGGGCCCGGCTTGGAACCAGTGTAGCCGGGACGGGCCTCACGCGGGGCACCGGATTCGCGCCCGCGGGTCCGGAACCGGCCCCCGCGCCGCCCCCGAAAAACCGAACAGGCCGCCCCAATTTGATAAACCTCTTGAAAGATAAGGAGACGAGAGGACCGGCGAAAATTGCCGGCGCGTTCCCCCTTGACTCCCCAACATCTTGGGGTGATTCTTTCTCTCCAGCACAACCCCTTGGTGTCGAGACAACCGTTGGCCACAAGGGCCACTGCCGGGACTTTTTTACCAACATTTCAGCTGCTCTGAGGAAGCCATGCAGATTTTCCGCGCATTCACCAAGGCCGGGCAGGACCCCCTGGCGGGGATCCCCTTCGTGGCCCGGACCAGCCGAATCACCAAGCTGGACGGCAAGGTGGTGTTCGAGGCGAAGGATGTGATGGTCCCCGAGAGCTGGTCCCAGGTGGCCGTGGACATCCTCGCCCAGAAGTACTTCCGCCGGAAGGGCGTGGACGCCGCCGGCGGCGGGGAGAAGGACGCCCGCCAGGTCTTCCACCGGCTGGCCGGGTGCTGGCGCCACTGGGGCGAGGCCCACGGCTACTTCGACGGCCCTGACGACGCCCAGGCCTTCTACGACGAGCTCGTCTACATGCTGGCCAACCAGATGTGCGCGCCCAACAGCCCGCAGTGGTTCAACACCGGCCTGCACTTCGCCTACGGCATCGCCGGCCCGGCCCAGGGCCACAGCTACGTGGACCCCGCGACCGGCGAGATGCACCAGTCCACCTCGGCCTACGAGCGCCCCCAGCCCCACGCCTGCTTCATCCAGAGCGTCGAGGACGACCTCGTCAACCCCGGCGGGATCATGGACCTCTGGACCCGCGAGGCCCGGATCTTCAAGTACGGCAGCGGCACCGGCACCAACTTCTCCAAGGTGCGGGGCGCCATGGAGAACCTCTCCGGCGGCGGCGCCTCCTCGGGCCTGATGTCCTTCCTGGCCGTGGGCGACCGCGCCGCCGGCGCCATCAAGAGCGGCGGCACCACCCGCAGGGCCGCCAAGATGGTGTGCCTGGACCTGGACCACCCCGACATCGAGGCCTTCGTCGACTGGAAGGTCACGGAGGAGCGCAAGGTCGCCATGATGGCCGCCGGCAGCCTCGTCCTGGGCCGCCACTGGAACGCCATGTGCGAGGCCGTCGAGGGCTCCACCACCCGGGACGCCAACCCCCGCAGCAACGACAAGCTCCGCAAGGCGGTCGCCAAGGCCAAGGCCGAGGGCGTCGCCTCCGCCTTCCTGGCCCAGTGCCTGAGCCGGCTGGCCCAGGGCGACTTCGACCGGGACCTCAAGTCCTACGACACCGCCTGGGACGGCGACGGCTACGCGACCGTGGGCGGCATGAACTCCAACAACTCGGTCCGCATCCCCGACCAGTTCATGCGCTCGGTGGAGAAGGACGGCGACTGGTACCTGGAGCGCCGCACCGACGGCAAGGTCCACAAGACCCTCAAGGCCCGGGAGCTCTGGAACAAGATCAACTTCGCCGCCTGGGCCTGCGCCGATCCCGGCGTCCAGTACGACACCACGATCAACGACTGGCACACCTGCCCCGCCGACGGCCCCATCAACGCGAGCAACCCCTGCTCCGAATACATGTTCCTGGACGACACCGCCTGCAACCTGGCGTCCCTGAACCTCTGCGCCTTCCTCACCCCCGACGGCGGCTTCGACCTGGCCGGCTACCGGCACGCCATCCGCATCTGGACCGTGGTGCTCGAGATCTCGGTGCTCATGGCCCAGTTCCCCTCCGAGCGCATCGCCCAGCTCAGCTACGACTTCCGCACCCTGGGCCTGGGCTACGCCAACCTGGGCGCCATGCTGATGCGCCTGGGCATCCCCTACGACAGCGAGGCCGGCACCCAGTGGTGCGCGGCCCTGACCGCCATCCTCACCGGCGACGCCTACGCCGCCAGCGCCGAGATGGCCGGCGAGCTCGGACCCTTCCCCGGCTACGCCCGCAACCGGGAGCACATGCTCCGGGTGATCCGGAACCACCGCCGCGCCGCCTACGACGCCCCCGACGCCGAGTACGAGGGCCTGAGCATCCGGCCCCAGGGCCTCAAGGGCGGCCTCATCCCCCGCTCCATCCTCGAGGCGTCCCGGGAGAGCTGGGACCGCGCCCTCGCGCTGGGCGAGGCCCACGGCTTCCGCAACGCCCAGGTGACGGTGCTCGCCCCCACGGGGACCATCGGCCTCCTCATGGACTGCGACACCACGGGCGTCGAGCCCGACTTCGCCCTCGTGAAGTTCAAGAAGCTGGCCGGCGGCGGCTACTTCAAGCTCGTCAACCGCGCCATCCCCGAGGCCCTGGCCCGCCTGGGCTACACCTCCACCCAGATCCGCGACATCGAGCGGCACGTGGTGGGCTGGACGGAGATCACCGACGAGACCCCCGGCATCGCGCTCTCCCAGTTCCTGGCCAAGGGCTGGACCCGCGAGGAGCTGAAGGCCATCGAGGAGAAGCTCCCGACCGCCTTCGACCCCTCGTACGTCATCGACGGGGAGCGGCTCCGGAAGGACTTCGGGGACGAGGCCTCGGCCGCGTTCCTGGACGCCCTGGCCGGGTCCATGACCGTCGAGGGCGCCCCCCACCTCCGCGAGGAGCACCTGCCCATCTTCGACTGCGCCAACAAGTGCGGCCGCAAGGGCCAGCGCTACATCGCCCCCATGGGCCACATCCGCATGATGGGGGCCGCCCAGCCCTTCCTCAGCGGCGCCATCAGCAAGACCATCAACCTCCCGGCCGAGGCCACCGTCGAGGACGTGGCGGAGATCTACCGCGCCTCCTGGAAGATGATGCTCAAGGCCGTGGCCCTCTACCGCGACGGCAGCAAGATGAGCCAGGCCATCGCCACGAACCTGGACCTGCTCGAGGGCGTGGACACGCTGGTGGACGACGAGGCCCCGAAGACGGAGAAGGTCCAGGCCCTCAGCCAGGCTCTCGCCAACCAGATCGTCCGAACCTACCGCAAGAAGCTCCCCAACCGCCGCGGCGGCTACACCCAGGCGGCCACCATCGGCGGCACCAAGCTCTACCTCCGGACCGGCGAGTACGAGGACGGCACCCTGGGCGAGATCTTCCTGGACATCCACAAGGAGGGCGCCGGCTTCCGGGCCGTGCTCAACTGCTTCGCCATCGCCGTCTCCATGGGCCTGCAGCACGGGGTGCCCCTGGAGGAGTTCTGCGACGCGTTCCTCTTCACCCGCTTCGAGCCCAACGGCATGGTCCAGGGCAGCGACACGGTGAAGTTCTCCACCAGCCTCATCGACTTCGTGTTCCGGGAGCTGGCCATCAGCTACCTGGGCCGCTTCGAGCTGGCCCAGGTGGAGCCGGAGCAGCTCATGCAGCTGAACGGCCCCCGCAAGCCCGAGAGCCAGGCCCAGGCCCTGGCCGCGGCCATCGGCGGCATGGTGCCCCTCTTCCCCGAGTCCGAGACATCCGGCGCCGGGGAGATCGCCCCCGCCCCCGCCCTGGCCGGTCACGCCCACGGCCACGCCTCGGCCCGGCCCGTGGCGACCTCGGCCTTCGAATCGGCCCGCCAGAAGGGCTACACCGGGGATCCCTGCCCCGAGTGCGGCCACCTGACCCTGGTCCGCAACGGCGCCTGCCTCAAGTGCCAGACCTGCGGCGCCACCACGGGCTGCAGCTAGGCTGTGTTCGGAATCTATAGATTAGATAAATAGTTAACTTGTACTCATACGTAAAGGCTCGTGCACCACGAATTTTCCTGGGGTAACGATGCCGAGACGTTTCCTGACCGATGCCATGTGGGCAAAGCTTGAACCGCTCCTTCCGCCAGAGCGTGGAGGGATGGGGCGATCCCGTCACCCCAACCGTCCCATGGTGGAGGTGATCCTGTGGAGGCACAGGACTGGGGCGCCGTGGAGGGACCTGCCGGAGGAATTTGGACCTTGGACAAGCGTGTACACGCGATTTGAGGCCTGGACCAAGCGCGGCGTGTGGCAAAGGATCCTGGAGTTCCTGCGCAAGGAAGCCGACCTGGAGCGGGGCAACCTGGAGTGGGTCATGCCGGATGGCACCATCATTCGCGCTCATCAACCTTCAGCAGGCAAAAGGGGGGGGGCTTTGGAACCAGGCGCTCGGACGATCTCGGGGTGGATGCTCGACCAAGATCCATTTGATCTGCGATGCCCACGGTAATCCTTTGGATTTCCTGGTCACTCCGGGGCAAGCCCATGAAAGCCGGTCTGCTGAAGGATTGCTGTGCGGTTGGCAGGCAGAGTACGTGTTCGGAGATCGGGCCTACGATGGGAACCCGGTAAGGAAGGCGATCGAGGCCATGGGTGCGACAGCCGTCATCCCACCTCATCCCCGGCGCAAGAATCCGGCGGCCTGGGACTCACACCTATACAAGGCCCGCCATGCCATCGAGCATGGGTTCGCCAAGCTCAAACAGTTCAGGGCGCTGGCCACCAGGTTCGACAAAACGGCGCGAAGTTTCTCAGCCCAGGTGGCTTTGGCCTGCATCGTGATCTGGCTGAGGCTATGAGCGGAGGGTGACAAGCGTTCCGGATCCTCATTGATCCTATGAAACGCGGAGGCGCGGAGGATCTCGCAGAGGGTCGCGGAGGAAAGCGCTCCTGGAACCTGCCACCTCCCAATGACACGTCCCAAAGGCTCTGGGGCACGGACTCCTGGAAGATCCCTACAAGGTCTGTCTGGCGCACTCCCTGAGACTGGCCGGCCATAAGGTGAAGCGGGAGGTTTTCCTGGATATCGAGTGGAGGGGGCTTGTGGGCTTGATCCTTTCTCCGCGAGCCTCAGCGAGATCCTCCGCGCCTCCGCGTTCCAATAGGATGCTGCGAATGCGCGGCGCCATCAGGCACTGCAGCACAGACTCACGATTCCAGCTCCTCCATGCTCCGGCACGGATGGGTATTAGCCATTACTATCCTAGATTACGACCACACCCTAGGAGGGTGCCCCCGAACGTTTTCCCCGGTTCATGCGGCCTTCGGGCCGCATGAACCGGGGAAAACGGCATGGACGCGCCGGCGATCCGGGCTGAAGGGGACGGGGAGGGCGGACCGCCCTCCCCGGCTCACTTCGCGGGCAGGGCCTCGAAGACGAGGACCTCGTAGGGCTTCAGGGTGACGGCCACGGGCTTGTAGGCGTTCCGGAGGCCCTCCAGTTCCTTCAGCTCGCGCTGGCGGTAGGACGGCTTGACGGTGTAGGCCGTCGCGGCGCCTTCGGGGAGTTCGAAGGCCCGGGCCAGGTCCACGGTGAAGGCGCGGGGCTCGCCGGAGGGGTTGCGGAGGGTCAGGAGGCCCTTGGCGCTGGACCAGGAGGCCCAGCCGTAGACGTCGCCCTTGCGGGGATCGCCGCCGACCCAGTGGGTGTCGGCCAGGGTGCCGGCGTTGGCGCGGGCCCACTTGGCGCTTTCGGCCAGGGCGTCCCAGTTGTCGGGGGTCAGGAGGCCGTGGCTGATGTACATCTCCTGGAGCTGGGTGCCGCTGCCGAAGTAGCTCCGGACCTCGTGGGTGAAGGCCTTGCCGGGATCCGAGTCCAGGCCCCGCGCGCCCTTGGCGTAGATGATGCCGTGGAGCATGAGGCTGTTCAGGGGGAAGAGGGGCCCGCCCTTGACGATGCGCTCGTAGGTGTCGGCGTCGCGGTAGGTGATCCAGCGCTCCCGGTCGGAGCCCTTGCCCTCGAAGCTGTGGTCCTCGCCGCCCCGCCAGATGCTGTCGCAGATGGAGAGCCAGAAGGGGCTCGGCCACGTGCCGGTGGTGAGGTTGATGAAGAGGCCGGGCTTGGCCTGGCGCAGGTCCCGGATCAGGCTGATGGCCGCCTCGAAGTCGCTGCCGAACCGGCTGCCGGGCATCACGGAATTGATGCTGCCCGTCCCGTCCAGCTTGAAGTGGTTGATGCCGTACTTCGTCACCATCTCCAGGCAGGCCTTGTGGAAGCTCTCGTAGTACTTGGGGCCCGACAGGGCGAAGAGCTGGCCGTACTCGGGGTTGGGATCCCAGGGATCGGGCACCGTCTCGTAGCCTGCGGCCTGGCCGCTCTTGCGGCGCTCGATGCGCGGCTTGCCGTACCCGCCCCAGGGGGAGAGCCACACGCCGGGGCCGGCGCCGATCCGGGCGGCGGCGTCCCGCACCTGGGCGAAGCCCTGGGGGAAGCCCTTGTGGAACACCCACTGCCCGCCCTTGGAGGTGTCGTCCCAGCCGTCGTCGAAGAGGAAGCTGTCCAGCTTCACCCCGCGCTTCTCCACCAGGTTCTCGGCGAAGCCGCGGATGGCTCCGAGGCAGTCCTTCTCGTCGTAGGGCGTGAAAAAGCCGATGTCGTACCAGGAGTTGTAGTGGAGGAAGGTGCCGTAGGGCCGGGCCCGCTCCCGCTCCACGTAGTAGAGGAAGGCGCGCCGGAGCTGGCCCTCGGGCACCACGCCCAGGACGGAGGAGGCCTCGAAGGTCTTGCCCTTCTGCAGGGGGAGGGCGAGGTCCAGCCAGCAGGTGGCGTGGGCCTTGCCCCAGCGGGCGTCGGAGGCCTGGGCGGCCCGGACCGCGTCGGGGCCCAGGGGGCCCTCGTCGGCGCCGGGAACGGGCACCACCCTGGGGGCGCCCCCGGCCTCCAGCTGGGTCACGGACATGGGGTGCTCGAAGCCGGTGAAGACGGTGCCGGCCACCACGGGGGAGCCATTGACCTGGCCCGAGACTTCCGCGTCCCGGAGCCAATGGTCCACCAGGGTGACGCGGGCGATGTCGGCGTCCTCCTTCAGGGGGGTGATGACGATGCGCTGGCGCACGTAGTTGGACCCGTCGCGGAGGACGGCCTGCCACTCCACCTGGAGTCCCCCGTCCCGGGAGCGGAGGGTGGCCCGGGCCTGCTGGCCGGGGGCCCTCTCGGCCTCGCTGGTGGCGCCGGGCCTGGGGGCCACGGGCTCCACGGCGAAGGAGACCAGGCGCATCCGGCTCGCCTTGAGCTGGGTGCCGTCGTGGAAGGCCAGGATGAAGGCTTCCCGGGGGGCCTCGAGGTCCCGTCCGGCCAGCTTGTCCCGGAAGGTGGCGGGGACGAGGCGGCCGCCGAAGACGCCCCAGGAGGCCGACAGGGCGTCGTTGGAGAGGGTCAGGTACTGGGCGCCGGCGGCGGTGGCCGCCGCCCGGCCCGGGGCCTTGCCCGGGAAGTCCACGGCGTGGAGGGCCGGCAGGGACGCCAGGGCCCCGGCGGCGAGGAGGTGGAGGAGGTGGCGTTGCATGGGAGCTCCGGTCGAATCAGGGTTGGTCGGGGGGATCCGGGAGGCCGGCCATGGTGCGGCGGCCCCGGTCCTCCAGGTCGAAAACGACGATCTCGTTGAGGCCGGCCCGCAGGAAGGAGGCCGGGCAGAAGAGGGCCCGCTGGGGCCCCTTGTCCCAGAACCGGCCCAGGTTCCGGCCGTTGACCCGCACGAAGCCCTTGCCCCAGCCGCGCACGTCCAGGAAGGTGTCGCAGGGGGCCGCGAGCCGGAAGGCCGCCCGGTGGAAGGCGGGGCCCTTCACGGGCCCCCGGCGGAACCGGAGGCCGGCGAGGTCGGCCATGGGGAGGGGGTGATGGTCCCAGCCGCGCAGGGCCTTCCCGTCCAGGAGGACGTCGGCCAGGCCCTTGCGCTCGTTCTGCAGCTCCCGGGAGAAGTTGATGCGGCCCCCGTTCTCCACGAGGAGATCCAGGGGGCGTCCGGCTTCCAGGACCACGTCCAGGCAGCTCTGGCCCAGGCGCCGGTCCAGGGTCCCCAGGATGCGGTCCCCCTGGCGGACCAGGGCGAAGTCCTTCAGGCCCTTCACCTCCAGCACGCCCCTCGCCGCGGCGGCGGGCACGTGGCGGTAGAGGGTCCAGCCCGTGGCCTGGCCCAGGGCCTCCTGGGCGCGGGGGCGCTCCGCGGCGATGGGGGTCCCCAGGAGGCCCTCCAGGGGCGCCGCCTCCCGGAAGGGGAAGGCGGGGATGGCCCGGGTCCGGGGCGCGGCCGGCACGGGGGGGAGCTCCGCGCCGGCGGGCAGGGTCCCGCGGATGGCCTCGCGGTAGGCGAAGTACTTGGCGGTGGGCCGCCCCGCCTCGTCCAGGAGGGCGTCGTAGTCGTAGCTGGAGACATCGGGCTGGTAGCGCCCGGCCCAGTTGGCCCCGTTCATGAAGCCGAACGTGGTGCCGCCGTGGAACATGTAGAGGTTGTAGCTGACGCCCCGGGCGTTCATCCAGGCCACGCCCGCGGCCCCCGGCCCCGGCGGCACCCGGTGATGGGCCTCGCCCACGTGGTCGAACCAGCCCGTCCAGTACTCCCCGCAGAAGGCGGGGGTCCCCGGGCGGAAGGCCGCCAGGGCCTCGAAGGCGCCGGAGGGATCGTCCCCGGCCCCGAAGTTCACCGCCGGCGGCAGGCCGGGCATCGCCCCGGCGGCCAGGAGCGCGGCGTCAGGGCCGTCGCTCGTGTAGAGGGGCACCTCGAAGGCCGCCCGGAACATCCCGAGGATGGCCGCCTTGTAGGCCTCGTCCTTGCCGAAGGAGCCGTATTCGTTCTCCGCCTGCACGAGGACGATGGGCCCGCCCCGGGTGACCTGCAGGCCCCGGACCCGGCGCCCCACCTCCTCCAGGTAGCGCCGGGCGGCGGCCAGGAACCGGGGATCGGCGGTGCGGACCTGGAGGTCCGGCTCCGCGAGGAGCCAGGCCGGAAGTCCGCCGAATTCCCACTCCGCGCACACATAGGGGCCCGGCCGCAGGAGGACCATCAGGCCCTCCTCGGCGGCGGTGTGGAGGTAGGCCTCCAGGTCCAGGCCCCCGGAGAAGTCGAAGCGCCCCGGGGCGGGCTCGTGGAGGTTCCAGAAGACGTAGGTGCAGAGGGCGTTGAGGCCCATGGCCTTCATCATGCGCATGCGGGGCCGCCACTGGTCCGGGCTCACCCGCGGGTAGTGCATCTCCCCGCTCCGGATCTGGACCGGGGCCCCGTCCAGGACGAAGGCGCCCCCGCGGACCTGGAAGGTCCGGGGCTGGCCGGCCTGGGCCGCCAGGGCGAGGGCGCAGAGGAGGAGGGCCCTCACCGCGCCGCTCCCTTGCGGCCGGCGAAGTGGGCCTCGATCTCCTCGAGCGTCCTGCCCTTGGTCTCCGGCAGCACGAAGGTGGCGGCCAGGAAGTAGACCACGGTGCAGCAGGCCCAGAAGAGGAACATGGCGCCGTAGCCGTAGGTCCCCACCACGGGCAGGAAGACGGCGGCGATGGCCGTGGAGACGAACTGGTTCACCAGCAGGGCCACGCTCATGCCGTTGGAGCGGATGCGGGTGGGCATGAGCTCGGAGAGGGCGAGCCACACGCAGACCCCGGGGCCGGAGGCGTAGAAGGCGATGAAGGCGGCGATGCACAGGGCCGTGAGCCACCCGTGGGCGGCGCCGGGCACGGGGCCCACCTCCGCCTTCCGGATGACCAGGGGCGCGTTCGCGCCCTCGGCGGGATCCGGGAAGGGGTTCAGGTGGAGCCGGCGGAAGGCCCGGCCCAGGACGCTGTCGGCCTGGACCGTGGTGTCCCGGCTCAGGCGCAGGGGCTTGGGATCGGGGTCGTCGGTGCGCCGGGTCCGCACATCGGTGAACGGGCCGTACGCGTAGACGAGGGTGAGCTGCGCAGGCCGGCCCTCCCGGGCCGCGGCCGCCAGGGGCCCGGCGAAGGCCTGGCCGAAGTCCAGGTCCAGGGCATCCCCGGCGACCATGGCCTGGACGGCCTGGCGGTGGTCGACGCGGCCGCGCTCGCTGGAGAAGAAGAGGAGAGAAGCCAGGGTCAGGCTCACGACGATGCCGCCGGTGCCCACCATCAGCAGGAACTTCCGGCCCTTCCGGTCCACCAGGGCCACGGCGACGACGGTCATGACCGCGTTCAGGACCTTGAGGCTCACGTCCCCCAGGTTCGCGACGGCGCCGGAGAGCCCCGCCTGGTTCAGGATGTTCACCACGTAGGCCAGGATGGAATTGGCGCCCGTGGCCTGGGTGCAGGCGAGGATGACGCAGGCGAGGACGAAGGGGATCACGTAGCGGCGGCTGAACAGGGAGTCCTTCGCGCCGGCCTCGCCCGCGGGGAACGCGGCCGCGCCCATCTCCCCCAGCTCCAGGTCCGCCTCGGCCGCGCTCCGGGTGCGGAGGAGGGCGGCCCGGGCGGCCTCCAGGCGGCCCCTGCGGAACAGCCACCGGGGCGACTCGGCCAGGGCCAGGCTGCCCAGGGTGAAGACCAGGCCCGGCGCCAGGGCCATCCAGAAGATGTTCCGCCAGGCGTGGTCCTTGGCCGCGAAGATGAGGGCGGCCTGGGAGGCGGGATCGGCGGCGGCGTGGGCGGCCTTGACGGCCTGGTCCACCTTCCAGGCGTTGTGGAGCCCGATCAGGGCGGCCACCACGAGACCGAAGGTGAGGAGGAGCTGGAAGATCCCCGTGCCCTTCCCGCGGTTGCCCGCCCCCAGGCATTCCGCCAGGTAGAGGGGGACGACGACCCCGATGAGGCCGCCGCTCACCCCCTGGAGGAGCCGCCCGAGCAGGAGGGGCGTGTAGCCCCCGGCCAGGGCGATGACGGGGATGCTGAGGGTGAAGAGGAGGCCCGCGAGCACCATGACGGGCTTGCGGCCCAGGAGGTCCGAGAGGGCCCCCGCGAAGAGGGAGCTGAGGACGCTCCCCAGCAGGACCGCGGCCACGATGAAGGACATCTGCTGGGCGTTGAGCCGCCACGCGACGGAGGCGGTGGATTCCAGGTAGGGCAGCGCGCCGGCGATGATGCCGAGGTCGATGCCGTAGAGGAGGCCGCCCATGCCGGCGATGAAGAGGAGGTAGCGCATCTGGCGGACGTTGCGGGTGCTGCTCATGGTTCCCCCGGGATCAGGATCGGCCGCCGGCGAGGGCGGGAAGGGCGGAGAGCCTCCGGCGGAGGCCCGTTTCCTGGCGCTCGAGGCCGCGCAGGAGGGCGAACTGGTTGCGGGCCCTGTCCAGGTTGTGGCCGGGCCGGTGGATGCGGAAGTAGGTATCCCCCTCCAGGTGGTCGGTGAGGAACCGGAGGCCGCACTCGTAGGTGAGCAGCTGCCCGGCGGTGACCAGCAGGTCGCGCTCCACGGCCAGGAGGGCGCCGCCGGTCCCCTCCAGGTAGCCCTCGGCCAGGGCCATGAACATGTCCTCGCGGGCCTCCAGGCCGCCCACATCGGGGTCGTCCTCGGCCAGGGGATTGCAGGCGGTCCGGACCATGTCGCCGAAATCGAAGAGGGAGAGGCCCGGCATCACCGTGTCCAGGTCGACCACGCAGACGCCCTCGCCGGTCTCCTCGTCGAGCATGACGTTGTTGAGCTTGGTGTCGTTGTGGGTGATCCGCTCCGGGATGGCGCCCGCGGCCTGCAGGTCCGCCAGGACCGGGGCCAGCGGCGCCCGGGAGCGGGCGAAGGCCAGGTCCTCGGCGCAGCCGGCGGCGCGGCCCAGGGGGTCGCGGGCGGCGGCGTCCAGGAGGCGCTGGAGCCGGCCCGGGGTGTGATGGAAGGCCGGGATCGTCTCGTGGAGTGGCGGTCCGTCGTAGTCGGCGAGGAGCCCCTGAAAGGCGCCGAAGGCCCGCGCGGCCTGGAAGGCCTGGGACGGGCTCTCGATCACGTCGAAGGTGCGGGCCCCTTCGATGAACACGTAGCAGCGCCAGAAGCCCAGGACCGGGTCGTCCACGTAGGGGGTCCCCCCCTCCCGGGCCTGGACCAGGGTGAGGACGCGCCGGCTGCAGGGGAGCCCGAGGGCCTCCAGCTTGCGGCGGATGTGGCTGGTGACCGCCTCGATGTTCCGCATCAGCTCGGCGGGCTTCAGGAAGATCCGCGTGTTGAGGCGCTGGAGGAGGAGGCGGATCCGGCGCCCGCCCAGGTCGCAGGTCACCGCGAAGGTGTCGTTGATGTGTCCGGTCCCGTGGGGCCGTCCGGAGATGAAGTCCGCCTCGACGAGGAACCGTCCCAAGACGGTCCTGAGAAGCGTTTCCTGGGCTTCCATGTCAGATTCCTCCAGCCTTCGGGTACTGCCCGGCCGCGACCAGGGCCCTGATTTCGGCCTGGACCCGCGCGCGGTCCTCCTTGTAGGTTATTCCGAACCAGCGGCCGGGGGTCTCCAGCACGCGCACCTGGGCCCTCCCCTCCTGGATGAGGGCGTCCACCGCCGCGGGGAGGTAGAACTCCGCCTTGGGGTCCCCGCCCAGCCGGGACAGGAAGGCCTTGAAGTAGCCCTCCAGGGCCGCCATCATGCCGGGCCGGAATCCCCACATGTTCATGGAGACGGGCTCTTCCCCCGTGAAGCGGACCAGGCCCCCGGGACCCGCCTCGTCGGCCCCGCCTCCGGGCAGGGCGCGGATCCCCGTGTGCTCCCGGATCCCCGCCAGGGTCCCGGACGCCGTGAGGTCGCAGAGGCCCCGGGCCACGGTCCCGTGCGGCGACAGGGTGTTGGCCAGGCGGAAGGCCACCATGGCGTGGACCGGCAACGGCCCCGCCGCGGGTTCCCGGAGGGCCCCGGCGAGGGCCTGGAACGCGTGGGCGCCGTAGAAGTCGTCCGCGTTGATGACGATGAAGGGGCCTTCCACGTGGTGCCGCGCGGCGAGCACCGCGTGGCCCGTCCCCCAGGGCTTGGTCCGGCCTTCGGGGGGCCGGTGCCCGGCGGGGATGTCGTCCAGGTCCTGGAAGGCGCAGGCCACCTCCACCCGGTCCTCGTAGCGGGAGGCCACCTGGGCCCGGAAATCCGCCTCGAGCTCCCGCCGGATCACGAAGACGACCCGTTCCACGCCCGCGGCCAGGGCGTCGTGGACGGCGAAGTCCATCATCGTCTCGCCGGCGGGGCCCACCGCCTCCAGCTGCTTGACGCCGCCGAACCGGCTGCCCATCCCGGCCGCCATCACCACCATCTCAAGCTTCATGCGCGTCCCCCTTCCGGCTGAACCAGTCCCAGGTGAGGCCGAGGCCCTCGGCGAAGGCGGTGCGTGGACGCCAGTCCAGCTCCCGCGCGGCCTTCCCCGGGTCCAGGCAGGACCGCCGCTGCTCCCCGGCGATCCCCGGCGCGTGGACGATGGCCCCGGGGTCCACCCCGGCCCGTTCGCACAGCCCCTCCGCCAGGGTCCGGATGTCCGTCTCGATCCCCGTCCCCAGGTTGAACACCCCCGTCGCCCGCCGCGCCAGCGCCAGCGACACCGCCTCCGCGATGTCCGGCGCGAACAGGAAGTCCCGGGTCTGCCGCCCGTCCCCGTTCACCACCGGCGCCCGTCCCGCCCGCAGCGCCTTGCAGAAGACCGCCACCACCCCGGCCTCCCCCTTCGAGCCCTGCCGCGGGCCGTACACGTTCGAGAACCGCAGGCTGCAGCCCGCCAGGCCCCGCTGCACCGCGTAGGCCGCCAGATACTTGTCCACCGCCAGCTTCGCCACCCCGTACGGGTTCAGGGGCACCTCCGGGTGCGCCTCGTCCTGCCGTCCCGAGGCCTCCCCGTAGATCGCGCCTCCGCTGGACGCGAACACGAACCGCGCCATCCCCGAGGCCAGCCCGGCCTCGATCAGCCGCAGCGTCGCCAGCACGTTCTCCTCCGCGTCGAACACTGGATCCTGGCAGCTCACCCGCACGTCGATCTGGGCCGCGAAGTGCAGCACCGCCTCGGGCCGCAGCTTGCCCACCAGCGCCGGCAGCCCCGGGTCCCGCAGGTCCATGCGCACGAAGTCCGCGCGGGGGTTCACGTTGGCCTCCGACCCGCTCCGCAGGTTGTCCAGCACCGTCACCCGGTGCCCCTCCGCCACGCAGCGGTCCGCCACATGGCTTCCGATGAATCCGGCGCCGCCGGTCACGAGGATGTGCATGCATGCTCCTTGCTCGCCGGGGCAGACCCGCCCCTACCCCGCCGGGCCCCTTCCCGGGACCCGGGGCGTTTTATCGATGACTCGAAAAATTTTGATGGATGAAGCGATATTCCGCTTGACCCCGCTGGAGGGCATCCATAAGCTACAGAAAATTCTTCACCCGGGCAATTGTTTTGTTCGCTCAAAAAAATATTCCCCGGCCTCCGGAACCCACTGCTTCCGCCCCGCCCGGGCGGATCACCCAACCAACCCAGGGAGGAACCCCATGAAGGACCGCCTCACCGCATTCCGGGCCCTGACCGTGCTTGCCGCCGCCTTCGCCCCGCTTCTGGCCGCAGAGCCGGACATGAGCTTCGACCTGAAGCTCAAGACCGGCCTCAAGGGCGGCTCGGCCCGCCAGGAGCTCAAGGACAACAAGATCTTCGGCTTCGCCCTCGGCGCCAGCCGCGCCTACGGCTCCGGCCGCCTCACGGCGGAGCTGGGGTTCGACATCCTGCCCGGCCAGAACTACGACGCCACCCCGTTCTCCGGCGCCATCCACGCCCCCGCGGGGACGGGCCTGGGCATCGCCGATCCGGCCACGGGCCACCCCTACTTCCTGCGCCCCAACGAGTCCCTCGACCTGCGCAAGGAGTCCGCCCAGGGCTTCTCCCTGAAGCTCGGCTACGCCGCGCCGCTCTCCTGGAACCAGGGCCTGAGCTGGCACGCCGGGATCAGCCTCGAGGCCTACAAGGTGTCCTCCGAGTTCACGGGGACCCTCCGGCCCATGTACGTCAACGCGTCCGGCACCCCCACCCAGGTGGCGACCAGCCTCGGCAAGTACTACGAGGGCTTCGCCTTCGTCTCCTCGGGCACGAGCTTCGCGCCGGGCGCCTTCGCGGGCCTCCGCCAGGAGATCGGCGAGGACTTCGCCGTCGAGCTGAACCTGCGGAGCTTCGGCCTGAAGCACCAGGACTACCGTCCGACGACCTACACGGGGGCGGCCCCCGTCCTGGAGACGTCCACCAAGCGCGGCTTCTCCTTCGACGTCGCCCTCTGCCTGAAGCTGTGAGCGCGGGACCCCCCCTGAACGGAGACGCACGATGAACATCCGCAGAACCCTCCCGTCCGTCGCCCTCCTGCTGGCGGCGGCCACCCTTTCGGCCCAGGACACCACGGGCACGCTCACCGGCCGGATCACCGACAAGGCCGGAAAGGCCGTCCCCGGGGCCCGGATCCAGATCTCCTCCCCCGCCCTGCTGGGCACCCGCACCGCCACCACGGACGCCGCGGGCTCGTACCGCCTGGTGCTCCTGCCCAACGGCGCCTATGCCATCAGCGCGGACGCGCCGGGCTACCTGGGCGCCAAGGGCACCCTCCACGTCCTGGCGGGCCAAGTCGCCCGCTTCGACCTCTCCCTCCGCCCGCTGAAGGAGGTCGAGAAGGCCCAGTCGGCCACCGTCGAGGTGGTGGCCTCCGCCGCCCAGGTGGACAAGACCGAGACCGTCACCCAGACCAATGTGGCCATGGAGACCCTGAACCAGCTGGGCAACAGCGACTCCTCCTCCATCCTGGCCACCCTCGGCCTCCTCACGCCCGGCCTCTCCACCAGCAACCTGGCCGAGCAGGGCGCCCTGAAGATCCGCGGCGGCACGGGCCACGGCACCAAGATGGTGCTCAACGGCGCCACCATCACCGAGGAGGGCGGCGGCTACGCCCTGGAGACCGGGACCCTGGCGGACATGGTCGATTCCATGGCCGTGGTCCAGAGCCCCCTCAACGCCCGCTTCGGCAACACCGACGGCGGCATCGTCTCCATCGTCACCACCAAGGGCTCCAACACGTTCCAGGGCTCGGTCCGGCTGAACTTCTCGCGGCCCTTCTGGAAGGCCAACGACACGCCCTACGCCACCCGCACCGGCGCCGTCGCCGCCTTCAACCCGGCCACGGACGAGATCTCCCGCCGCTTCGAATACACGATCAAGGGCCCCCTCTGGAAGGACCACATCACCTTCGCCTACGGCGGCGTGCTGATCCCCGACCAGTACTACTCCTACCCCTTCGACGTGCTGCAGAACAACCCCTCGGTCGCCACGGACCCGAACGGGATCTTCTACAAGAACCAGGCCAACGGCCAGATCGTCCGCCGCTCCAACCTCTGGGCGCAGGGCAAGTACACCACGGACACCCAGGCCGAGACCTACAACCAGTTCGTGGTCTTCGCCCAGCTGGCCCCCGACCACTCCCTGGAGTGGAACTACACCCAGGACGACCAGGACTACATCTCCACCTACGGCGTCATCAACGGCAACATGTCCGGCAACGACGCCTACAAGATGCGCACCTGGAACCTGGCCTACAAGGGCGTCATCGGGACCCACGGCGTCCTGGAGGGCCGGTTCAGCCGCACCACCCGGGCCTTCCCCCACCCCTACAGCCCCGATTCCCCGCCCATCTACCTCAACACCTACCCCACGGGCACGGCCGACGCGGGCGGAGCCTACCTGGCCAACAGCCTGCTCGAAGGCTGGGACAACGGCGGCACCACGGTGAACACCAACGGGTTCGTGACCGACCGCGGCGACACCCTCCGCGGCGAGAGCGGGTCCCTCAACTACCAGCACCTGCTGGAGAAGGCCGGCACGCACATCATCGACGTCGGCCTCCAGTTCGAGACCTTCCAGTGGAACACCCAGGCCCAGGGCGCCAAGTACACCTACTGGGCCCCCGGCCAGATCGCCGACGATCTCACCGCCGCCGACATCTCCGGCGCCGGCGTCAAGGACCCCTCGGCCTACGCCGGGAAGTACATCGTCTTCAACTACGCCGCCCTCCAGAGCGACCTGGACCCCGCCTACCCCTCCGAGCCCGTCATCGGCTCCGGCTACGAGACGCTGATCCCCCGGGTGCGCGTGCTCTCCGGCAGCGAGGCCGGGTCGTACAAGATGCGGACCGAGTCCTACTACGTCAACGACCTGTGGACCCTCAACGGGCGGCACAGCATCATGGCCGGCCTCCGCTACGACCGCCTCAAGGTGAGCGACACCGTCAAGACCATCGCCTCCTACGGGATCCCCACCGTGCGCTTCGAGTACAAGTGGGACATCTACGGCGACCAGACCCGCATCCTGAACGCCTCCTTCGGCCAGTTCCACTCCCGGCAGCCCGGAAGCCTCTTCTACCCCATGATCACGGGCCGCCTGGCCAACGCCACCACCCTCTACTGGAACCAGGGCTCCGCCACCCCCTACCTGGTGGACAAGGCGGCCCTGCTCAACCTCTCCAACTACGGGTACGTGGCCAACCAGAGCTACGCCGGCCAGACCTTCACCGTCGACAAGGACTGGAAGGCCCCCGTCTCCAACGAGTGGGTCCTGGGCCTCCGCCGCACCTACAAGAACGGCGGCTTCTGGCGCGCCAGCCTCGTCTACCGCAACTGGACGAACCTCTACGACTTCTTCCCCGGCGAGGTGTTCACCTCCGCCAGCGGGAACCCGGCCTTCCGCTCCGTGCTCCGCAACGATCCGGACGCGGAACGCACCTACAAGAGCGTCGAGATCGAATGGAGCATCCCCTTCACCCGGAAGCTCACCTTCGGCGGCAACTACACCTTCTCCCGCCTCGTCAGCAACGTGCGGAACCTGGTGGACAGCCCCAGCCGCAGCTCCAGCCAGACCAACAACAGCACCAACTTCCGGTCCTGGTACCTGAACTACATGACCCGGGAGGAGTTCAACCCCTCCACGCTGCGGGATCCCCAGCACGTCATCAAGTGGTTCCTCACCTACGACCTCACGGCCGGCAAGGTGAAGTCCAACCTGGGCCTGCGCGGCACCTACACCAGCGGGACGCCCACGAGCCGCACCTTCTCGTACACGATCCCCTACGAGGTCATCCCCGGCTACTACGACGGCCCCTCCGGCCCGAACAGCAACACCGGCGGCCTCATCAACAGCCTCGCCAAGTACTACGGCGCGGGCCAGTTCACCAACGAGGACAGCTGGGCGATCAACCTCCAGTACAACATCGAGTTCCCCATCCTCCGCACCCTGGTGTGGTTCACCAACGTCCAGGTCGACAACCTGTTCAACAGCCGCACCCCGGGCATCTACGCCCTGCCCGCCCAGGCCGGCCGGGACACCATCAACGGCGCCGCCACGCGCAACCCCTACGGGTACCAGCTGGGCGCGAACCTCGCGAGCATCTACGGCAAGGATTCGCTGGGCAACACCATCTACCGCAACGGGCTCCGGTCCGTGTCCATCCAGACCGGCGTCCGGTTCTAGGCCGAGGAGCATGACATGAACAAGCGCCTTACCATCCTCGCCCTCGCCCTGACGGGGGCCACCCTGGCCTCCGCCCAGGGCACGGACAGCTTCGTGATCACGGGCGGCCTCGCCTTCGCCCAGGGCAACGCCCAGGACCTCACCGGCAAAGTGGGCGGCGGGTTCCAGGCGGAGGTGGGCTACCAGTTCCACCCCCAGGACTTCGGGACCGATGTGCGGGTCTACGGCGGCTGGACCAAGCTGCCCGCGGCCACCAGCACCACCGAGCGCACCACGTACGAGCTGGCCGGGCCCCATGTGGGCTTCGACATCGTCTACGCCCCCTGGACCCGCGTCCAGGTCTTCACCGGCCCCTCCGCCCACGTGTGGCAGGTGGTGCGCCAGGGGGAGGGCGGCGGCAAGGTCGGCGACCAGGGCCTCAAGCTCGGCTGGCGTGCCGGTTTCAGCTACCGCTTCGCCCGGGCCTGGGAAGCGGGCGCGGCCTACACCCTCACCGAGTGGCGCAGCAGCCCGGACGACGGCATCACCCCGACCCGTCCGGCCTACCTGAGCCTCACGGTCAGCTACCGGTTCTGATGGAAGCCCCCGCCACCTCCCGCGCCGGGAGGACGGCCCTGGCCGTCCTCCTGGCCTCCCTGACCCTGGGTGCGGACGAACGACTCGCGGGTCTCGCCTGCCGCTCGGTGCACCTGGCCTACGCGGCGCCGGACACGGGGGCCTTCATCCAGGAGGTCACCGTCGAACGCTCCGCCCCGGGCACCTATGTCATGGTCTGCGGGTGGCGGGGCGGCTACTTCGGCATCCAGGAGGGGGACCGCGGCCAGCGCCGCCTCCTCTTCTCGGTCTGGGACCCGACGGTGGGGGACGACCCCGCCGCCGTGCCGGAGGCCCAGCGGGTCCGCCTCCTGTTCCGGGACCCGGAGGTCCGGGTCGGCCGCTTCGGCGATGAGGGCACGGGGGGCCAGAGCTTCATGCCCCTCGCCTGGAAGGAGGGGGTCCCGGTGCGCCTGGCCGTGACGGCCCGCCTGGAGGGGGACCGCACCGCCTACACGGGCTGGATCCTGGAACCGGCCCGGGGCGCCTGGCGGCGCCTCGTCACCTTCAGCGCCCTCAACGGCGGCCGCCGCCTCCAGGGCCTCTACAGTTTCATCGAGGACTTCAAGCGGGACCGCGTCTCCCTCACCCAGCCCCGCCGGGCCGCCTTCGGTCCCGGCTGGTTCCTGGACGGGGCGGGCGCCTGGTCCCCCCTGGTCACCGCCCGCTTCACCGCGGACCGCAACCCGGCCGCGTCCATCGACGCCGGCCAGGCCCAGGGCCGCTTCTTCCTCGCCACCGGCGGGGAGACCCGCAACACCCACCTCCCCCTCGGGGAGCGCCTCACCCTGTCCGGAGCCCCCCAGGGACCCGGGGACCCGATCCTCCCCGAACCCTGAGGCCGGCCCCGATGCCGCGACGCCGCCCGGACCAACAGCCCCGGACGGAAAGGAGTCCCATGTCCGTGTTCGATCCATCCTTCGAGACCAGCCTCTTCAACGCGCCGCCCTCCCGGCCCCTGCCCCTGGACCCGGGGTTCCGGCCCCTGGCCCTGGGCCTGCGGGCCTTCCGGTCGGCCCTCGCCGATCACCCCGGCCGCCCCGCGCGCCTGGACCTCGCCCTGGAGCAGGGGCCGGGCCGCGTGACCCGGTACGGGCTGGACCTCTTCCCCGAGGGCGCGGGCCGGGACGCGGACAATTTCCGCCTCGCCGCCTGGACCCTCCATTTCCTCCTCTGGGCCCGGGGCGGCCACCGGGTCCTCCTGGCCGGACCCGAGGCCCTCTGCCGGGCCCTGGCCGCCGACTACGCCCCCGGGGGGCGCCACGCCTTCGACGCGCGCATGATGGCCCAGGCCTTCGCCCAGCCCTTTTCCGTGACCCGGGTGGCGGCGGCGGACCTGCCCAGCGCCGCCTCCCCCGCGGCGGCGCTGGGGGGCCACCTGGAGGGTTGCCGCATCGGCTTCGATCTGGGCGCCAGCGACTACAAGGTGGCGGCCGTGAAGGACGGGGAGGCCGTCTTCTCGGCGGAGCTGCCCTGGGACCCCAAGGGCGAGCCCGATCCGGCCTACCACCTGGCGAAGCTCCAGGCGGGCCTGGAGCTGGCCGCCTCCCACCTGCCCCGGGTCGACGCCATCGGCGGCAGTTCGGCGGGCATCATCGTGGACAACCGCATCCGGGTGGCCTCCCTCTTCCGGGCGGTCCCGCCCGAGGCCTTCGCCCGGGAGGTGGAGCCCCTCTTCCTGCGCCTGCGCGAGCGCTGGGGCGTGCCCCTGGAGGTGCTCAACGACGGGGACGTCACGGCCCTGGCCGGCGCCCTCTCCCTGGGCCTCAAGGGCCTGCTGGGCATCGCCATGGGCTCCAGCGAGGCCGCGGGCTGGCTGGACCGGGAGGGCGCGGTCACGGGCTGGCTCAACGAACTGGCCTTCGCCCCCGTGGACGCCAACCCCCTGGCGGGCACCGACGACTGGTCCGGCAACCCCGGCATCGGGGCCGCCTACTTCAGCCAGCAGGCCGTGAACCGCCTGGCGGGGCCCGCGGGCTTCGTCTTCGAGCCCGGCCTGGGCCTCCCGGAGCGGCTCAAGGCCGTCCAGGAGCACATGGCGCGCGGCGATGCCCGGGCGGCGAGGCTCTTCGACACCGTCGGCGCCTCCCTCGGCTACGCCTTGGCCTGGTACGCCGAGTTCTACGACCTGGAGAACGCCATGATCCTGGGCCGGGTCACCACCGGGGCCGGCGGAGAGCGCATCCTGGCCATGGCGCGGGAGGTGCTGGCCCGGGACTTCCCGGACCTGGCCACCCGCACCGCCATCTTCCTGCCCGACGAAAAGAGCCGGCGCGTGGGCCAGGCCGTGGCCGCCGCCAGCATCCCCTCCCTGGAGGTCCACCCGTGAACCAGCCCTACCTCGCTTTCGTGCGCGCCTTCCGCCGGACCCTCGACGAGGCCCGGTCCATCCCCTGGGGCGGCCTGCCCTCCGCCGCCGGGGCCGCCCCCGGTCCCGGCGCGCCGGTGACCCTGGTCTTCTCGCCCCACCCGGACGACGAGTGCATCATCGGGGCCCTGCCCCTCCGGCTCCGCCGGGAGGCCGGCCACCGGGTGGTGGTCGCCGCGGTCACCCTGGGCAGCGATCCGGCCCGCCGCGGCCCGCGCCTGGCGGAACTGCGGGACGCCTGCGGCTACCTGGGCTTCGAGGTCCTGCCCCTGGGCGGGGAGGGCCTGACGGGCATCACCCCCGCCGCCCGCGCCGCGGATCCCGCGGCCTGGGGCGCCGCCGTGGAGCGCGCCCGCGAGGCCCTGGAGGCCTGCCGCCCCGCCGTGGTCGTCCTGCCCCACGAGCTCGACGGCCACCCCACCCACGCGGGGACGAGCCTCCTCGCCCAGGACGCCCTGGCCGCCTCCGGCCTGGACTGCGCCGTGGTCCAGACCGAGTTCTGGCATCCGCTGGAGGCGCCCACCCTCATGGTGGAGAGCTCCGACGCCGACGTGGCCGACCTGGTCGCGGCGATCTCCTTCCACCGCGGCGAGGTGGCCCGGAACCCCTACCACGTGCTGCTGCCCTCCTGGATGTCGGACAACGTGCGCCGCGGCAGCGAGCGCGTGGGGAGCGCCGGGGCCGCGGCCGCCCCCTTCGCCTTCGCCACCCTGTACCGCCATGGGCGCTGGTCGGACGGCGTCTTCCGCCCCGCGGAGCGGACCACGCTCCCCGCCGCCCTTTCCGCCTCCGGGCTGTTCAGGTAGCCATGGAGATCGCCATCCTCGACAACGCCGACAAGGCGGCGGCCCGCGCGGCGGAGCACATCGCCCAGGCCCTGGCGGCCCGCCCCGCCCTGGTCCTGGGCCTCGCCACGGGCCGCACCATGGAGGCCGTGTACCGCCACCTGGTCCGCATCCACCGGGAGACGGGCCTGGATTTCAGCCGCTGCCGCACCTTCAACCTGGACGAGTACCTGGGCCTCGGCCCCGACCATCCGGGCTCGTACCACCGCTACATGGAGGAGCACCTCTTCCGGCACGTCAACCTGCGGCCGGGCAACACGCACCTCCCCGACGGCGCCGCCCCGGACCCCGAGGCGGAATGCCGCGACTACGAGCGCCGCATCCGGGAGGCCGGCGGCATCGACCTCCAGCTCCTCGGCCTGGGAGTCACCGGCCACATCGGCTTCAACGAGCCTCCGGCGCCCTTCGACGCCCCCACCCGCGTGGTGGACCTGGACCCCCGGACCCGGGCCCAGAACGCGGGGGTCTTCCCCGGCGGCTTCGACGCGGTCCCGCGCCGGGCCCTCACGATGGGGGTCGGCACGATCCTCGCGGCCCGCTCCTGCCTGCTCCTGGTCACGGGGGCCTCCAAGGCCCCCATCCTCCAGGACGTCCTGCGCGGCCCCGCCAGCCCCGCCGTCCCGGCCTCGGCGCTCCAGCGCCATCCCCGGTGCCTCGTCCTGGCGGATCCCGACGCCGCCTGGGGCGCCGGCGGGGCCTGGAGGCGCGAGGCCTGATATGGTGGAGGCATGACGGGTCGAAAGCGCAAGGAACTTCCCGCGTACATCCGCGGCCGGGTGAACCTGGACGAGCTCCTGGCTTCGCGCCGCGTCATGCAGTTCGTGCACGAGCGGGGACCCGCCACCCAGGGGGAGACCTCCGAGGCCCTGGGCCTCTCCCTGGGGGCCTGCAACCTCCACTTCCAGCGCCTGGAATACGAGGGGCTCCTCAAGGCCCTGCGCCTGGATCCCGAGGGCCGCGGCCCCGGACGGCCCCGGAGCCACTGGGAGTTCGCCCGGGAGACCAACGCGGCCCTGGGCCTGGTCTTCGACCCGCCCCACGTCTTCATCCAGCTCGAGGATTTCGCCGCGTCCCTCCTCTGGAGCCAGGGCGCCAGCCTCCGCTCCTGCCGGAACCGCGGGGAGGTCGCCTCCCGTGTGGCCAGGCTGGCCGAGAAGGCCGTGGCGGAGGCCTCCGCCCGCCGCCTGGAGCTGCGCAGCGCCTTCGCGGCCCTGCCCGGCGTGCTCGACCCCGCCACCGGCGCGGTGCGGCGGGCCGTGAACTTCACCGCCCTCGAGGGCCTGGACGTGGCGGCCCTCATGCAGGAGCGCTTCCAGGTGCCCACCCAGGCCCACTCCCTGGGCGCCGCCTACTTCTACGGCGAGGCCGCGGACCTCGCGCCCGGCCGCACCGCCCTCGTGATGTACTGGGACCTCGGCCTGGGCTTCGCCTTCGGGCGGAACCGCCAGCTCCTCACCGTCCACGGCGGCGACGAGGGCGGCCGGGTCATCTCCGAGCTCGGGCACATCAGCGTGGACGCCCACGGCCCCCTCTGCAACTGCGGGGAGCGGGGCTGCCTGGAGGCCTACGCCGGCGGCTGGGTCCTGCTGCGGCGCTTCGCCCCCCCCGGGGCCACCCTGGAGGATCTGGTGGAGATGGCGCGGAACGGGCACGCCGGCCTCCAGGCCTGCCTCGTGGACGTGGCCCGGCTCCTGGGCCGCAACCTGGCCAGCGCCATCCAGATGTTCGGCGTCTCCGACGTGCGCATCACCGGCCCCCTGGCCCCCCTCTTCCTGCCGGGGCGGGACGCCTTCCTGGAGGGCCTGGCCGAGGTCATCGGCGCCCGGGTGGCGGCCGTGGACGTGCAGGTGACCCCGGATCCCAAGGCCCGCCTCCTGGCGGGGGCCACCCGTGCCGCCCGCCGGGCGTTCCTCTACCCCGACGAGTTCACGACGCTCAGCCGCATGTCCATCACCCTGCAGGGCCAGAAGCTGGCCGGGATCTGAAGGGGCCTCAGTCCGCGGAGCCCCCCGCCCGGAACCAGTCCCAGGTGAGGCCGAGGCCCTCGGCGAAGGCGGTGCGGGGACGCCAGTCCAGCTCCCGCGCGGCCTTCCCCGGGTCCAGGCAGGACCGCCGCTGCTCCCCGGCGATCCCCGGCGCGTGGACGATGGCCCCGGGGTCCACCCCGGCCCGTTCGCACAGCCCCTCCGCCAGGGTCCGGATGTCCGTCTCGATCCCCGTCCCCAGGTTGAACACCCCCGTCGCCCGCCGCGCCAGCGCCAGCGACACCGCCTCCGCGATGTCCGGCGCGAACAGGAAGTCCCGGGTCTGCCGCCCGTCCCCGTTCACCACCGGCGCCCGTCCCGCCCGCAGCGCCTTGCAGAAGACCGCCACCACCCCGGCCTCCCCCTTCGAGCCCTGCCGCGGGCCGTACACGTTCGAGAACCGCAGGCTGCAGCCCGCCAGGCCCCGCTGCACCGCGTACGCCGCCAGATACTTGTCCACCGCCAGCTTCGCCACCCCGTACGGATTCAGGGGCACCTCCGGGTGCGCCTCGTCCTGCCGTCCCGAGGCCTCCCCGTAGATCGCGCCTCCGCTGGACGCGAACACGAACCGCGCCATCCCCGAGGCCAGCCCGGCCTCGATCAGCCGCAGCGTCGCCAGCACGTTCTCCTCCGCGTCGAACACCGGATCCTGGCAGCTCACCCGCACGTCGATCTGGGCCGCGAAGTGCAGCACCGCCTCGGGCCGCAGCTTGCCCACCAGCGCCGGCAGCCCCGGGTCCCGCAGGTCCATGCGCACGAAGTCCGCGCGGGGGTTCACGTTGGCCTCCGACCCGCTCCGCAGGTTGTCCAGCACCGTCACCCGGTGCCCCTCAGCCACGCAGCGGTCCGCCACATGGCTTCCGATGAACCCGGCGCCGCCCGTCACAAGGATATGCATGAATTCTCCAACACCCCGCGTGTCGCACCAGTCTAGCAGACGGATCAGGCCGAGAACACGGTGCCGAGGATGCGGTGGGGGAGATGGATGCCTTCGCGATCCTTGATGCTGCCGCCCAGGTCGTGGAAGCCCCAGCGGCCATAGAAGCGGAGCGCCCGCGGGTTGCCCTCGAAGGCCTCGAGCCAGACGGAGCGGCACCCGCGGCGCCGGGCCTCGGCCAGGACGGCGGTCATCAGGGCCCCGGAGACGCCCCGGCCCTGCCACGGCGCGGTCACGTACAGGCGGCTCAGCTCGGCCTGGGGCCCGGGGAGGCCCGGGGCGGGACAGGGCCGGGCGGCGAGGGCGGCGTAGCCCCGCCACCCGCCCTCCCCTTCCGCGATCCAGGCGGCGTCCCGCACCAGCTCCTCCATCAGGGGGCCCGCGAAGGCCCGCGCGCAGACCAGGTCCAGGGCGTCCTCGGGGAAGAGGTAGCCGAAGGCCTCCCGGAAGCAGGCCTCCGCGAACAGCCCCAGTTCGCGGGCCTCGCCGGCCTCCGCCCTCCTGACGGCGACGTCCATGGGCGGCCTCCTCTCCGGGACTCAGGCGTCCCAGGGGAAAGCGTAGGGCAGGCCGTACCAGGACCTCAAGGTCTCCATGTCCTTCCGGAGCGCCTCGGGAACCGGACAGCCGCGCTCCTTGCGGAGGAGCCAGGCCAGGTGTTCCTTTTCCCCCGCGGTGAAGATGTGCTCTTGCCCGGGCGCCTTCTTGCTGGCGCGCAGGTCGCGCATGATCTGGCCGGTGGTGGCCTTGAAGCGGTCGAGCTCGATGAATTCCTCGATGTCGATGGCGATGAAGAAGTGGCCGAGGGGGATGGGCGCCTTGCGGCCCTCCGCGTCGGTCCCGTTGAGGGCCTTGAGGAAGGCGCCGCCCTGCAGGGCCGCGCACAGCACCTCGACGACGGTGGCGTAGCCGTAGCCCTTGTAGCCCCCCAGCTCCTCGCCGATGCCGCCCAGGGGCGTCAGGGCCGCCAGGCCCCGGGTCAGGTCCTTGAGGACCTGGGCGGTGTCGGTGCGGGTGCCGCCCTCGGCGTCGATGACCCAGCCGGGGGTCAGCGCCTTGCCGATGCGGTCGTAGTGCTCGATCTTGCCGCGCTGGGTGATGGAGGTCGCGCAATCCAGGACGAAGGGGAAGTCCTCGTCCGAGGGCATGCCGAAGGTCAGGGGGTTGGTGCCCAGCATGTTCTCCACCCCGAAGGTGGGCGCGATGGAAGGCCGCGCGTTCGTGCCGGTGATGCCGATCATCCCCGCCTTCACCGCCATCAGGGCGTAGTAGCCCGCGATGCCGTAGTGGGTCGAGTTGCGGACGACGGACATGCCCATGCCGTGGTTCCGGGCCTTCTCGATGGCCATCTCCATGGCCTTCTTCGAGACGACGTGGCCCATGCCGTTGTGGCCGTCCAGGACGGTGGCGGTCTTCCGGTCCCGGAGCACCTCGATCCGGGTGACGGGATCCTGGATGCCGTCCCGGATGCGGTCGATGTAGATGGGCTTGAGCCGGCCGATGCCGTGGGAGTCGATGCCCCGCTTGTCGGACTCGATGAGCACGTCGGCGACGATCTCGGCGTCGGGCCTGGGCACCCCGGCGGCGACGAGGGCGTCCCGCATGAAGGACTCCAGCAGGTCGAAGCCGACCCAGACGCAGTCCTTGTAGGTTCCGGGATACTCGTCCATCCACTTCATGGCCGGTCCTTTCTGGGGGGGTGCCCCATGGTGCCGCGCCCGGGGCCGGCGGCGCAAGCCCCCGGCGTCACCGGGTCCGGTCCCGGACCTCGTCGCGGGCGCGGGCCCGGGAGACGGCGTTCAGGCCGTCCGAGTAGCGCACCTGGAAGCGGCCGCCCTCGGGCAGCCCCGCCAGGGGCAGGTCGGCGGTGCCGCCCGTGAGGTGGAGGGCGAGGGTCGTGGTGCCGGCCGTCCCTTCATGCACGACGTCCACGTAGGGATGGGCCACCGGGTCCCAGGCCAGGTGCAGGGTGCCGGAGGCCTCCCGGACCTCCAGGGTTCCGGCGGCCTCCGCGCGGTCCAGGGCCGCCGCGCGCATGCCCCGGCCCACCCGGGCCTCGCGGCGGGCCAGGCTGCGGTCCTCCCGCCGGACGTCGGCGGCCACCAGTTCCTCGTCCGCGTCCACGGTGAAAAGGAACATGGCGTGGCCCGGCAGCCCGGGGATCGGCTCCGCGGCGAAGGCCACCTCCCGGCGGCCCGAGCTGGCCTGGAGGGCCAGGGTGTAGGCGCCGGCGCGGGGCGGCAGGGCCTCCGCCTGGGCCCGTACCAGCGGCTGGAGGCGGACCTGGCCGTCCGGGGTCACGGTGCCGGAGACCACGAGGCGCTCCTTCCGGACGCCCGTGGAGGCCAGGCGGGTGCCGACCTTCTTCTGGCCCGAGACCCAGCCCATGGCGTGGAGGTAGCACCAGTCGGAGACCCAGTCGGATTCGCTGGAATAGCTCATGATGTCGTAGTACCCGGCCGGATCCAGCGGCGTCTGGGTGAACACGTCGTAGCCCCAGGTGCCCACGAGGCCGCCGAAGTAGGGGTAGTTCGTCACCTCGTCGTCGACGGGGAAGGTCCCCGCGGGGGTGTGCAGGAGGCCCAGGATGTGGCCGGTCTCGTGGACCAGGGTCTCGACGGCCACGGTCTGGTTGGGGACCTGGTTCCCGAACACCGTGTCCAGGCTGGCGTCGGTGCCGATGCTGGCCATGCTGCTGGCGAGGGTGACCCCCAGGGTGTAGCCGGAGGGCTGGGTGCCGAAGGTGTACCCGGGCGCGAGGAACCCGTAGTAGGGGGCGCTGCCGCCGTCCACGACCCGCAGGGAGGCCACCTCGTTGAGGATCTGGCCCCAGGCGTCGCCGCTGTGGTCCTTCGTGGGGTCGGTGGTGGGCTCCGGGATGGCGGTGGACGTGGTGTAGGCGGCCCGGTGGGACAGGGGGACGCCGCTGAAGGGCCAGATGGCGAGGAGGCCCTGGGTGAGGGCGGCGTCCGAGGGCAGCGCGGGGGCGACGCCCTTGTGGACGACGGGAAGGACGACCAGGGCGTAGTCCATGCCGGCGCGGACCGTGGGCGTGACCGTCAGGGCGGGGGCGCCGGTCCCCTGGAGGGTCACGCTGAGGCCGCTCTGCACCGCGGCGGCCGGGAGCAGGCACGTGTAGGTGGAGGCCGAGGCCGCGGCGGCCGTGGGCAGATCCCCCTCGACGGCCTCGGTGGGCACGGCGGCGGGGCCGCGGAGGGCCAGGACGGTGCCGTCCTGGAGCTTCGCGGCGAGGGCGCCGGTCTGGCCCGGGCGGTCCGCGAGGTACTGCACCCGGAGCAGCGCGGGCTTGCCCGCGACGAGGGGCAGGCCCGGCTTGAGCACCGTCTGGCCCCATTCCACGTTCTGGATCCAGAAGACCGGCGCCGTCCCCGCCGCGGAGGCGGTGACCGTGACCGGGAGGGTGACCGGGGCCGCGGCGGTGACCGCGCCCGGCGTGCTGCGCGTGGCCTGGAGCGTGACCGGATAGGTGCCCGCGGGGACCGTGGCGGCCGCCTGGATCACGAGGGGCACCGACTGGAGGCCCTTGGGATCGTTGAGGGCGTCGCCGTCCCCGAAGGTCACGGTCAGGCCGGACGGCATGCCGCTGGCGGAGAGGAGGACGTCGCCGGCGTAGACCCCCTCGGTTCCGTTCGAGGTGCTCACGGTGGTGAAGAAGGTGTCGTTCCGGCCCAGGTAGAGGGGGAAGGCCACGCGCCCGCCCTGGACCACGGAGGGGCCTTCCGCGTGGATCTGGGGCTGGACGTAGAAGGGATAGGGGGCGTAGGTGACGACCACGGGCAGCGTCGAGGCGACGCCGTTGAAGCTGGCCGTGATGGAGAAGGCGTAGGTGCCCGCCGCCAGGCCGGGCTGGGCGGCGATCGTCAGGGGGTGCGGGGCGCTGTCCTGGAGGCTGAAGGTGGCCGTCCCCGTGGACACGGTGAGGCCGGAGGGCACCCCGTCCATCGTCACGGTGACGGGCCCCGACGCGCTCCAGCCCTGGCTGGTGGTGTAGTAGGCCAGCAGGTACTTGGTGACGGGGGCGGTGCCGGCCAGGGTGATGTCCGGGGTGGTGTCCAGGCGGCTGGCGGTGGCGTCCACGAAGGCCAGGTCGAAGGCCGGCGCCTCGCTGCCGAGCTTGAGGGGCAGCGTGGCCGTCGCGTCAGGTTGCCCGGATGCCTTGGCGGTGACCGTGAGGGTGTACGTGCCCGCCTTCGGGTAGACCTGCTTGACGAAGGTCGGGTCGGAGGGATCGGGGTAGCCGGCCTGGATCGACAGGACCGAACTCGTCCCTGAGGTGGTGGGCGCCGAGAACTGGGCCTTGCAGTTGGTCGGGAGGCCCGTGACCGAGAGGGTCACGGCGCCGGTGACGCTGCTGTCCCGGGCGATGGCCACGGTCGCCGTGCCCGCGTAGGGGGGCATGTAGAAGCCCTGGGACGAATAATCGTAGGGCACGGGGAGGGTGAGGCCCGAGGCCGGCGTCACCGAAACGGTGAGGTGCGGGGCGGACTTGCCGCCCCCCCCGCAGGCCAGGGCGAGGGCCAGGAGGCCCCCCCCCAGGGAAAGGAGCGTCGTCCTCGCGCTTCCGGGGAGGGCTGTCAGGGCCATGGGCTACCTCGGGGGGGTCACTGTCGGTATCGCAAGGGTAGTCCAAAAGTCCCCGGCTGGCCCGCGATCTGCTTCCGCACGTAGAGATACCCGTCCCCGATCACCAGGTCCCGGAGCCCGTCGCCGTCCACGTCGGCGAGGGCCACCGAACCCGGCCCCTGCAGGCCGGGGTAGTTCACCGGGGCCTTGAAGGTGCCCGGATGGGCCTGGTCCTGGATGAGGACGGCCACGCTGCCGGGGTTCCCGGGGACGCCGGCGCAGGCCACGGCCAGGTCGGGATAACCGTCCCCGTCCAGGTCGGCCGCGTCCACCGACGCCGCGAAGGCATCCCCCACGGCGTAGCCCACGGGCGGGAGGAAGGTGCCCGCCGCCGCGGGGGCCTTGGCCTGGAGGAGGACGGTGACGCCCTGGGCCGCCGAGGTGCCCTCGTCCGCGACGACCAGGTCGGGGCGTCCGTCCTTGTCCAGGTCGGCCACCTTCAGGGCCACCGGATGGGACCCGGCCGGGAGGTCCACCCGGGGCAGGAAGCTGCCCGGATGGGCCGCGTCCTGGAGCAGGATGGACACGGTGTCGTTGGCGGTGGCGGCGGCGATGTCGAGGAGGCCGTCCCCGTCCAGGTCGGCCACGGCCACGGCGGTCGGCGTCCCCGCGACGGCCAGGGCGAGGGGCGCGCCGAAGGTCCCCCCCGCGGCGTCCTGGGGGAACAGGAGCAGGGTGGCGGCCCCGTCCGCGGCGACCACAACGTCCGGGCGACCGTCCCCCGTCAGGTCGCCCACCGCGGCGTCCCGTGGGGTCCGGCCCCCCAGGGGCAGGGCCACCGGGGCGAGGAACCCGCCCGGGGCGGCCGGATCGGGGAAGCGCACCAGCGCGGCGCCGGTGTCACTCGCTGGGTAGCCCGTCTGTACGGACAGGATGACCAGGCCGGGCAGGCCGCCGGCTGTCAGGGGGGCCGCCACGACGCGGCCGGGATTGGCTCCTCCCGCCCAGAGCTCCGGCTCCAGGTAGGTCCCCGGGGCCGAGGGATCCTGGCGGCGCACGGTGACCCAGCCCTGGGTGGCCGGGGCCCCCTCCCCGTGGAGGGTGGCCACGAGGTCCAGCCGGCCGTCGCCGTCCAGGTCGGCCACCGCCACCGAGGTCACCGGGTAGGGCCCGGCGACCGTCACGCGGTCCTCCCCGCCGCAGCCGAGGAGGAGGAGCCCGAGGCCCGGGACCAGGAGCGACCGCTTGGGGAACAGGGAGGGAAAGGCCATGGGAGTCCTCCTGGAGACGGATGGGATCCTCGCGGACCCGAGGAGCCGACGAGGGATTAGACGCCTGGAGCCCCCCAGGTGTTGAGGGGTTTCCGGGATTTTTCCAGGGGCGGGCCGGAAGCCCATGGGTTACAAAAACTTCATCCAGGTCCAGCTTCCTCTGGGAAGCCGCCCCCGCCCGTGGCAAACTCGAATTTCAGGCCACCCTCGGTCCAGGAGCCGCCAGACCCCATGATCAATGCCGTGACGATCTTCACCACCTGCGGAAGCGAGGAGACGGCCCTCACCATCGCCGCCGCCGTCGTGGACCAGGGCTACGCCGCCTGCGTCAACATCCTTCCCGGGATTAAGAGTTATTACTACTACAAGGGAGGCACCCACCTGGACGAGGAGGTGCTCCTGATGATCAAGACGAGCCGGGACCGGTTCGAGGAGGTCTCCCGCGTCATCTCGGAACTCCACACCTACGAGATCCCCGAGATCCTCATGGTTCCCGTCGAGAAGTGCAGCGAGAGCTTCCTGGAGTGGATCGAGGAATCGGTCTCGCGAGAGAGTTGAACAACCCTTTCCGGAGCAGAACCATGGAAATGTCCCTCAGCGGTGAGTTCCTTCGCGTGGTGGAGCAGGCCGCCATCGCCTCGGCCACCAGCATCGGCAACGGCAACCGCAAGCACAGCGACTGGCTCGCCGTGGAATCCATGCGCAGGAACATGGAGAAGCTGCCCATCGACGGCACCATCGTGATCGGCGAGGGCGAGCGGGACGAGGCCCCCATGCTGTACGTGGGGGAGAAGGTGGGGATGGGCATGGGCTGCCCCGCCGTCGACATCGCCGTGGATCCCCTGGAGGGCACCAACCTCTGCGCCACCGGCGCCCCCAACGCCATCTGCGTGCTCGCGGCCAGCGAGCGCGGGGGGCTGCTCCACGCCCCGGACCTCTACATGCAGAAGCTCTGCGTGGGCCCCGCCGCCAAGGGCCGGGTGCACCTGGACGCGAGCCCGGCCGAGAACCTCAAGGAGATCGCCAAGGCCCTCCACCGGAAGGTGGGGGAGCTGACCGTCGTCGTCCTGGACCGCCCCCGTCACGAGAAGCTCATTGAAGACATCCGCACGGCCGGGGCCCGCATCCAGCTCATCGGCGACGGCGACCTGTCGGCCGCCATCTCCGCGGCCGTGTCCGGCACCGGCATCCACGCCGTCATGGGCATCGGCGGCGCCCCCGAGGGGGTCCTCTCCGCCGCGGCCCTCAAGTGCCTGGGCGGCGAGATCCAGGGCCGCCTGGTCACCGACACCAACACCGCCAGCAAGGAGAAGGCGGAGGGCATGGGCGTCGACTTCAACCGCATCTACTTCACCGACGACCTGGCCCCCGGCGAGCACATCATCTTTGCCGCCGCCGGCGTCACCAAGGGCAACCTCCTGGACGGCGTGCACTTCTTCGGGGAGGGCGTCCGCACCGCCAGCCTCATCCTGAACCGGCAGCCCCGGCAGGTCCGCTTCATCGACACCGTGCACGTGAACGAAGGCGAAGGCGTCACCGTCCGGTTCTGAGCCGGAGGACGCGGACCGAGGGCCCGGCGGGGACATCCCACGCCGGGCCCTCGTTTCATGCGGCTACCGGACCAGGTCGCCGGCCTTCACGAAGGTCACGCGGTTCCGGGCGGCCGGGATGAGCTTCTCCAGGGCGGCCACCGTCTCGGGGTAGATGTGCCCGATGATCAGGACCTGGCCGTCCCGGGCCGCGAGGTCCAGGGCCCGGTTCCACTGGCGCTCCATCTCCGCGAAGGCCTTGTCGTCGTCCAGGAACACCTTGCGCTGCACGGCCGGGATCTTCAGGGCCTCGGCCACGTCGAAGGCCACGCTGTCCTTCTCGGTGCGGCTGTCCACGAAGAAGCACTTCCGGGCCCGGATCTCCTCGAGGATCCACGTCATGCGCGTGCGGTCGGGGGTGATGCGCGAGCCCATGTGGTTGTTCACGCCCCGGCGGTAGGGGACGTCGGCCAGGGCCTTGCGGACCCGGGCGCGGATCTCCGCCTCCTTGAGGTCGTACATCACGGCCTCGGGCCCGGGGTCCTTACCGGGGCCGGGGTAGCCGAGGGGCTCCATGGGCAGGTGGAGCATGACCTCCTTCCCCCGGTCATGGGCGATCTCGGCGCTTTCGCGGGTGTTCTCCTGGTAGGGGAGGACCGCCACCGAGAAGGGCACGGGCTGGGCGCAGAGGCGCTTCACCAGCTCGGGGGAGGCGTAGCCCAGGTCGTCGATGACGAGGGCGAAGCGGGGGAGCCCCTTCCGGGCCGGCTCCGCCGGGCCGGGTTCGGCCTTTCCGGGTTCAGCCTTCCCGGGTTCGGCCTTCCCGGGTTCGGCCTTCCCGGGCTCGGCCTTCCCGGGGCCGGGCTTGCCGCTGGGCGGGGTGGGCCGGGGCCGGGGCTTGGCCGTTTCCTCATCGCCGGGCAGGCGGCCCTTTCGGCCGCAGGCCTGACTGGTCAGGAGGGCGCCCAGGCCCAGGCCGAAGGCGAACATGAGGGCCGCCAGGACCAGAAGCCGGGGGGTGGACGTCCGGCCGCCTTTTCTCGCCGCCATGGGCCTAGACCGCGTCCAGGGCCTGGTCCGAGGCCAGGCTTGACATGAGGACGGCGGCCTTCCGCGCCGGCGCCGGGGGCTGCAGCTTGGCGGCCTTGGGGCCCTGGGCCAGGATCTCCAGGATCTTCGGCAGGGGGTCCTCCTCGGGCTTCATGTTCTTGAAGACGTGGTCGGGCACGACCCCCGGCTGGAGGGTCTCGCCGCCGGCCTTGGGCTTCAGGGCCTCGGGGCGGTCGCCGCCCAGGCCCAGGTATTCGCCGCCCGCGCCGAGCCAGCGCCGGTTCACCACCTCGGCGGCTCCGCCCTGCCGGAGGAGGAAGCGGGTCCGCTCCACCCCCATGGCCATGGTCCGCTCGCCGAACACGGGCACCCCCTGCTTCTTCAGGGCCGCGGCCAGGGCCTCGGGGGCACCCGCCGTCCAGGGGCCGGTGATCACGGCCAGCTTGGCGAAGGGGGGAAGGCCGGCCGGCACGATGGCCACGGGCTGGTCGGGCCGGCCCGTCTCCTGCACGGTGGCCAGGAGGCCCGGACCCGCGAAGAGCCCGGCCACGAGGGCCGCCTCGCCCAGGTCGCCCCCGGAGCAGCGGCGCAGGTCCAGGACCAGGGGGAGGCTCCGGTCCAGGCCGGCCAGCACGTTCTTGAGCTCGCCGGTGCGGCCCGGGTCCAGGTCCTCGAAGCCGAGGAGGGTGGCCTTGGCCTCCTTGCGGATGAACGCGGGCGGCCGCTGGATCTTCTCCCGGGTCAGGGTGACCTTCTTCAGCTCGGTGGTGGCCGCCGCGTACCGCAGCAGGGACACCTGGGACCCCACCGCGCCGCGCAGGCGCCGCTCCAGGGTCCAGGCGCTCATGGGGCCGATGGAATCCTCATCGATCTTCCGGATCACGTCCCCGGGCTGGAACCCCGCCTTGGCCGCCGGGCTCCCGGTGGTCACGGCCAGCACCTGGGCGTAGATCTGCCGTTTCTGGACCCGGATGCCGATCTCGGCGGGCCCCGGGTCCGGGAGGCGCAGGTCCTCGGGGGACAGGTAGGCGTTGAGGGGGTGGGCCCGCTCCAGGGCGGCCTGGATGCCGCCGCCCACGACCTTCTCCATGTCGGGGGGGTCCACGTAGTTGTCCCGCACCAGCTGGAGCACGTCCTGGATGTCGGAGAGCCCCGCCAGCGGGTCCTGGGGGGCGGCCTTCACCTCGCGGCGGGGAGCCTCCTGGGCCGGGTGGACGATGACCGGGTAGCTGAAGACGGCCACCATGGGGAAGGTCAGGAGGGAGAGCCAGGTGCGCTGGTGCATGCCCTTAGTGTAGGCCGATTCCCGTCCGGGCCGCGAGATCATCCAGGCAGATGTCCACGGCGCGATTGGCTTCCGGCCGGGCCAGCGAGGCCAGGGCGCGGGGATCGGCCATGAGCGGGGCCGCCGCCGCGGCCAGATCCCGGGCCAGATCCGGCCCCTGGAGCAGGACCCGGGCCCTGCCGCCGGCCTCCATGGCCCGCGCGTTGGCCACCTGGTGGTCCCCGGCGCTCCCCGGCAGGGGCACCATGAGGGCGGGGCGGCCCGAGGCCATCAGCTCGGCGCAGGTGCTGGCCCCGCTCCGGGTCAGGACGAGGGAGGCGGCCTCCATCTGGGTGTCCATGAACTCCAGGAAGGGCGCGAGGCGGTGCCGGGGATGGCGGGGCCGGGCCGAGAGCGCCTCGTGCTGGGCGGGCCCGGTCTGGTGCAGGATGTCCCAGTCCGGGAAGCGGTCCAGGAGCGCGGGGGCGGCCTCCATCACGGCCTCGTTCACGGCCCGCGCCCCGCCGCTGCCGCCCAGCACCAGGAGCCGGAAGGGCGGCGCCAGCTGGGCCACGGGGCGGAAGTCCCGCAGGAAGGCCTCCCGCACGGGGGTCCCGGCCACGAGGCACCGGGCCCCGGGCAGGGCCGCGGCCCCCTCGGGCATGCCGCACCAGACGCCCGCGGCGCGCTTCGCCAGGGCCTTCACGAGGAGCCCGGGGGCGGCGTTGGATTCGTGGAGGAAGAAGGGGATGCCCAGCGCCTGCGCGGCCATGAGGGCCGGCGCGGCCCCGTAGCCGCCGGTGCCGATCACGGCCGCCGGACGCTCCCGTCGCCAGCGGGCCACGAGGGTCCGCCAGGCCCTGGCGAGCTTCCACGCGGCCCGGGCCGCCCTCAGGGGGCTGCGGCCGGCGAACCCCTCCACGTCCAGCAGTTCGTGGGGCCACGGGGACGCGGGCAGGAGGCGGGCCTCGATCCCCCGGCGCGCGCCGACGAACCAGATGGGGCCGCCCCACCTCGCCCGGAGCCCCTCCGCGAGGGCGACGGCCGGGAAGAAGTGGCCTCCCGTGCCCCCTCCCGTGAAGACCAGGCTTTCCGCGTACGTTCTTCCGGACATGCCGTCGAGGATACCTTCTCGCGGGGGAAAATGGCGATTCCCTGGTAGCATTTAGGATTCAGCCGCGCGAAATACGCGGCCCCATCATTCCACCGGGAGCGAGCATGAAGATTCTTGTGGCCCTCAAGCAGGTGCCCGACACCGAGACGAAGATCAGGATCGGCGCGGACGGGAAGTCCCTGGATGGGAGCGACGTCAAGTGGATCACCAGCCCGTACGACGAGTACGCCCTGGAAGAGGCCCTCCGCCTCAAGGAATCCGCCGGCGCCGAGGTGACCGCCGCCTCCGTCGGGGGCGAGAAGGCCAAGGATGTCCTGCGCAACGCCCTGGCCCTGGGCGCCGACACCGCCGTCCTCGTCAAGGCCGAGGACGCCGGGGATCCGCTGGCCGTCGCCCGGATCCTGGCCGCCTTCGCGAAGGAGCGCGGCTTCGAGCTCGTGCTCCTGGGCAACAAGGGCTTCGGCGGCGACAACGCCTCCGTCGGCCCCATGCTGGCCGAGCTCCTGGGCTGGGCCCAGGCCAACGTCGTCACGAAGCTCGAGCTCTCCGCCGGCGCCTTCCGCGCCGAGCGCGAGTCCGACGCCGGCACCGAGGTGGTGGAGGGCACCCTCCCCGCCGTCGTCACCGCCCAGCGCGGGCTGAACGAGCCCCGCTACGCCAACCTCAAGGGCATCATGGCCGCCAAGAAGAAGACCATCGAGGAGGTGGAGGCCGCCGCCGGCGCCCCCGCCCTGGTCACGGCCTCCCTGGCCCTGCCCCCCGCGCGCCCCGAAGGCCGGAAGCTGGAGGGCGACGCCGCCGCCCAGGCCGCCGCCCTGGTCTCCCTGCTTCGCGACGAAGCCAAGGTCCTTTAGATCCCATCTTTCCGAGGTCGAGATGATGCTAGTTTTCTGTGAGACGAAGGACGGGAAGATCCGCAAGCCCTCCCTCGAGGCCCTGAGCGAAGGCCGCCGCCTCGCCGACGCGGCCGGCAAGTCCCTGGGCGCCCTCTTCGTGGGCGCCGATCTCGCCGGCGCCGAGGAGGCCGCCCAGTACGGCGCCGACGCGATCATCAAGGTCGAGGCCCCCAGCCTCGCCGCCTACTCCAGCGACGGCTACGCCCAGGCCATCGCCGACGCCGTCCAGGCCAAGGGCGCCACGGTCCTGCTGGCCGCGGCCACCTCCGCCGGCCGCGACGTGGCCCCCCGGGCCGCCGCGCGCCTCGGCGCGGGCTACGCCGCCGACGTGACCGGCCTGGCCATGGTGGACGGCAGGCTCGAGGCCACCCGCCCCGTCTACGCGGGCAAGGCCGTGAGCGTGAACCGGTTCGAGAGCGCCGTCCAGGTCGCCACCACGCGGCCCAACGTGTTCGTCGCCGCGCCCTGCCCCAAGGCCGGCGCCGTCGAGAGCCTCCCCGCGCCCGCGGGCGGCTTCCTCGCGGTGGTCAAGGAGATCCTCGCCAAGGGCGGGGGCGCCGTCGACATCAGCGAGGCCGACGTGATCGTCGCCGGCGGCCGCGGCCTCAAGGACGGCGCCAACTTCGCCATCCTCCAGGAGCTGGCCGACGCCCTCGGCGGCGTCGTGGGCGCCAGCCGCGCCGCGGTGGACGCCGGCTGGGGCCTGCCCCACAGCATCCAGGTGGGCCAGACCGGCAAGGTCGTCAGCCCCACCCTCTACATCGCCTGCGGCATCAGCGGCGCCATCCAGCACGTGGCCGGCATGAGCGGCTCCAAGGTCATCGTGGCCATCAACAAGGACCCCGAGGCCCCCATCTTCAAGCTGGCCACCTACGGCATCGTGGGCGACCTCTTCGAGGTGGTTCCCGAGCTGACCAAGGCCGCCAAGGCCCTGAAGCAGTAGGCCGGACCGGACATGGGGGCGCGGGCCGCGAGGCCCGCGCCCCTTCCGCGTACCGGGGTCAGAACGAGAGGAAGGCCTCCAGGGCGGCCTCGTCCGCTGCGTCGGGCGGGGTGGTGAGCCGGGAGAACGGCGGGAGCTGCTCCGGACTCGGGGTCTTCGGGGGGGGCGTCACCTCCCGCCAGGGGCCCGGGGCGGGCGGAACCGGCAGGGCGGGCGGCGTCGCAAGGGCGGGCGCGGGGGCCGGACGGGTCTCGGCGGCGGCCTCGGACGTCCCCTCGGGCGCCAACCGGAGCAGGGGAAGGTCCTCCAGGGGCAGGGGCTCGGGCAGGGGCAGGTCCCAACGGGGCGCTTCCTGGGCCATGCTCGCCAGGGTCCGGCGCTGGACCCGCTCCGCCGTCAGGTGCAGGTCCGTCATCAGGTGGTTCCGGTAGGCCTGGACACTGCTGAAGGACCGCTCGCAAAGGTTGCACGTCCGCGTGGGCGACCCGCGCAGGGGCGTCACGGCCTTCCGGGGCTTCGCCGGCTTCCGGGGCGTCCCCGGGAGGCCGCCTTCCTTGAGGCCGGGGCAGCCCCGGAGATGGGACCAGAGGCTGTGGCTCACCTGGAAATCCTCGAGGCAGTACCGGCAGCGGCCCTCCGGGACGTCCATCGCCCGGGCGGCCTCGGACAGGTGCCCGAACCCCTTCGCGCAGGCGAGGTGCACGGCCGATCCTTCATGGTTCCCGTTCTTGCGCAAGGACACATTGCACACCCGGCAGTAGCTCCGCGCCACCGGGGACGCGACCCGGGCCCGCTTGGCGGGGCGGGACGGGCCCTCGGGCAGGGCTTCCGGCGCCGGCCGTTTCGACCGGTGCGTCGCAGGCGGCCCTTCCCGGACCTCCGCCACCGGGGGCACCTCGGTCGGCGAGGCCGGGTCCACCGCGGCCACGGCCACCGTGGAGACGGCCGCCGGGGAGACGGCCGCGGGGCCTTCGACCGCCGGGGATTCGGCCGCGGGGGGTTCGGCCGCCGGGGCAGGGGCCGAGGCGGGGGCCGTCCGCGGGGCCTCCGCCCGTCGCTCCAGGTCGGGGTCCCGCTCCGCCGGGAAGGCCGCCAGGAAGGCCTCCAGGGCCTTCCGTTCGCTCTCCGGGATGGGCGCGGCATCCGTGGACCCGCATCCCCTCAGGCGGATCGCCGCCGCCCGGCTCAGGTGCCGGAGGGCCCCGCGGCCCGTGGCGTCCAGCGTTCCCGGGAGGCCGCCGGCCAGCACCGTGATGGGCCATCCGGACGAGAGCTCCGCCACCCCCTCGGCGGCCGTCAGGAACAACCGGGGCACGTGGCCGTCGAGCCTGACCAGGCCCAGGCCGCCGCCCACCTGGAGGGTCCCCCCCTCCACCTTGAGCTCGGACGTGCGGACGGTGGCCGTGAACCCGCGTTCCGCGGCACCGCGGAGGGTCTCCGAGTCCGACGTCAGGGGGGCCATCCAGGCGAAGGGGCCCCACTGGAGCTGGAGCCCCACCGGACGCACCTCCTCCAGGAAGGCCAGCGTCCGCGCCCGGAGGACCTCACCCTGCGGGGTCCCCTGGCGCCTGAAGGCGAGGGCGGCGTTCAGGAGCTGACCGTTGAGGCGTTGGAGCCCCGCCAGCTCGAGGGCCGTCAGGGGCTTCAGGGCGGCCAGCGTCCCCGGGGCGGCCGGACCGGCCTTGGCGAGGTGCTTCCCCTCAGGGAGCAGACGCGCCTCCCCGCCGCCCCCATGGACGACCCGGCCTTCGCTCGTGCGCAGGAGGGTGAACCGCCCGGCCAACAGGGCCAGGGCCCCCCCTTCGGCCCGGCCCTGGGCTTCAGCGGCGGACCGGGACGTTCCCTCCAGGTCCCGCGCCAGGGCGCGGAGGCTGGGCGGGGCGCTGACGGCGCCCAGGAGGTCCTGGATCCAGGCGCAGGCCTCCAGGACGTGGCGCCGGGCCAGGAGCCGTTCCCGGCTGGCGCGGGCCGGGACCGGGTCCCCCGACGCCAGGTTTTCCACCACGCGATGGCCCGACCTCACGAGGCTTCCGCCGACCCGCCAGGTCAGGACATAGTCCTCCTGGCCCAGCACCGCGCAGAAGCCGGGTCCGGCCAGGATCAGGGGGTCCGCCTGGACCGCCGGAGCCGGGGCCGCCGCCGGGACCGGCTTGGCCTGGGCGCGCGCCTTCGCGGCGGCGGGCTTGGCCTTGGCGCGCGCCTTCGGGGCCGGCGCGGGGGCCGGCCCCAGGATGGGGGCGGGCGCCTTCCCCTTCTGGGAGGCCAGGAGGGGACTGGGCAGCACACAGGCCAGGAGGTCCACATCCACCCGCAAGGAACCGGCCATGAACCGCAGGGGGGCCGAGGCGGTCCCGCAGGTGGCCCGCACGAGTTCGGGCCCCAGGCTCATGAGTTGGCCCCGTTGGGTCGGGGACAGGGCCGCGGCGACCAGGGCCTGGCTGGAGGACCGCCATTCGCCCAGGTGGCCATCGGCCCGCAGGTCCCAGCCCTGGCCCACCCGGCGCCGGATGCCGAGGCCATCCTGGAAATCCACGACGTAGCCCTGCTCGGAGAGCACGGCCAGGAGGCCAATCCCGCGCACCACGAGGGTCGGGCCCACGGGGGCGGCAGGCCCCGGGACGGTCGACGGGGCGGGCGCGGGCGACGGGGTGGCGACGGGGGCGGGGACCGCCGTCGCGACGGGTCCGGACGCCGGGGCGGCGACGGGCGCGGGCGCCGGGGCGGCAACGGGCGCAGGCACGGCGGTCGCCACGGGCGCAGGCACGGCGGTCGCCACGGGCGCAGGCACGGCGGTCGCCACGGGCGCAGGCACGGCGGTCGCCACGGGCGCAGGCACGGCGGTCGCCACGGGCTCGGCCGCCGGGATGGCCACGGGCGCGGGCACGGCGGTCGCCACGGCCGCGGCGGAAGCGACCGGCTGATCCGGGTCGGAAGCGGTCGCCTCCGCACGCGTTGGCTGGGCCAGGAGAGCCCGCGCGTCGGCCAGGAAGTCCGCCCATGCGGACGCCGCCTCCGGCGCGTCCCCCTCCGCGAGGCCCACGAGTTCTTCCAGGGCCTGGCGCAGGCCCGGATCCGCCCCGGCGACCTCTCCGTCTCCGGGGGTCGCCTCGCCGGCCCAGTGCAGGCCGCCGGACGGACCCCGCAGGAAGCTCCGCCCGTCCCCGAGGCTGACGAGGTAGGTCCCGCCGTCCACCTCCAGGCTCGCCCCGGAGCGCGGGGCGCGGAGGGAGAGGGCCTCGAGGGCGCTGGTCGCAAAGAGGGCGAGGAGGCAGACGCCGGCCCGCCACCGTCTGGTATGAAGTCTCATGGATGCTCCCGGGGTCCGGCCTGGTTCTGGCGAAGCCCCCTTCATCCATGTCGCTAATGAATCATTTGTTTCCTGACGCACGAGCGGTCAGTACGTCCCCCGCCCCGCCCTCACCGCACCTGGACGGGCCCGAAGCCCTCTTCCTCCAGGAAGGCCCGGGCGTCCTCCACGTCCCCAAAGCGGGCGATCACCTCCACCCCCTCCCGGACATCGCCGTCCGCCCGGTCCAGGGCGTTGCTGCCTTCGCGGATGATGCACCCGCCCCCGATCTCGTCCAGGCCGAGCTGGACCAGCTCCCACTCGACGCCGTGCTCGTCCCGCCACACCTCGACGCGCATCAGGCCGGCTTCTCGAAGAACAGCACCACCATGCCGAAGCCCACGCGGTCGCCGGGCCGGAGCTCCCGGGCGTCGCCGGGGGGCAGGCGCTCGCCCTTGATGTAGGTGCCGTTGGCCACCCCGTGCTCCTCCACCAGGAAGTAGCGGTTGTGCTCGCACAGGATGCGCGCGTGGCGCCGGGACACGCTGAGCTGGGGATCCTCCTCGGTGAGGTCGATGTCTGGATGGATGCCGGTGTTGGGGTCGTAGCGCCCCACCAGGGCGCCGTGGGCGAGGATCTGGAACTTGCGGCCGGAGATGACGGAGACGAGACTGACGGAGGCGGGCTGCTGCCGGGGCCGGGCGCCGCGGGTGGCCTCGGCGTCGACCCGGCTGCTGAGCTCCCGGTTCCGCTGGGCGAGGCGCTGCATCATCTTCACCGACACCTCGGGGTTCTGCCGGATCATGCGCAGGAAGGTGCCGCGGGAGATGGCGACCACCTCCGTGTCCTCCAGGGCCACGACGGTGTGGTGGCGGGGGATCGGCTCCAGGAGGCTGCCCTCCCCGAAGAAATCGCCCTTGCCCAGCTCCTCGGACCAGTCCCCCTGGGGTTCGGAGCCCAGGTACATGCGCACCTTCCCCGTGAGGACCACGTACATGTTCTGGGCCATGTCCCCCTTGCGGTAGACGATCTCCCCTTCCTTGAAGGCGACCTTGCTCTGGCCAATGAAGTTCGAATCGGACATGGGGGACCGGGGGCAGGATCCTAGGTTAACCTGCCCGGACGGCCCTTGGGAACGTGGCGCGGGCGTGAAATTTCCTCTTATTCTTGAGAGATGGAAGCCCTCCGCTGGATCCTCGCCCCCCTCGGCCCCCTGTACGCCCTGGCCGTGCGCGCGCGCAACCGCGCTTTCGACCGCCATCCGGAGCGGGCCGCGCGGGTGGACGCGCCCGTGGTCTCGGTGGGCAACCTCAGCACCGGCGGCACCGGCAAGACCCCCGTCACCCTCTTCCTGGCCGAGGCCCTGGAGGCGGCCGGGATCCGGGCCGCGGTCGTGTCCCGCGGCTACGGGGGACGCCGGGACCACGATCCCATGCCCGTGGAGCCCGACTCGGACCCGGCCCAGACCGGCGACGAGCCCCTGATGATGGCCCGGCGCCTGGGCCCCGGCCGGGTGGTGGTGGGCCGGCGCCGCCACGGGGCCGCCCTGCGCGCCCTGGCGCTGGCGCCCCGCCCCGACCTCCTGGTCATGGACGACGGCTTCCAGCACCGGGGCCTGCACCGGGACCTGGACCTCCTCCTCCTGGACGGCGTGCGCCGCTGGGGCAACGGGCGCATGGTGCCCCTCGGCGACCTGCGGGAGCCCATGGCGGGCGCCGCGCGCGCCTCCTGCCTCGTGGTGACCCGCGGCGCCCGCTCCGACCGCGGCGCCGTCGAGGCCTGGTGGGCCCGCTACGGCTCCGGCGGCCCCGTGTTCTGGGTGGATTTCGCCATCACCTCCCTGCGCCGCTTCGACACCGGGGACCGGATCGCCCTGCCCCTGGGCGCCCCCGGGCCGCTCTTCGCGTTCTGCGCCCTCGGCCACCCCGAGGCCTTCTTCGCGGACCTCCTGGTGGCGGGCGCCCCCTGGACCGGGAGCCGCGCCTTCCGCGACCACCAGCCCCTGGGGCCCCAGCTGGCCGCCCTGGAGCGCGAGGCCCGCGCGAGCGGCGCCGCCGGCCTCGTCTGCACCGAGAAGGACGCCGTCAAGCTGGACCCGGCCCGCCACCGCACCGCCCTTCCCCTCTGGGTCGCCGAGCAGCGCGTGATCGGCGCCGAGCCCCTCGCCGCGTGGCTCCTGGCGCGCCTCGGCACCCCCCCGTTGACCCCGCCCCGGGGAGCGTGATAGGGTTTCCCCCTACCTGCCGCGGGCGTAATTCAGTGGCAGAATGTCAGCTTCCCAAGCTGAACGTCGTCGGTTCGATCCCGATCGCCCGCTCCAATGAAAAGGCCCGTCACCCTCAGGTTTCGGGCCTTTCGCTTTACCGGCTCCCCGGCAAAAAACCAGCCTGGAGGGGGCGGTTCGTCCGTTCCCCGGTTGCGCCGTCCCGTCCCTGCCATGTCATGGGCCGGGGATGCCGGAAAGGCCGCGGATGGCTGGAATGCTGCCCATACGCCCTCGCTCTGACGTACCCCTCGAGCGACCCCAACGGCCAGCGTCAGGCTGGCTGCGGAGCGATCCGCTGTCGTCGGTCGTGATCGACCGTGCGAGTCGGGAAGGGGGCTCCCGTCCCGGGTCAGACGAGGAAGAAATTCAGATCAGCACAGGCATTCCGGAGTGCAGTCAACAGGATCGGGTCGGCGAGCATGCGGTTGGTGCTCGGGCTGGCCGGCATCGCCACGGCGGCCCGCTCGTACAGCGCCACACAGGGCGCGTTCGCGTGCATCGAAGACCCATAGAGCAGACCGTCCAGGCTCGGGAAAGCCGCGAAAATGGCCTGGGACCAGCGCCGTGCGCGGGCCTTCGGCCCCGACGCGATCGCAGCGGAAGCTCCGGCCTTGGTCGGCCAGGTCCCCGTGAGATCCAGCAGGCGGAGGTCCCGTATCGTTTCGAAGGAGGCCAGACACGGGTTGTTGAACGAGCGGTCCACGATCCGGGTTTCCTGGAAAACGTCCGCCAGGGCCGTGATGGCGCCCCTCGGCCCAACGGCTCCGTACAGGATCTCCCGGGCCTGGAGGGAAGCGGGCGGGATGTGATGGTCGAACCGGGATTCGGTCGGGCCCCAGGCCCGGAACTGGCCCCAGGAGGTCGGGTGACTGCCACCCAGGAAATAGATCCGCCATACGGTCGATCCGGCGGGAAGGATCTGGACGTCGGGCCCAAGCAGGGCGAGTTCCCCCGGCGTCGGAGGTTCGGGAAATTTGGCCATCGGCTAGCCCAGCGCCTCCGCGAGCCGGGCCACGGCCTGGGGCGGCCGCCCCTCCAGGAGCCAATGACGTGGACTCGTCGGGATCTCGTCCTCCCCCAGGGCAAGCTCGACATTCGGCAGCATGAGCCAATGGGCAACCGCTACGGGCGAGATGCCATCCGGCAGGTTGCGGGCGACCTCGCCCCAGCCCGGGAGTTCCCGGCCATCCGCGAACTGGAAAAGCGGCAACCGCCACGCCCCCCCCCACTTGATGGCGAAAAGGGTTCGTTCCTTGAGCCGCTGCCTGATTCGAGCGTCTGTCACGCCGAGCAGCTTGGCCGACTCGACGGCAGTCAGTCCGGTTTCAACAAGCCCAGCAAAGGTCGTCACACCGCGCAGGAACGGATCGTTCACACCCAGATCCCTCGGCGCAGGATCGAGCCCCCCCGATCGGTAGACCTGGATCTCGGCTGCCGTGAGCCCCTCCTGGCCCGCACTCGGGTAATACAGACGCTGCAGCCCCTCGATAACCTCCCGGAGCACCCTGGGGAGCCCCTCGGGCTCCACATTCAGCCCGTGGGCATGGAGGTAGGCCATCGTCTCAACCTGGGCGCCCATGCGCCACCTCCTTACGATCAGTTTTGGTCGTTAGTAATCGTAAGCAAGGCACCCCTGGTTCCCTGGACCCGGCCGAGGCTGGCGGCTCGTGGGGCGGGAAAGGCCTGGGGTGGCTCCAGCCGAAGCCGGCTGGCTGCTGTCGCCGCATCCCCGCACCCCCTGCTCCCCCCTTCCCTGCGTCCGGGGGATGGGGGGAGGGGGTCGACGGGTTCGGGGCCAGGCGGGCGCCGGGTTTGGGGCTCAGGCCAGCGCCCGGCGAACGGTCTCGGCCAGGGGGGTGGTGGGGCGGCCGATGAGGCGGCTCAGCTGACCCCCGGCGTCGTCGAGGCCCCCTTGCTTCGCGCCGGCGTCCGAATCGGCGAGGAGGTCCGCGAAGGCGCCGGGCAGGCCCGCGGCGGTCAGGGCGCCGGCGAATTCGGCCTGGGGCAGGTCGCGGTAGACGATGGGCTTCCCGGTCTGGCGGGCGATCTCCCCGGCCAGGTCCGCCAGGGTGTAGGCCGTGTCGCCGGCCAGCTCCAGGGTCTGGCCTTCGGGGTGATCGGCCAGCAGGACCTGGGCGGCCGCGGCGGCGTAGTCCGCGCGGGCGGCGGTGGCGAAGCGGCCCTCCCCGGCGGCGCCCAGGACGGCGCCGTGGGCCAGGATGGCCGGCAGGGAGGCGGTGTGGTTTTCCGTGTACCAGCCGTTGCGCAGGAAGACCCACGGCAGGCCCGAAGCCCGCACGAGGGCCTCCGTCTCCACGTGCTCCCGGGCGAGGCCCAGGGGCGAGGTGTCGGCCCGCAGGACGCTGGTGTAGGCGAGGAGCCCGACGCCCGCCGCCCGCGCCGCCTCGACGACGGCCCGGTGCTGGGCCGTCCGCTGGCCGATCGCGTTGGAGGAGATGAGGAGCAGCCGATCCACGCCCTGGAAGGCGGACCGGAGGGTTTCCGGGCGGGTGTAGTCGGCTTCCCGCACCTGGACGCCCCGGGCGGCCAGGTCCGCCACCGCGGCCGGATGACGGACGGCGGCCACGAGCCGTTCAGCGGGGTGGCGTTCCAGGAGGGCCTCCAGGACAAGGCGGCCAAGCTGGCCAGAGGCACCGGTCACGAGCAGGGTCTGGGGGGACATGGGTTTCCTTTCGCGCATTGGTTCCTTGAAGGAACTTTTTTGACGCTAGGCCCTTTCAAACGAACCCACAAGGAGGGAAAATGAAAGAACCTGGTTACCTTGGGGTAACCCCGGAGGCACCGATGGCCATGCGCAAGCCCGTGGAGGGCGACTACCGGAACTGCCCCGTGCGGGACGTGCTGGACCGCGTCGCGGACCGGTGGAGCCTCCTGGTGCTCATCGCCCTCCAGGACGGCACCCTGCGCTTCTCCGATCTGAGGCGGACGGTGGGCGACATCTCCCAGCGCATGCTGAGCCAGACCGTGCGCCGCCTGGAGCAGGACGGCCTGGTGTCGCGCACCGTCCATCCCACGGTCCCGCCCAAGGTGGAGTACCGGCTCACGGACATGGGCCGCTCCCTGCTGGTCCCCCTCGAGGCCCTGGTGGACTGGGCCCTGGCCCACCACGCCCGCATCCGGGAGGCCCGGACGGCGTTCGGGGCCCAGGAGCCCGGCCGCTAGCGCTCCACGAGCCGGCCTTCCGCGTCCAGGCCCGCGAAGCGGTAGCCCTCGGCCAGCAGGGTGTCCAGGAGGCCCGGGAGGACCTTGGCGGCGCGGTCGTGGATGTCGTGGAAGAGGATGATGCCCCGCTTCTCCTCGCGGACGAGGCGCAGCACGCGCCCGCTCACCGAGGCGGGGACGGGATCGGCCCAGTCGAGGCTGTCGATGTTCCAGAGCACGGACCGCAGGCCGTGGGGCTCCAGGGCCTTGAGCTGGGCTTCGGCGCGGGCGCCGTAGGGGAACCGGAAGAGGTGGGACCGGGCCCCGGGAATGGCGCCCAGGAGGGCGTCGGTCTCCTCGATCTCCGCCTCGAGGGGGGCCCCGGTCTCCTTGCTGAGCTGGGCGTGGGTGAAGCTGTGGTTGCCGATGACGAAGCCGTCCCGGACGAGCCCCTCGGACAGCGCGGCGAGAGGCCCGGGGTGGGGCTTCCCGGCGGCGTCCACCGTGCCCAGGTTCCGCCCCACCTCGAAGAACACGGCCGGGATCCGGCGGGCCCGGAGGATGGCCTGGATCTCGGGGGTGTAGACGTGGTGCGGGCCGTCGTCGAAGGTCAGCACCAGCACCTTGGGGGGGAACTCGCGGCCGGTGATCTCCCCATGGGGCCCCGGCCGGGGCGCCTCCGCGGCGGTGGGGAGCGCGACGCCGATCCTGCGGGCCAGGGCCTGGACGTAGGCGTCCCACTGGTCGCGGCCGCCGCCGGCGGGGGCCTGCCCCGCCCCGCCGAAGACCCGGCGGTACTCCGCCTCCACCCGCGCCTCGATCCGGTCCACCTCCGCCAGGTCGCGGGCCACCCGGGCCTTGAGGGCGGCGCCAGCGGGGGTGCGGTCCGAGGCCAGGGCCTTCTGGAGCACCCGAAGGGGGTCGCGGAAGGCGAGCCGGTCCAGCTCCAGCAGGTCCGGGTCCCGCTCCATCCAGTCCAGGAGCGCCCCCACGACCTGCTCGCGCCTGGCGGGCTCCTCCTGGGCCAGGGCCGCCAGGGCCTTGTCCAGGTGGAACACCAGGGTCCGCCGCTGGTGGTGGAGTTCGTGGCCCTCGGCCAGGGCCCGCTCCCGGGCGGCCCCCTGGAGTCCCGCCTCGCCGGCGAAGGCCACCACGAGGCGCCGGTGGAGGTCCAGATCGCCCCGGAGGGCCGTCAGCAGCGCCGGCAGCTCCGCCGGCGGGGCGGGCTGGGGTCCGGCCAGGAGCAGCACGGCGGCGGGAAGGAGGGGGAGGGCCATGGAACGACGATACCCCCGGGTCCCGGGGTCCTGCCAGGGGCGCCTGATGTATCATATTGTGTGGCCAAGATTCTCGTGATCGACGACAGCCGGATGATGCGCCTCTACCTGGGGCGCTGCCTGACCCAGGCCGGCCACGACGTGGAGGAGTGGCTGCCCGGTTCGGCCATGGAGGTCACGGAGCACGTGGAGCAGTCCCGGCCGGACCTGATCCTCACCGACTACCAGATGCCGGGCTGCAACGGCGCCACCGTGGCGCGCATGGCGGGGCGGTCCGAGCCGAAGGTGCCCGTGGTCATCCTGACGGCCTTCAAGGACGAGGACATGGTCCAGAACCTCCGCAAGCTGGGCGTGGAGCAGGTGCTCACCAAGCCCATCGCGGCCGAGGCCCTCGTGGGCGCCGTCACCGAGGCCCTGGGCGGCTGATCGTGGACAGGCGGTGAAGGGCGGGTTAGGTTCAAGGGACCGCCCCGGAGCCGCCATGGGAAGCCGCACCCCCCTCGCCGTCCTGGCCCTGCTGGCCGCCCTCGGCTGCCACAAGGCCACGGAGGACACCTGCGCCCCCGCCCAGGAGAAGGCCGACGTCCTCGCCATGACCCGGGAGTACTACCTCTGGCGGGACGAACTGCCCGCCTCCGTGGATCCCGCGGCCAGCGCCACCGCCGAGGACCTCCTGGCGGCCCTCACGGCCCGGACCCGGGCCGAGGGCAGGGACCGGGGCTTCAGCTACCTGGCCTCCCGGGCCGCCTCGAGCCGGTTCTTCGAGGAGGGCCGGACCCTGGGGTACGGGTTCGGCTACGTGACCTCGGGCGGGACCCTCGCCGTGGCGCAGGTCTTCCCGGGCTCCGCCGCCGATTCGGCGGGGTTCGCCCGGGGCGACGAGCTCCTGGCCGTCGCGCCCACCCGCGCGGGCCTGGACGATGCCTCCAGCCAGGCTCCTGCCCTCGTGGCCGCGGGGACCTTCTCCGCCGCGCTCCAGTCCGGCGTCGAGGGCACGACCCGCTGGTTCCGCCTGCGCCGCCCCGCCACGGGGGCCGTCCTGGAGGTGGCGGCCACCACGGGCGCCTACGGCCTGGACCCCGTCCCCGGCGGCGGGACGCCCACGGTCCTGACCGCGAACGGCGTGAAGGTCGGCTACGTCCAGCTCCGCACCTTCGTCGAGCCCGCGGCCCCCCTCCTGCGCGCGGCGGCGGCGGCCCTGCGCCAGGCCGGCGTCACCCGGCTGATCGTGGACCTGCGCTACAACGGCGGGGGGCGGCTCTCCGTGGCCGAGGTGCTGGGCAACCTCCTGAGCCCGGGCCACGCGGACGGGGACGTGATGTACCGCCTGAAGGCCAACGACGGCCACCCGGAGCTGGGCGCCACGGTGCATTTCAGCGCCGAGGCCGGGGCCCTCTCCCTGGAGCGCCTGGCCTTCATCGTCACCGGCAATTCAGCCTCGGCCAGCGAGCTCGTGCCCAACGCGCTCCAGGCCTGGCCCGGGACCCAGGTGGCCCTGGTCGGGGAGCGCACCTACGGCAAGCCCGTGGGGCAGCTGGGCTACGCGGACAGCGCCTGCGACTGGCTCCTGGAGCTGGTGTCCTTCCAGATCCTCAACGCCCGGGGCACGGGGAGCTACTTCCAGGGCCTCCCGGACGCGGACTGGACCGGCGTCACCGTGGCGGCCGCGGACGACCTCGCCCACGCCCCCGGCGATCCCGCGGAAGCCTGCACCGCGGCCGCCCTGGCCTGGGCCGCGGGCGGCACCGGCGGCGCCCCCATTCCCGCGGCCGCGGCGCGCCGGGCCGGAAGCCTCAGCCTCCACCCCCGGCCCACGGAGGCCCAGCGGGCCCTGCCCGGCGTCTTCTAGGGTGTGTTCGTAATCTAGGATAGTAATGGCTAATACCCATCCGTGCCGGAGCATGGAGGAGCTGGAATAGTGAGTCTGTGCTGCAGTGCCTGATGGCGCCGCGCATTCGCAGCATCCTATTGGAACGCGGAGGCGCGGAGGATCTCGCTGAGGCTCGCGGAGAAAGGATCAAGCCCACAAGCCCCCTCCACTCGATATCCAGGAAAACCTCCCGCTTCACCTTATGGCCGGCCAGTCTCAGGGAGTGCGCCAGACAGACCTTGTAGGGATCTTCCAGGAGTCCGTGCCCCAGAGCCTTCTGGATCTCGATGGCCTCCCCGATGATGGCCTGGGTGATCTCCTTGTGCGGATGATCCTCCCCGTCGACCTCTCCCCAATGCCTTCCCATCACGCCTCCCGTTGGGACGTGTCATTGGGAGGTGGCAGGTTCCAGGAGCGCTTTCCTCCGCGACCCTCTGCGAGATCCTCCGCGCCTCCGCGTTTCATAGGATCAATGAGGATCCGGAACGCTTGTCACCCTCCGCTCATAGCCTCAGCCAGATCACGATGCAGGCCAAAGCCACCTGGGCTGAGAAACTTCGCGCCGTTTTGTCGAACCTGGTGGCCAGCGCCCTGAACTGTTTGAGCTTGGCGAACCCATGCTCGATGGCATGGCGGGCCTTGTATAGGTGTGAGTCCCAGGCCGCCGGATTCTTGCGCCGGGGATGAGGTGGGATGACGGCTGTCGCACCCATGGCCTCGATCGCCTTCCTTACCGGGTTCCCATCGTAGGCCCGATCTCCGAACACGTAATCTGCCTGCCAACCGCACAGCAATCCTTCAGCAGACCGGCTTTCATGGGCTTGCCCCGGAGTGACCAGGAAATCCAAAGGATTACCGTGGGCATCGCAGATCAAATGGATCCTGGTCGAGCATCCACCCCGAGATCGTCCGAGCGCCTGGTTCCAGAGCCCCCCCTTTTGCCTGCTGAATGTTGATGAGCGCGAATGATGGTGCCATCCAGCATGACCCACTCCAGGTCGGCTTCCTTGCGCAGGAACTCCAGGATCCTTTGCCACACGCCGCGCTTGGTCCAGGCCTCAAATCGCGTGTACACGCTTGTCCAAGGTCCAAATTCCTCCGGCAGGTCCCTCCACGGCGCCCCAGTCCTGTGCCTCCACAGGATCGCCTCCACCATGGGACGGTTGGGGTGACGGGATCGCCCCATCCCTCCACGCTCTGGCGGAAGGAGCGGTTCAAGCTTTGCCCACATGGCATCGGTCAGGAAACGTCTCGGCATCGTTACCCCAGGAAAATTCGTGGTGTACGAGCCTTTACGTATGAGTACAAGTTAACTATTTATCTAATCTATAGATTCCGAACACAGCCTAGGCTTCCACCTGCTGCAGGGAGATCATCGGCGCGTTGATCTCCATGTTCACGCCCTCCTCCACGTGGACCTTGGCGACCCGGGCGGTGGTGGGGGCGGTGTACTCGTTCTGCATCTTCATGGCCTCGAGGATGAGCAGGGGCTGGCCCTCCTCCACCGTCTCGCCCTCGTGCACGAGGAGCTTGAGGACCTTGCCGGGCATGAGGGCGCGGATGAGGTTGCCCTCGCTGCGCTTGCTGCGGGCCATGGCCTCGGCCAGGAGCTTCTTGCGGGGGTCCTGGAGGGTGAACTCGTAGGCCCCGTCGTACGTGGTGGAGCGGAAGCCGTGGAGGTCGGGATCCGCGTTCCGGATGCGGTCGATGTTCACACCCACGGAACGGCCGTCCATGATGACGGAATAGCTGGATTTCTCCACCCGCACGATGTCGATGGGGATCTCCTCGCCGTCCCAGGTCATGACGGTCTTGCCCCGCCGGCGGGAGATCTCGAGCTCGACGGTTTGGTCGGCGATGACGAGGGTTCGCTTCATGGGACGTCCTTAGAGCCGATTGAACTTGTTATGGGATTTCCAGGCCGCGGGGGTGGTGGCGCAGTCCGGCCGGGGCGAGGGCTGCTGGGCGCGGCGCTCCTCCAGTTCGAGCTCGTCGAACAGGGCGGCCGCCACCGCGAACTTCAGGTTGGGCCCGACGGCCTTCTGCTTCCACCAGGCGTGATCCAGGATGCCCGTGTGCAGGTCCCCGCTGATGAACTGCTTGTGCTCCAGGAGGATCCGGAAGAAGGCGATGTTGTTGCGCACGCCGCCCAGGCGGAACTCCATGAGGGCCGAGTGCATGCGGGCCAGGGCCTCGGAGCGGCTGAGGCCCCAGGTGGAGATCTTGGCGACGAGGGGCGCGTAGAAGGGGCTCAGGTCCCACCCGAAGTAGACGCCGCTGTCGTTGCGCAGGTTGTGGCCCTGGGGGGAGCGCAGGTACTGGATGCGGCCCGAGCTGGGCGCGAACTCCCGGTCCGGGTCCTCGGCGTTGATGCGGCACTGGATGGCGTGGCCCCACATGGGCACGTCCTCCTGGCGCAGGGGCAGCTCCCGGCCCTGGGCGATGTCGATCTGGAGCTTGACCAGGTCCTGGCCGGTGATCCACTCCGTGACGGCGTGGCCGCCCTGGATGCGGCAGGTCATCTCCAGGAACCAGGGGTTGCCCTCCTGGTCCAGGAGGAACTCCACGGTCCCGACGCCCACGTAGCCGACGGCCTTGGCGATCTTCACGGCCATCTCGCCCAGGGTCCGGCGGAGCTCGGGGGAGACGCCCGGGGAGGGGGCCTCCTCGCAGAGCTGCTGGAAGCGGCGCTGGACCGAGCCTTCGCGCTCCCACAGGTGGATGCAGTTCCCGTGGGCGTCGGCGGCGATCTGGACCTCGATGTGGCGGGGGTGGATGAGGGCCTTCTCCACGTAGACCCGCTCGTCCCAGAACGAGAAGATGGCGTCCCCCTTCACCCGGGGGAGGGCGCGGCGCAGGTCGCCCGCCGTCTTGACCAGGCGCATGCCCTTGCCGTCCCGGCCGAGCACCGGCTTGACCATCAGCGGGTAACCCACCTTCCGGGCCTCGTCCAGGAGCGCCTCGTCATCCAGGATCTCCTGGATGCCGGGGAGAACCGGGCACCCGACGGACCGGGCAATTTCCCGGGCCGTGATCTTGTTGTTCATCTTTTCCAGAACCTCGGGGCTCGGACCGATCCAGGTGAGCCCCGCCTCGATGATCTGGCGGGCGGCCTCGGGGTCCTCGCTGATGAACCCGTAGCCGGGGTGGATGGCGTCGGCCCCGGTCTTCCGGCAGGCCTCGATGAGCTTGTCCACCCGCATGTAGCTTTCCCGGGCCGGCGTGGGGCCGATGGGACAGGAGAGGATGGCGAGGCGGACGTGCATGGCCGACCGGTCGGAATCCGAGTAGACGGCCACGGTGGGGATGTCCAGTTCCCGGCAGGTGCGTATGATCCGGCAGGCGATTTCGCCCCGGTTCGCGATGAGGAGTTGGGTGACGGGCATGGGCGCTTCCTTGAGGATGGCCCCAGGCGCGACGCGGAAACTGGGGCATCATAGAATAGTGCGAACCCCCAGACTACCAAACCTGACCCTCTGGTCCATAATCTGCATCCTGATGGGGGGGACCCTCGCCTGCGGGCGCAAGGGCGATCCCATCCCCCGCCCCCGGGCCGCGCCGGCCGCCTGCACAGCCCGCTGGGCTGCCCATCGGGTGCTCGAAATCCGCCTCCCCACCCTGGATGTCCGGGGCGAGGCGCTGGTGGGCCTGGACAAGGTCCGGGTCTTCTACCTGCCCCTCGGATCCGCCCGGCCCACCGGCCAGGAGGTCCTGGCCCGGGGCGAGGTGATCCTGGAGCGGGCCCGCCCCGATCTGGCCGGCCCCGGGGGCGTGGTGCGCCTGGACATGACCGAGATTGGCCGCCCCCCAGGATGGGTGGTGGCGACGGCCCTCCGGGTGGGGAACACGGTGGGACGACCGAGCGAGCCCTTGGCTTGGCTGGATCCCACGATCTGAATAAACAATTATTGCAAATCTCCAAGTCCGCCTTATCCTGCGTGCAGCACCAGGATTTGACGAGTAGTTTATGGACACCTCCCAGACCCAGCTCGCCCTGGCGGCCCTCCGGGCCGTGGGAGGCCCCCTGGAGGCCGCCTTCGACCTGGTGCCGGTCGGCCTCTCCGTGACCGTCCTCCGCACGGGCTGCATCCTGGCGGTCAACCCGGCCCTCCTGGACATGCTCGGCTATCGGGCGGAGGAGGTGGTGGGCCGGACCACCGAAGCCCTGGAGGTGTGGCTGGACCCCGGCGGGCGGGACCCGTTCCGGAAGGCCCTGGCGGAACACGGGCGCGTGCAGGGCCTGGAGACCCGCCTGCGCCGCGCGGACGGAAGCTCCCGGTGGGTCGCCCTGACCGCCCAGGTGATGGAGGTGGAGGGGGTGCCCCTCGTCCTGACCGTCATGGCCGACATCCAGGCCCGGAAGGCGCTGGAGCAGGTCAACCTGGACCGGGAGCGCCTCCTCTCCCTCTTCATCGCCCATGCCCCCACGGCCATCGCCATGCTGGACCAGGACCTGCGGTACATCGCCGCCAGCCGTCGCTGGCTCGAGGACTACCGCCTGGGGGACCTGGACGTGGCCGGCCGCAGCCACTACGAGCTCTTTCCGGAGATCCCCGCCCGCTGGCGGGAGACCCACCGCCGCTGCCTGGCCGGGGCGACCGAGACCTGCGCCCGGGACCCCTTCTACCGGCAGGACGGCACCGTGGACTGGCTCCGGTGGGAGGTCCGTCCCTGGCGGGACGGGACGGGCGCCGTCGGGGGCATCCTCATCTGGACCGAGCGGATCAACGACCAAATCCGGGCGGAGGACGACCTGAGGGCCAGCGAGGCGCGCTTCCGGAGCCTCTTCGAAATCGCCCCGGTGCCCTGCGCCCTCTTCCACAGGGACGGCCAGACCCTCGACCTCAACCGGCGCTTCCAGGAGGTGTTCGGCTATACCCTCGCGGACCTGCCGACCCTGGCCGACTGGCGGCAGCGGGCCTACCCCGCCCTGGACGCCCCCCGGGAGCGGGACCAGGCCTGGCACGACGCCGAGGCCCGGCTCGGGCCGGGGCTCGCGGCGGTGCAGCGCTTCGAGCGCCAGGTCACCTGCAAGGACGGCACGGTCCGCACGGTGGAAATCTCCCTCGCCGTCCACCAGGACTGCATCCTCACCACCCACGTGGACCTCACCGACCGCCTCCAGGCGGAAGCCGCCCGGCGGCGCCTGCGGGACGCGGAGGCCCAGTCCCTGTCAGCCCAGGCCACCGCCCTGGGGCCGGCCCTCGGGAACCTGGCCGGGCTCATCCTCGGCCATGCGGACCTGGCCCTGGGAGACCCGGGGCTGCCCCCGGAGACCGCCCGCCGGCTGGAAGCGATCCGGGAGGCCGCCCGCCACGCCGCGGACCTGCTGCTGCCGGCGGAGGTGACCGGAGAAGCGCCAGGGCTCCTGCAGGTGGGGCGGACCCTGATCCACCTCCTGGGCACGCTGGAGCGGTCCGCGGGCCCCGGCCTCACCCTGGCCTTCCCCGACGGCCCCCCCCTGCCCCCCCTCGCCATGGACGGCCGCCAATTCGAGCGCATGATCGAAGGCATCGTGCGGGCGGCACAGGAGGCCGCCCCGGGGCCCGCCCGCCTCACCTTCACGGCCCGGGCGGAGACGCTGGACGCCGACCTGTGCAAGGCGCGCCCCGGCGCCCTGCCGGGCACCTACGTCCGCCTGGATGTAGCCGGCGCGGACCTCGCCCTGGGCACCTCCCTGCTCCAGGACGCCCTGGCCCCCTTCACGGGCCGGACCGTCGGCGGCCTGGGCATCGCCTGCGCCATCGCGCGGGAGGCCGGCGGGTTCGTGGTGGTGGAAGGATCCATGGGGGCGGACATGCGACTGGCCCTGTACCTGCCGGTGGCGGTGGGCCTGCCGGACGACTGCCCCCAGGGCCACGGCGAAACCATCCTCCTGGTGGCGCCGGAACCCGCCCGGCTGGAACTCACCCGCACCTGCCTGGACCGCCTGGGCTACCATCCCCTGGCCGTGGCGGACCCCCGGGCAGCTGTGGAACTGGCCCGGCACCACCCGGGCCCCATCGACGTCTGCCTCGCCCACCCCCTCCTGGCGGACCCTGGGGAGGCCGACCTGGCGAAGCGCCTGCGCCAGCACCGGCCCGGCCTGCCCTGCCGGGTCCTGGCCTGCGCCTTCAGCCTCGGGGACCTCGCCTGGGTGATTCGCGACGCCCTGGATGGCTAGCCCTGCAGGTGGTCCCCCCACCAGCGCGCCACGGCGGGGGCGAGGCGGTCCTTGGGGAGGGGGCCCAGGGGGGCGCCGGCCCCCGCGGGGGTCACGGGCAGGAGGGTGTTGGCCTGGGGACCGAAGCCCCGGCCCCCGCTCACGTCGTTGACGAGGATGCCGTCCAGGCCCTTGCGGGCCAGTTTGGCGGCGGCGTTGGCCGCGTGGTTCTCCGTCTCCGCCGCGAAGCCCAGGACCCACTGGCCCGGCCGGCGCGCGGCGGCCAAAGTCGCCAGGATGTCCGGCGTTCGGACCAGGACCAGGGTCTCCGGCCCCTCCACCTTCTTCACCTTTTCCGGGGCGCAGACCTCGGGCCGCTGGTCGGCCACGGCGGCCGCGGCCACCAGCCCATCGGCGTGGGGCCAAACCGCCTGGCAAGCCTCCAGCATGGCCTGGGCCCCCCGGACCCGGTGGGTGCGGACGCCCCAGGGGGCGGGCAGTTCCCCGCCCAGCACCAGGTCGACCTCCGCCCCCAGGTTGCGGAAGGCCCGGGCCAGTTCCACCCCCATCCCGCCCGTGGAGCGGTTGGTGAGGGTCCGGACCGGATCCAGGTCCTCCCGGGTGGGCCCCGCGGTGATCAGGATGCGCCGGCCCGCGAAGGCCGGGTGGACCGGGCCCGCCAGGGTCTCGATGGCGTCGGCGATGTCGTCCAGGTCCGCCAGCTTGCCCGCGCCTTCCTCCCCGCAGGCCAGGAGGCCCTCCACCGGCTCCACGAAGGTGTGGCCGAAGCTGCGGAGGGTGGTGATGTTCTTTTGGACGGCCGGGTGGTTCCACATGGCCGTGTTCATGGCGGGCGCCCAGAGGACCTTCCCGGTGGTGGCCAGCAGGAGGGTGGAAAGCAGGTCGGTCGCTAGGCCGTTCGCAGTCTTCCCGAGGATGTCCGCGGTGGCGGGGACCACCGCCGCCACGTGGGCCCAGCGGGCCAGATCGATGTGTTCGATGATCGGGTTGGGCCGCCACTCGTGGTAGTCCGGGTTGGCGCCGAAGCAGGGCTGGCCCGTGAGGGAGGCCAGGGTCAGGGGCGTGATGAAGCGGGAACCGGCGTCCGTCAGACAGCATCTGACCGTGTGACCCCGCTTGGTGAGGGTGCGGGCCAGTTCCGCCGCGCGGTACGCCGCGATGCCGCCCGTGATGCCCAGCAGGATGTTCATGGATGCCTCCCCTTCCATCCTAACGCTGGATCTCCCTTCTTTTCCTTGATACACTTGGCCTCTTCGAGGGCAGTCCATGAGCACACAGCGAACCGTCGTCCACATTCCGGAAGAGATCGGCAACAAGTACAGGTTCGTCGTCGTCACCGGGAAGCGGTGCGAGCAGCTGCAGCGCGGCGCCTACCCGAAGGTCGAAGTCTCCGTGCCGGTGAACAAGCTGGGCCAGCCCCAGGAGGCCCCCCGCCTCGCGTCCTTCTGGGCCCAGGTGGCCATCAAGGAAGTCGAGGAAGGCCGCATCGCCTTCGAGGAGCCCGAGATCATCGCCCTCGACTACACCACCGAGATCCCCATCTCCGTCGAATAGCCCGCGGCGCGTCCGCCAAGGCAAGGGCCCCCGAGGGGGCCCTTTCCCGTGAGGCCGGACCGCTCAGGCGTCGCCCCGTCCCAGCACCTTCCTCCGGAATTTCATGAGGCCGGAGCGGGCAAACCAGGCCAGGCCCTGGGAGAGCTCACCGGTCCGGAAGAGCTTGCGCGCGAACCAGCGGGCTTCCTGGTAGTCCTTCGGCGGCTCCAGGGGCAGGCCGCCCCAGGGCGTGCGGGCCTCGATGCCCAGGTAGAGGGCCTGGGCCGGGGTGCCGCAGGCGGCCCGCCAGGGCTTGGGGTGGGCGGCGCAGTGGAGCAGGACGGCCGAGGCCACGTCCGCGGGGGCCAGGCTCATGCAGTTCCAGGCGGCGGGCAGGTAGCGGAGGCGCCCCTCCAGCAGGAGGTTGAGGGCGTCCTGGTCCGGCAGGAGGAAGCGCGCGGGGGTCTCCTCCAGGAGATGGAGGGTCCGCTCCGACACCTGGAGGCTGTTCCAGAGGGGAACCCGGATGAGCATGACGCCGGAGTTGAAGTAGCGGCCCCCGGTCATGCCCAGGGCGGCCATGCGGTTCCCGGGGGTCTTGCCCACGTCCGAGACCACCGCGGCCACCTCCCCTTCCGGGGCGGCGTCCGCCAGGGGACCCAGGTCGCCCAGGCAGAGGATGTCGGAATCCAGGTAGAGGAGGCGCTCCAGGTCCGGCAGGACCAGGGGCATGAGGAGGCGGAAGTAGATGGCGAGGGGGTAGCGGCGGAGGATGGGCAGGTTCCCGAACACCGCGGCGTCCACGTCGTAGAGGACGATCTCCAGGCCCGGGCGCCCTTCGGCGAGGGTCCGGAGCCGCGCCAGGTCGCCGTCGGTGATGGAACTGGCGAAGACGTGCACCCGCAGGTCCAGGCCGGGGTTGGCTTCCGCCAGGGAGGCGATGGACACGCCCATGGGCCGCACGTAGGCCGCATCGGTGCCGTAGCCCACGTCCAGGCGCCGTGAGGCCGCGGAGGCGCCCGGCGCGCGGAACACCGCCCGCCTCGTGACGGCACCCGCGATCTGTCCGGTGAGTTCCATGCACTTCCTCTGTGTCCGCTGGTACGGACCTGGCTGTTCGACGTTCCTGGAAAACATCTATCGTGCCAGGAATCAGTGGATATGCGGGGCGAAAACACATCAATCACCCATACCTCGGACCACGAGGTAATACCCGTCTATGGCACAAGCCCTTTATCCCCCAGGCGGGGGCCCGGCAGGGCCCGCCCTCGGCCTCTAATAATTAATAGGAGTGCCCTTGCCCGCCCCTCCCTTCCGCGCCCCCGGTAGACTAAAGGACGGAGACCCGCATGACCCGCATGAGCCTCGACCTGAAACGCCACCTCAAGGACCCCCGGCTGGTCCCCATCGCGGAGAAGGTGGAACGGGGTGAGCGCCTGACCTTCGAGGACGGCCTCCTCCTCTACGAGACCCCGGACCTTTCGGGCGTCGGAGCCATGGCCCACCACGTCCGCCTCCGCCTCCACGGCCTCAAGACGTACTACGTCGCCAGCCGCCGCCTGTCCTACACCAACATCTGCTACACCCACTGCCAGTTCTGCGCCTTCCAGGCCAAGCCGGGCGATCCCCGGGCCTACGTCCTCTCCGCCGACGACATCATCCGGGAGATGGAGAAGCCCGAGAACCACGGGGTCCGCGAGCTCCACATGGTGGCCGGCCACTATCCCAAGCTGAAGATCGACTACTTCGAGGACCTCTTCAGCCGCCTGAAGGCGAGGTTCCCCGACCTCCACCTCAAGGTCTTCACCATGGTGGAGATGGACTACTACGCGCGGGTTTCCGGCATCAGCGTGGAGGAGTTCATCGACCGCTGCATGGCCGCGGGCCTCGAGAGCTGCCCCGGCGGGGGGGCCGAGATCTTCGCGGAGGAGATCCGCGAGGAGATCTGCATCGGCAAGAAGGAGGCCGACATCTGGCTGCGCGTGGCCGAGATCGCCCACCGCAAGGGCCTGCCCACCAACTGCACCATGCTCTACGGCCACATCGAGAAGCCCGCCCATCGCGTGGACCACCTCCTGCGGCTGCGGGAGCTGCAGGACCGGACCGGGGGCTTCCTGGCCTACATCCCCCTCGCCTACCAGGTGGAGGACAACGAGCTGAGCCGGAAGTACGAGATCCACGAGACCACCGGCGCCCAGGACCTGCGGGAGGTGGCCGTGGCCCGGCTCCTCCTGGACAACATCCCGCACATCAAGGCCTACTGGGTCATGATCACCGAGGGCCTGGCCCAGATCGGCCTGAGCTACGGGGCCAACGACATGGACGGCACCATCATCGAGGAGACCATCGCCCACCTCGCCGGCGCCAAGACCCCCCAGGGCCTCACCAAGGGCGAGCTGGACCGCCTCATCCGGGACGCCGGGTTCGAGCCCCTGGAGCGCGACAACCTCTACCAGGTCTATGCCTGATCCCAAGGCGGCCCTCAGGCGGCATTTCCGGGACCTGCGCGACGCCCAGGCCCCGGAGCTGCGCGCCGCGTGGTCGGAGGCGGCCTGCGGCCACATCGCCGCCTTCGCCCGGGCCCGGGGCCTCCGGACGGCGGCCGCCTTCTGGCCCCTGGGGTCCGAGATCGACCTGCGGCCCCTCGCGGAGGCGGGGCTCGACCTCCTCTTCCCGCGGGTGGTGAGCCGCCGCCCCCCCGTCCTCGCCTGGGGCGCCCCGCCCATGGGCGCCGGCCCCTGGGGCCTCCAGGAGCCCCTGGACGCGCCCCACGCCCTGCCCCCGGCGGACCTGGTGCTCGTGCCCGGCCTCGCCTTCGACGCGGCGGGGCGGCGCCTGGGCTACGGGGGCGGGTTCTACGACGCCTTCCTCGCCGCCCTCCCTCCCGGAACCCTGACGCTGGGCGCGGGCTTCGCCCTCCAGCGCTGCGACGCCCTGCCCCCCGACCCCTGGGACGGGCTGCTGGGGGGCTTCGCCGACGAGCGCGGCATCGCCTGGCGCACGCCGCCTGCCCCCTGAATCCCGCCGCGGAGCGCGGCTACCCCAGCTTCAGGATGCTGGCGCCGCCGGGATAGTCCTCCGTCGTGGCCTCCCGCATGCGCTGGAGCACCTGCACCAGCACCCGGATCCGCTCGACCATCTCCATCACCTTCTGGAGCTTGGGCTCCTCGGGGTACTTCCGGGCCAGCAGCTCCACCTGCATGGAGATGACCGCCAGGGGGTTGTTGATCTCGTGCTTGAGGGTGCCGGCCATCTGGCGGAAGGAATCCAGGCGCTCGGCGGCGCGGGCCTTGCGCTGGAGCTCGTCGTGGCCGCGGAGCACCTGGAGCCGGTGGTGGAGCGTCTCCCACCGGAACCCGACCGGAAGGCAGTCGGTGGTGCCGGCGGCGAGCAGTTCGGGGAACTGGTCGTCCCGGGCCCGGATCACGAGGATCGGCACCGTCGCGAAGGAGGGGTGGCGGCGGTAGGCGTCCACCCACGCCACGGGGTCGTCGGCGCCCTGGGCGTCGATGACGAGGTACTTGAACTCCGGCACCTGGGTGCGGGGCGGCTCGCCCTCGAGGAGCTGGAAGGACAGGTCCTCCGCGGCGGCGACCCCCTCGAACAGCGCGGTCAGGTCCCCTTCCCGGCTCACCAGGCCCAGCGCGGGCAGGGGCAGGAAGCCCGGCGTGTTCCCGGCATCCTTGGGGAAGTCGAGGGAGAGCACCTGGTCGTTCCAGTGCCACCGGATGCCGGACTCCCGCAGGGCGCGCACGGTCCAGGGATCCGGGACGGGCATGGGCATGCCGCCCGTGAAGGCCAGGCGCAGGGACCATTCGCCGGGCAGGTCCAGCCAGCGGCCCGAGATGGAGGCGCCTTCCGGAACCCGCATGAGCAGGGGCTCCACCAGGCCCATGAGGGCCGCATGGGCCAGCTCCCCGGCCATCCAGACGGTCCCCGGAGGGACCTCCTCGAGGGCGAGGCCGGCCTTGCGCACCCGCAGGAGGTCGCGCCACGCGGGCTCCACCGCCTCCTGGAGCTCGCGGAGCCCCGTGGCCGCAGGCAGGTCCTTGGGCATCTCCAGGAGCGTCTCCTGCAGGCCCGACTCGGTCAGCCGGCGCAGGCGCTCCGTCTGGTGCAGGAGGGCCGAGGCGAGGTCGCCGTAGCCCGCCTCCGCGTAGCCCTGGATCCACAGCAGGCTGCTCCGCATGGCGCCGAGAAGTTCGCCGACCCGGCGCACCGTCCGCTCATGCAGGGCCCGCAGGCGGAGGTACTCCCCCTGGAGCTCGGCCTGCCGCATGGCGCCCTGGGCCAGCTCCGTGTGCCGGAGGGCCACCGCGCCCTGGCGGACGAAAGCCTGCATGAGGGCCAGGTCGAAGCGGGTGAAGGGCCTCTCGCCCCGGGCCCGGTCCAGGTACAGGACGCCCTTGAGGTCGCCGGCGGCCTCCAGCGGCGCGCACATGACGGCCCCGAAGGGCAGCTCCGCGAGGCTGTCCCCCCCGAACCGCGGGTCGGAGAGGGGCGAGTTGCTGAGCACCGACGTCCGGTGGCGGACCACATAGGCGACGACGGAACGGGAGAGGCCCTGCTGGTCCTCCACGTCGCCGATCCGGTGCAGGCTCCGCCAGGCGCCGTCCGGCTCGACCATGACCACGAAGCCCCGGTCCGCGCCCAGCAGCTTCAGCGCCTCGGCGAGGATCGTGCGGAACATGACCTGGGCGCTCCCCTCCTCGAGGAGGCTCTCGGCGGCGCGGTGGAGCAGTTCGAGCCCGCGCAGGAGGACCCGGGACTGGCCCGGCTCCATGCGGATCTCGGAGAAGAGGTCCCCCACGCGCTCGAGGCAGTCCACGCCGTCCAGGCCCGGGAACCCCTCGGTGAAGGCGAGGACCGCGGAGCCGGCGCGGATCTCGTCCCCGTCCCGCAGGGCGCTGCCCATGGGCGTGGGGACGGGGAGGCCGTTCACCAGCGTCCCGTTCGTCGAGCCCAGGTCCCGGATCCACCAGCGGTCGCCGGCCCTCGCGAGGATGGCGTGCTCCCGGCTCATGCCCGCGTCCCCGGGGAACGCCGCCTGGCACCGGGCCCGGTCGCGGCCCACGCGCAGGGCCCCGTCCACCTCGAGCCGCTGCAGGACACCCCCCTCGGACCAGGACAGGAACGGCACGTCAGCCCCCTAGGCGACGGGGAGCGGGTAGGCGGTGGGCCGGTTCCGGCTGGCCCGGTAGACCAGCACCTGGTGGCCCATGACCCGGACGACCTCCAGCCCCGGGACCTTCGCCTTGAGGGCCTCCACGACCCCGGCCTCGTCCTCGGCGGTGTTCTGGTTGAGGCGGATCTTGATCAGCTCGAGGCTCTCGAGCATCACGTCCAGCTCGCCGGCGAGGGCGTCGGTGAGGCCGGCCTTGCCGACGTGGACCGCGGCCTTGAGGGGATGGGCCATGGCCTTGAGGTGCTGGCGCTGCTTGGGGGTGAGCATGCGGAATCTCCGGGACGGGAGCCTGACGGCGGATCGGGAGCTAGTATAGGACCATCCGGGAGGCATCCGATGAACATGCTCTTGCGCGCGGCCTTCGCCCTGGCCGCCACCACCCTGGCGGCGGCGGCGCCCAGGACCCTCCGGGTCGACTACTACCACACCGGCACCGCCGCCTCCGAGACCTTCGCCCTGGACCGCGCCGTGCTGGAGCCCCTGCCCTGGCCCGGCGATCCCGACAAGGCCGTGGACACCACCAACTTCGGCAAGTACCTCTTCGAGGTGGTGGACCGGGCCACCAACAAGGTGATCTACTCCCGGGGCTTCTGCTCCGTGTACGGCGAGTGGGAGACGACGGGCGAGGCCCGGGGCGCCGCCCGGACCTTCTCCGAATCGCTCCGCTTCCCCCGCCCCGACGGCCCCGTCCAGGTGAACCTGAAGAAGCGGGACGCGCGCAACGCCTTCCGGGAGGTCTGGTCGTTCACGCTCGATCCCGCGGACCCGGCGGTGGACACCTCCGCGACCCCTGCCCCCGGCGAGCTCATCGCCATCCGGAAATCCGGGGACCCCGCCGCCAAGGTGGACCTGCTGATCATCGGGGACGGCTACACCCGGGCGGAGCGGCCCAAGTTCGAGCGCGAGGCCCGCCGCCTCGCCGACGCCCTCTTCGCGGTGCAGCCCTTCAAGGACCGGCAGAACGACTTCAACGTCTGGGGCCTCTGCCCCGCCGCGGAGCGGTCCGGCGTCTCCCGTCCCTCCGTGGGCCGCCACCTGCGCAGCCCCCTGGGCGCCGCCTACGACGCGTTCGGCCTGGAGCGCTACGTGCTGACCTTCGACAACCGCGCCCTCCGCGACGCGGCGGCCCATGCCCCCTACGAGTTCCTGGAGATCCTGGTCAACGGCGACACCTACGGAGGCGCCGGCATCTTCGGCCAGTTCAGCACGGTGGCCGCGGGCAGCCTCTGGGCCCCCTACATCTTCGTGCACGAGTTCGGCCACCACTTCGCGGGGCTGGCCGACGAGTACTACACCTCCCCCGTCGCCTACGAAAGCGGACCCGAGCGGCCCGAGCCCTGGGAGCCCAACGCCACCGCCGATCCGCGCAACCCCAAGTGGAAGGCCCTGGTCACCCCCGGCACGCCCCTGCCCACGCCCTGGAAGAAGGACGCGTTCGACGCCCACAGCCGGGAGACCCAGGCCCGCCGCCAGGCCCTGCGCGCCGCGGGCAGGCCCGAATCCGAGATCGACGCCCTCTTCCGGGCGCAGCAGGCCTTCGAGACCGGCCTCCTGGGGGGCGACGTCCACCACGGCGCCGTCGGGGCCTTCGAGGGGGCCAACTACGAGTCGCGGGGCTATTACCGCGCCCAGGAGGACTGCGTGATGTTCACCCGGGACGAAGTGCCCTTCTGCGCGGCCTGCGCCGGCGCCATCCGCAAGGTCATCGCCCTCTACGCGAAGCCCTGATCCGCCATCCAGCCCTGGAGGGCCGCCCAGCGCCGGGCCTGAAGGGCGTCCGGATCCAGGATCCCGCCGCCGGGCCCCCGGCGGTGGGCCAGGATCCCGAGGAGAAGCCCGTCCTCGGGGCGGTAGAAGAGGGCCGGCCCGGTGAAGCCCAGGTGGTACCAGAAGCCCGAGGCCTCCCCGGCGGGGCCGGAGGCCATCGGCGGCGGATCCCCGGCCTCCCCTCCGCGGACGAGGACGTGCACGCCGCCCCGGCCGAGGGGGATCCCATCCAGGAGGGTCCCGAAGCGCCCGGGGCCCCGGAAGGCGCGCTGGAGGCCCAGTCCCCACCGGGACCCGTCGGCCCCCCGGGCCTGGTCCTGGGCCATGCGCCGGGGCCAGCCGGCCTCCGCCCAGGCCTCCAGACACGCCTGGAACCGCGCCGGGTCGGCGGCGAAGCCCGCGTGGCCACGCATGCCCGCCCGCGCGTTGGCGTCGTGGGGGAGGCCGGGGGCGGGTTCCGGGAAGGGGAGACCAGGGGCGGCCAGGGCCCAGAAGTCCCGGTCCGGACCCGGAGGGACCGGGGTGGGCGGCTCGGACCAGGGGGCCGGCAACAGGCCGGAGGCCGCGGCCCCGAGGGCCGGGAAGGCCTGCCCGGTCTCGGCCTCCAGGAGATCGGCCAGGAGCCGGTAGCCCAGGTCCGAATAGGTGCAGACCCCAACCCGGCCAGGGGCCAGCTTGGGATGGTCCTGGGCCGGCCAGCCCCGCTCAAGCTGACGAGCCAACGGCTCCCCCGTGAAGGGGAGCCAGGCCGGCAAACCCGCGGCATGGGCAAGAAGCTGCCGAACGGTCAGGGGTTCCCGCCGTCCCGCGAAGCCGAGCGCGGCCCTGCGGTCGCGGTCGAGGTCCAGGTGCCGGAGAGCCAGGGGCGCCGTCACCAGGGGCTTGGCGAGGGAGGCGAGGTCGAAGATCACGCGTCCAGCTTGAGGCTGGCCAGGGATTCCGCGACGGACTTCTGGACCCGGTCGGCCACCTTCATGGCCTCCTGGGCGTCGGCCCAGGTCACGTAGTCCTGGCCCCGGCCCTGGCAGGCCGCGTAGAAGGCCTCCAGTTCGAGCTTGAGGGGCTCGCCGGACTCGATGTCGACCAGCTCGGGACGCACCTCGGGCCCCTCGGGGCCGGCGACGAGGCGCAGGACCTCCAGCTTCTGGCTGGCGAAGTCGAGGCTGGCGTAGGACTGGGCGCCGAAGGCGCGGAGGGTGCGCTCCTTCTTGCGGGCGACGCGGCTGGCGGTGACCGTCGCGAAGGCGCCCCCCTCGAACTTGAGGCGGGCGTTGACCAGGTCGGCGTAGGGGGTGAGGACCGGGACGCCCACGGCCTCCACCGAGGTGACGGGACGCCCGATGAGGGCGAGGAGGAGGTCCAGGTCGTGGATCATGACGTCCATGACCACGTCCACCTCCATGCTGCGCATGGGGAAGGGCGAGACGCGCACGGCCTCGGCGAAGTGGGGCCGGATGCCCATGGCGCGCAGGGCGGTGACGGCGGGGTTGAAGCGCTCCAGGTGCCCGACCGCGGCCACCAGGCCGGGGTTCGCGGCGCGGGCCTTCCCCAGCGCGGCGAGGAGGGCCGCGCCCTCCTCCAGGGAGGCCGCCAGGGGCTTCTCCATGATCACGTGCTTGCCCGCGGCCAGGACCTCGAGGCCGATGGCGTGGTGGAACCCGGTCGGAGCGGCGATCTGCACGGCGTCCACGTCCGCGAGGACGGGACCCAGGGCGGGGGCCCAGGGGGCGTCGAACTTGGCGGCGATCTCCCGGCCGCGGACCTCGTTGGGATCCACCACGGCGACGAGGTCGACGGCCTCGCTGGCGGCGGCGATGCGGGCATGGTGCTGCCCGAGGCTGCCGACTCCCACGACGGCCACACGCATCTTGGACATGGTTCCTCCTTGACGTCTTGTCCGGTCCAGCCTAGCACCTTTGGGGAAGGCCCAAGCCCTCAGCGGCCGCGCGCGGCGAGGTGGGCGGCGAGGGCCCGGGGGTAGAGCGCCATCTCCTGCGCGTAGACCCGCTTCTGCAGGTCCTCCGGCGTGTCCCCGGGCAGGACCGGGACCCGGGCCTGGTCCACGATCCGGCCATGGTCGTACACATTGTCCACCTCGTGCACGGTGCAGCCGGACTCGCGGGCGCCGGCCTCCAGCACGGCCCGGTGCACGTGCATGCCGTACATGCCCGGGCCGCCGAATTCCGGCAGGAGGCCGGGGTGGATGTTGAGGATCCGGCCCTCCCAGCGGGGCGGCACCTCGAGGCGCTTGAGCCAGCCGCAGAGGCAGATGAGGCCGGCCCCGGCGGCCTCGGCCGCGGCATAGCAGGCCTCGGAGAAGGCGAGGTCGTCGGGGTGCGCGGACCGGAGGACCACCTCCACCGGGAGGCCCTCGGCCCGGAGGCGCTCCACGCCCGCGGCGCGGGCGCTGGAGGAGACGCCGACGACGGGCAGGGCCGGCACGCGGCCCTCGCCGCAGGCCCGCAGGAGGTTCAGGGCGTTGCCCCCCGTTCCGGAAATGAAGAGCGCGATCCGTTCCATGGCCTCCATCTTCCCACACCCCTCCGGGGCATTCCGCATCGTCCTGTGGAGGAACGCCACGCCCGGCTCAACCTCCGGGGCGCCGGACCCGTCCAATGGCCAGGAAAACCGCCCGGATCCGCTTTGGCATCCATCCTGCTGATCCCTTTCCGGGCACCCACAGCCCGCCACCAGGAGACCCCATGACCCCCCTCAGGACCCTCCTCACCATCGCCGCCACCGGCCTCGTCGCCGCCGCCCTCTCCGCCCAGGCCCCGGCCCCGGCCCCGGCTCCGGCTCCGGCCGCCAAGAACCTCGAACAGCGCGGGGAGCGCAACATCCGCCGCGGCGAGCGCAAGCAGGAAGCCGGGGCCCGCGAAGTCGCCCGCGGCAAGGCCAAGGAGGCCCGCGCGGCGCGCCTCGACGCCCGCGCCGAGCACCAGGAGAACGTGGGCCACCCCGCCAAGGCCGCGGCCCTCGAGGCCAAGGCCGAACGCAAGGAGGCGGTGGGCAAGGCCGAGGTCGCCCAGGGCAAGGCCCGCGAGCGCCGCGGCACCCGCCAGGAGCGGCGCGGGGAGCGCCAGGTGGCCCGGGCCGCCAAGTAGTCCGGAAGGTCGTCGCCCGGCGGGCTCAGGGATCCTGGAGGAAGGCCTCCGGGTCGACCCCGGCCCGCTGGGCGAAGTCGTCGCCGAGGCTGGGGACCCCGGAGCTCGCCTCGTCCACGTAGAAGGACTCGAGCCGGTGCATGGGGAGGAAGCGCGTGGCGAGCGCCACCTGGTCCCCCTCTCCCCGGCGCACCAGGGCCAGGACGTCCTCCCACGCGCGCAGGTCCACGCCGCGCACCGTCACCCCCGCGGGATCGAGGCCGAGGAGCCGCCCCCAGACGCGCTCGCGGGGGTCCCTCAGGACGAGGACCACGAGCTGGCCATGGCGGAAGGGGGACCCGAGCGTCATGGGCCCATTCTGATGCGGTTGCCGCGGCCGCGCCAGCTATGATGGGTCCGGAGGCGCGGATGGAGGCACGGGTCGAGAGGGTGGACGGGGTCGCCCGCGTGGCCTTCGCCGGGCGCCTCACCTTCGGCGCCCTCGGCGCCTTCCGGAAGGCCACCGAGCCGCTCCTGGAGGATCCCGGGGTCGCGGTCATCCACCTGGACCTGGGCGGCGTTTCGCACATGGACGCCAGTTCCCTGGGCATGCTGCTGGTCCTGAGGGAAAAAGCCGAGGCCCGGGGCCGGGAACTGGAGATCTCCGCGCTCGCCCCCTGCGCCTCGGTGCTCCTGGAATCCGTCCACTTCCAGCGCCTGTTCCGCATCGTCAAATAGCAAAGCGCCCCCGGCCCGGGTAATCTGGGTGGACCCCGCAGGGAGGCAGCATGAACTTGACGAGCCGCAACGAGGACCGCACGGCGACGATCGGTCTCGACGGGCGGTTCACCTTCGAGGCCCATGCCGCGTTCAAGGCCAGCACCCGCAACGCCCTGGAGACCCCCGGCCTGGAGCGCATCGTCCTCGACATGGAGAAGGTGACCTACCTGGACGCCAGTTCCCTGGGCATGATCCTGCTCCTGCGCGAGGCCGCCGAGGCCCGGCAGGTCTCCGTCGAACTCCGGCGCCCCTCCGCCCCTGTGATGAACCTCCTGGAAGTGGTCCGCTTCGAGCGCCTGTTCAAGATCACCTCCTGATGGACGCCCTGCAGGTCACCGCCGCGGTGACGGTCCCCGCCCAGGCCTTCCAGGTCAAGGCGGTGAGGGCCGGAGGGCCCGGCGGCCAGAACGTCAACAAGGTGGCCTCCAAGGTCGAACTCCGGGTGGACCTGGACCTCATCGAAGGCCTGGATGCCGGGTCGCTTGAGCGCCTGAAGGCCAAGGTGGCCAACCAGACCGATGCGGACGGGCGGTGGATCGTCACCAGTTCCCGCACCCGGGACCAGATCACCAACCTGGAGGACGCCCGGACCAAGGTCGCCCACGCCATCGAGGCGGCCCTGCGAGCGCCGGTGCCCCGCCGGGCGACCCGTCCCACCCGGTCCAGCAAGGCGCGCCGGGTCGACGGCAAGAAGCGGGATGGCGCCGTCAAGAAGGCGCGCAGCCGCAAGGACTGGGACTGAGGGATCCGGTCAATCCGGCGCCCGGCCCACCTGGTTCCGGCCCGCGGCCTTGGCCCGGTAGAGGGCTTCGTCCGCCCGGCGCACGAACGCGTCGCCGTCCTCCCCGTCCCGCATCGCCGCCACCCCGACACTGACGGTGCACCGCACGGGGGGTCCCGGCCCCACGTCCACCGCCAGGGCCTCCACCGCCTCCCGGATGCGCTCGGCCCGCGCCCAGGCCCCGTCCGCGTCGGATTCCGGCAGGAGCACGGCGAACTCCTCCCCGCCCCACCGGGCGACGCTGTCCGATTCGCGGCTGCCCTCGCGGCAGGCCTCGGCCACCCGCCGGATGACGCGATCCCCCGCCAGGTGCCCGCAGGTGTCGTTCACGCGCTTGAAGTGGTCGATGTCCAGCAGGAGCAGGGAGAGGGGATGCCGGAAGCGGCGGCTCCGGCCCATCTCCCGGGCCAGGACCCGCGCGAAGTGGCGGCGGTTCCCCACCCCGGTCAGGCTGTCGGTGTTGCCGGCGCGCTCCAGGTCCCGCTCCGTCTCCTGGCGGCGCTGCCACCCCAGGGCGAAGGCGGCCTGGGCCACGGAGGTGACGAGGAAGGCCGGCCAGATGAGGACGGCGTACGCCCCGTGGGGGAACCCCGGCGCCGCGCCGGCCAGGGCCATCGCGTGGGGGAGGAGGGCGGCCAGGACCGCGTACAGGAGGCCCGCGGCCAGGGGGAAGCCCTGGAAGAGCACGAGGGGCACCATGAAGAAGTACATGAACCCGCCCGGCGCCTGCCCCATGCCCCCGCGGAGCCGGTCCAGGAGCAGCACGAAGAGCGCCTCCCCCGCCAGCGCCTGCGCCACGCCGAAGGCCACCAGGGGCCGCCGCCGCCGGCCCAGGACCAGCACCAGCGCGTTGGCGAGGTAGAGGGCCAGGATGCCCCCCCGGAAGGCGGCGGTGCGCGGCGCCGAGGCCGGGTCGATGGTCCAGTCCCAGAGCCAGAGCCCCGCCGCCGTGAGCCCGCAGACCACGCTCATGGCGGCGCTGAACTCCCGGTGGACCTCCAGCTTGAGATCCTGCCCCGCCGGATCGGGGCGGGCCAGGGCGGCCAGGTCGCGAAGGGGCGTGAACATGCGGCCGAATCTAGCATGGCGGCGGGATCTGCCGAGCGGCGGCCCGTTGCGCGCTGGACACCTGGGCCGCCCCCGCTACCATGGAGCCGTGCTGCCCCTCTTCAAGCGCCTGTTCCACGCCAAGGCCCGGCCCGAACCGCCTGAGCCGCCGGGCATGGCCTCGCCCGCCGTGCCGCCCGCGCCTGCGCCCGAGCAGCCGGCCCCCGAACCCGATCCCTTCGACGGCCCCTGGGCCCTCCTGAGCGGCGCGGCGGAGCCGCGCCCCCGCCCCTGGTCCGGGGCCGAGGAGGCCGCCGCCGCCGCCCTCGCGGCCCAGGTGCTGGACCACTTCAGCCGCAACAAGCCCGCCCCCACGGCCTACCCCGCCCTCGCCGTCCAGATCATGGACCTCCTGAACGACCCCGAGGTGGACCTGGCCCGCCTCATCAAGGCGATCGGCACCGACCCCGCCGTGTCCCTGAACGTGCTCCGGGTGGCCAATTCCGCCCTCTACAACCGGGGCGGAGACGCGACCGACCTGCGCATGGCCGTCATGCGGATCGGCCTGCGGGGCGTCGGCGAGATCGCCGCCGGCGTCGCCGGGCGCACCCTCTTCGATGTGTCCCTCCGGGTGGAGTACGAGGTGTTCCCGGGCCGGTGGCACGACCTTTTCCTCGACACCATGGCCGTCGCCTTCTCGGCGAGCCAGTACGCCTTCGAGCTGGACGCGGGCCGGGCCGACCGGGCCTTCCTGGCCGGCATGTTCCACGCCATCGGCAAATCCCTCGCCCTCAGGTCCCTGGCCAACCTGGCCATCTCCGGCGCCCTCCCCGAGGTCCCGCCCGGGCCGGTGGTGGACGAGGTCCTGGAGCGCGTCCACGTGGAGATCGGGATCGTGCTCCACGACCTCTGGGGCCTCCCCGCCCACCTCAAGGAGGTCTGCCGGCGCCAGCACGAGCCGGTGATCCCCGACGATCCCGGGCACGCGGACCTGCACCTCCTCCGGCTCGCGGCGGGGCTCCACCGCCTGGCCCTGGACCCGGAGGACGGCACCCGCCTGGCGGAGACCCGCCAGAGCCTCGGCGCCCTCCGACTCGCCCGCCGCGGCGCGCGACTCCACTGGCGCGAGATGCAGGCGCAGATCGAACGGGTGAAGGTGATGTTCCCGGCCTGAGGCCGCCTCCCGGCTCAGGGCATCTCGAGATAGGTCGTGAGGCTCCGCTGCTGGGTGAGGAGGGCCTTGAGGGCCTCGCTGGCGTCGGTCTTGCCCTGGCGCCGGCGGGTGGGGCCCTCCACCAGCTCGTCGGGATCGTAGTGCACGCTGCGGAGCACGTTGTCCATCGTCTCGCCGGGGATGATCTGCTGGATCTTGAAGTCCTCGTCCTCGTTCACGACCACGTGGGCCTCGGTGGGCGAGCCGAAGAGGTTGTGGCGCATGCCCAGGATGTCCTGGTAGGCCCCGGTGAGGAAGAAGGCCAGGTAGTAGGGCTCGCCGCTCCGGGGCTCGTGGAGGGGGATCTCGTCCCGCACGTCCTTGAGGTCGATGAACTTCTCCATCTTGCCGTCGCTGTCGCAGGTGATGTCGCAGAGGGTGGCCGAGATGGCGGGCCGCTCCTTGAGGCGATGGATGGGCATCACGGGGAACAGCTGGTCGATGGCCCAGTGGTCGGGCATGGACTGGAAGAGGCTGAAGTTGGCGATGAGCTTGTCGGCCAGGGACTTGCTCAGGTCCTGGAACTCCTCGGGGATGTACTTCAGGCTCTTGTAGCTGAAGATCCGGCTCAGCTTGCGGCAGACTTCCCAGAAGAGGATCTCGCCCTTGGCCCGGTCGTCCAGGCTCAGGTAGCCGAGGTTGAAGAGGGTGATGAGCTCGTCCTTCTGGGTGATGGCGTCGTGGTACATCTCCGCGAAGTTCTTCACGGAGAGGTTGTCGCGGGTGTAGGCGAGCTCCTTGAGGACCTGGGGCTCGTTCCCCGTGAGCTCCACCCGGTACTTGGTGTGCGTGGTGTCGATGAGGCCGATGACGTCCACGACGACGATCTCGTGGAACGCCGACACCGCCCGTCCGGACTCGGACAGGAGGTTCGGGACGGGAACCTGCTCCTGCGCGCACACGTCCTGGGTGGTGTACACCACGTCGGAGGCGTACTCCTCCACCGTGTAGTTCATGGAGGAGCTGAACGTGGTCCGGCTGCCGTCGTAGTCCACGCCGAGGCCGCCGCCGACGTTCAGGTACTTGAGCGGGACGCCGCGCTTGTAGAGCTTGGCGTACATGCGGGTGGCCTCCTTCATGGCCACCTTGACCTTGCGGATGTCGGTGATCTGGCTGCCGATGTGGAAGTGCAGCTCCACGATGCTCTCGAGGAGGCCCCGCCGTTCGAGGGTCTCCACGGCCTCGAGCAGCTCCTGCGTGTTCAGGCCGAACTTGGCGTGGTCGCCCGCGGAGCTCTCCCACTTGCCGCTGCCCATGGCGTTGAGCTTGAACCGCAGCCCGAGCATGGGCTCGACCTTCAGCTCCTTGGCGACCTTGAGGATCATCGGGAGCTCGGTCATCTTCTCGACGGTGATGAGGACGTTGCGGCCGGCCTTCTTCGCCAGGAGGGCCATGCGGATGAAGGTCTCGTCCTTGTACCCGTTGCAGGTCACCAGCGCGTCGGGGTGCAGGTTCATGCTCAGGGCGATCATGAGCTCGGGCTTGGAGCCCGCCTCCAGGCCGTAGCGGTACTTGTAGCCCGCCTTCACCACCTGGTCGACCACCTCCTTCATCTGGTTGGTCTTGACCGGGTAGACGCCCTGGTAGGTGCCGGCGTAGTCGTACTCGCGCATGGCCTTGTGGAAGGCCTCGTTGATCTCGGTGACGCGGGCGGCGAGGATCTGGGGGAAGCGGAGGATCAGGGGCGTGTGGACGCCCTTCTTGCGGAGATGCTGGACGATCTCGTGCACGTCGCAGGACAGGTTCTCGTCCCGGGTGGGATGAACCTCGAGATGGCCCTTGCTGTTCACGCTGAAGAATCCATAGCCCCATTCCTTGACGCCATAGATCGCCATCGCGTCCTGGACCGTGAAATTCTTGATCGCCATCTAGGTCGTCTCCGGCGGGTCTCCCCTCGTGAAACGTTATAGAAAAAAGCCCCGCTGTTAAACCAGTAAAAGGGGTCAGCCGCGGATCCGGGCCACAGTGGCCAGCCAGTGCCGGTGGCGGACCCGCCTGAGAGCGGTTCTCCGCGTCAGGGACTGCCACCTGCCGCACCCCAGGGAGGCCTCGGCCTCCGGCAGGCCGTGGAGGGGGCTCGGCCCGCCCCAGAGGCCGGGATCGCCCCAGACCGGCGCCCGGTTCCAGGGGCAGGCCTCCTGGCAGATGTCGCACCCCGCGGCCCAGCCCGTGGCGGCCAGGGCCCGCGCGACGGGGGCCGGAGGCTCCGCCTCGGTCTCGACGGTGTACGTGGTCATGCAGAGCCGGGGGTCCATCCGGAACGGGGCGATGGCCCCGGTGGGGCAGGCCTCGATGCACCGGGTGCAGGTCCCGCAGCGGTCCCCCGGGAAGGGCCGGTCCGGGGGCAGGTCCGCGTCCAGGAGGAGCACGCCCAGGAAGCCCCAGGAGCCGTCCCTGCCCGCGATGAGGAGGGTGTGCTTGCCCTGCCACCCCAGGCCGGCCCGGACCGCCAGCTGGCGTTCCAGGACCGGGGCGGTGTCCACGCAGACCCGGCCCCTCAGGCCGGGACGGCGGGCCTGGGCGGCCTCCAGGAGCCGGGTGAGGCGGGGCTTCAGGATCATGTGGTAGTCCTTCCCCCAGAGGTAGCGGCTCAGCTTGAGGGTCCCCGGGACCGCCCCGGGCACGGCCTCCGGCCGCGCGTAGGGGAAGAATCCCACGAGGGCCGTGCGCGCCCCCTCCAGGACGCGGCTGGGGTCGGCCAGGTCCTCGGCCTTCAGCCAGGGGAAGGGCTCGCCCCGGCCCTCGGCAAACCAGGCGTCCAGCCCTTCCCGGCCGAAGGGCGCGCAATCGGCGAACCCCACCCGGGCGAAGCCCCGGGCCAGGGCCTCCGCCCTCAGCCATTCCCTGAAGCTTTCCGGGGTTTCCGCGTCCAAAGGCCTTAGACTCCTTGCATGGACATCTTGACGCTGGAGCTCGTCGAAGTCACCGTCTCCGAGGCCCTGCGGGAGATCGCCCGGGTGCTGGAGGCGCACCCCGGCCTGCCCCTTCGGATCCTGACGAACGGCGACGAGATGCTCCTCCACAACGTCCAGCGCTTCCTGGACCGCGCGGGCCGGATCACCACCGTCCAGCGGGAGCAGGGCCGGTGGCGCGTCGACACCGCCCCCCGGCTGGCGCCGGCCCCCGCCCCGCCCCCGGCGGAGGCGGCCCCGGCGCGCCCGCCCGCGCCGCGGCCAGCCCCGGCGCCGCCCGTCCCGGTGCCCCAGGCCCGGCCCGCGGCCCCGGCGCCCCGCCCCCTCCTCCTGACCCGGCCCGCCCTGGGGTCCGCCCAGGGCGGCCTGGGCCGGCGCCTCCTGCTGGGCCTCCTCCGGGAGGCCGGGCCGGACATCCCCTGGGTCGGCCTCGCCCTGGAGGCCACCCAGCTCCTGGAGGATCCCGAGGCCCTCGCCGCGCTGCGGGACCTCCGGGACCGGGGCGTGCCCGTGCGGGTCTCCCGGGCGAGCCTCCTCTTCCCCGACGGCCCCGAGGGGGCCTTCGAGGTGCTGGAGGACAGCCTCTGGCAGCGCCTCGCCGCCCGGGGCGAACTGACCCTCCTGTGATCCGGGAGGCGGGGTCCCCTGCCGGAATGGGCCGCGAAGCGGGTAGACTGGAATCCGACCTGGTTCGAACCGCCGAAAGACCCGCTGACCCATGACCGTACCCAACTACCTGACGCTCGCCCGGATCCTCATGGTGCCCATCCTCGTGGTGGTGCTCCTGACCCGGGTCACCAACCACGAAATCATCGGTGTGCTTGTGTTCTGGGCGGCCAGCCTGACCGATCTACTGGATGGCTACCTGGCCCGCAAGTGGAAGCAGGTGACCACCCTGGGCAAGCTCCTGGATCCCCTGGCCGATAAGCTTCTCATCTCGGGCGCCCTCATCAGCCTGGTGGAGCTGGACATGGCCCCGGCCTGGATGACCTTCATCATCCTGGGGCGGGAGATGGCCGTGACCGGCCTGCGCGGCATCGCCAGCGAGGAAGGCATCACCATCGCCGCGGAGCGCCTCGGCAAGTGGAAGCTCGGGGCCCAGATCGCCTCCATCTCCTGTCTCCTCCTCGGGCCCAAGCTCGACCTCTGGCTCTACCAGTGGACCGGACTGGGCATCTTCCGGCACTTCATCAGCTTCCCCCGGCCCTTCAGCTTCTTCTGGGGCATGGGCGTCCTGCTCCTCTGGGTCGCCATGATCCTGGCGATCTGGAGCGCGGTCACCTACTTCCGCCGCTTCTGGCACGTGCTGGGCCCCGGCATCATGACCGGCCAGGGCCGCCTGGGCCGCACCGAGGGCGCCGCCCTCAAGGACAAGTGAGGCCGCGATGATCAGGAAGTACCTCATCGCCGGGTTCGTCACGCTGCTCCCCTCCGTGGTGACCTTCTGGATCCTGCGGGCCATCTTCACGACGCTGGTGGACGTGTTCCGGGCCCCGGCGGCCTGGATGGCCTCCCTGCTCCACATGCCGGTCCCCCCGGCCTGGGGCCTCGCCCTCATCTCCGCGGCGGCCACCCTGTGCCTGCTGTTCCTGGCGGGGGCCCTCGTGGGCAACTTCGTGGGCCGCCAGATCCTGGGCTGGCTGGACGACATCGTCATGCACGTGCCGCTGGTCAAGGGCATCTACGGCGCCACCAAGCAGCTCATGAGCGCCATCCAGAACGGCCAGGGCGGCTCCTTCAAGGAGGTGGTCCTGGTGGAATGGCCCCGGGAGGGCTCCTGGACCCTGGCCTTCGTCGCCAACCGGGACTGCGCCTGGACCCGCGGCGAGGACGCCGAGGCCCTCGTGGCCGTCTACATCCCCACGGCCCCCAACCCGACCTCCGGCTACGTCGTGATGGTCCCGGCCTCCCGCATCCGTCCCACGGAAGTCACCCCCGACCAGGCCCTGACCTGGGCGGTCTCGGGCGGCGTCGTCACGCCCGCCGGCAAGCAGCCGTGAAGCCCTTCGCGGGCCGGCGCGTCCTCGTCTCGGGCGCGGGTTCCGGCCTGGGCAGGGACTGCGCGCGGCGCCTGGGGGCGCTGGGCGCGGACCTGATCCTCGTGGGCCGCCGGCGGGAGCCCCTGGAGGCCACCTGGCCCGTCGCCGACATCCGGCCCCTGGACCACGCGGACGACGCGGCGGTGGCGGCCCTGGCCGCCGCCTGCCCCGCCCTGGACGGCCTCGTGCTCTGCGCCGGCGCCCTGGCCACGGGCAGCGTGGAAGGCTCGCCGGAGGCCACCTTCGACGCCATGATCGCCGCCAACCTCAAGGGGCCCTGGCTCATGTGCCACCATCTGGGGCCGCGCCTGGCCCCGGGCGCCTCCGTCGTCCTGCTGGGCTCCAACATCGGCATCCGGGCCATCCCGGACAGCGCCGCCTACTGCGTCGCCAAGGCGGGGGTCCACATGCTCGCCCAGGTGCTGGCCCTGGAATGGGCCCCCCGGGGCATCCGCGTCAACGCCATCGCGCCCGGGCCGGTGCGGACCGCCATGGTGGACGCGCGGATCGCCGGCTCCCCCGACCCCGCCGCGGCCCTGGAGGCCCTCTCCGCCGTCAACCCCATGCGCCGCATGGGCACGGGGGAGGAGATCGCCGCCCTCGCGGAGCACCTCCTCGGCGACGGCAGCCGCTGGACCACGGGCACCGTCATCCCCGTGGACGGCGGCGCCACCGCGGTCTTCTGAGCGGGCCCTACTCCACGAAGTCGAGGTCCCGGCCGTGGGTGTCCTCCAGGCCCGAGAGGGCCCAGGCGGCGAGCCCGAAGGTGGCCAGGCCCACGGTCCAGGCCGAACCCAGCAGCCCCAGGGGGGCCTTCAGCAGGATGAACCCGTTGGTGATGAGGACGACGGCGCCCCGGACGAAATTGGGCACCGTGGTGGCCACCGTGGCCCGGAGATTCGTGCCGAACTGCTCGGCCGCGACCGTGACGAAGACGGCCCAGTAGCCGCAGGCCAGGCCGAGCCAGAGGGCCAGGGCGTAGAGCCCCGCCGCGCCCATGCCGCGCCCCAGGAGGAAGGCCGCGGTGCCCAGGAGGGCCGCCGCCATGAACACGCCGACCACCTTGGTGCGCGTCCCCCACCACTGGCTGAGGAAGCCCGAAAGGACGCTGCCCACCGTGATCCCGCCGTAGCAGAAGGCCACCGCGACCGCGGGGCTGGGGTGGCCCGAGAACCGGAGGGGCCCGCCGAACTCGGGCATGAAGATGATGAGGATGCCGACGATGAACCACATGGGCAGGCCGATGAGGATGCAGCGCACGTAGCGCGTCAGGCGGCCGCCGTCCGTGAAGAGGCTGAGGAAGTCCCCCCTCCGCACGCCGCTCTCGTGGGTCCGGGCGAAGATGAAGCTCTCGCGGATGCCCACCCGGAGGAAGAGGAGCAGGACGCCGAGGCCGCCGCCCACGAGGTACGCCGCGCGCCACGGAAGGTAGCGGCCCGTGAGGGCGGCGGTGACGGTGCCCGCCATGCCCACCGCGGCGACGAGGGCCGTGCCGTAGCCGCGGCTCTCGCGGGGCATGCTCTCTGAGACGAGGGTCACGGCGGCGCCCAGTTCCCCGGCCAGGCCCAGGCCCGCCAGGAAGCGGCAGGCGGCGTATGCGGGGATGCCGCCCACGAAGGCGTTGGCCACGTTGGCGACGGAGTAGAGGGCGATGCTGCCGAAGAGCGTGGAGAGCCGTCCCTTCTTGTCGCCGAGGATCCCCCAGAGGATGCCGCCCAGGAGCATGCCGCCCATCTGCCAGTTCAGGAGGAGGGCGCCCACCTCGATCTGGCGCGGGCCGGTCACGCCCATGGCCAGGAGGCTGGGCTGACGGACGATGGGGAAGAGGAGCAGGTCGAACATGTCGACGAAGTACCCCAGGGCCGCCACCAGCACGGTCAGGTTCAGCACATCCAGGAAACCGGTCTTCCGCGTCATGGCAGCGCATGCCTCCTGAATCAATCATAGCCCTCGTTGCCCGGGAGGCGCCGCCGGTGTCAAACTGGGGGACGCATAGCAACGAGGTTCCAGATGCCGGTCGTCACACCCGCCCAATACCGCACCATGCTCGAGAAGGCCCAGGAAGGGAAGTACGCCTTCGGCGCCTTCAACGTCACCTCCACCGAGACCGCCAACGCCGTGCTCCTGGGCCTCAAGACCGCCAAGGCCGACGGCATCATCCAGGTGTCCACGGGCGGGGCCGAGTTCATGTCCGGCCTGGGCGTGAAGGAGATGGCCAAGGGCGCCATCGCGCTGGCCCAGTACGTGCACTACATGGCCCAGCACTACGAGGTGAACGTGGCCCTCCACACGGACCACTGCCACCCCAAGTACCTCGACACCTTCGTGCTCCCCCTCATCGCCGAGACCGAGCGCCGCCGCGCCGCGGGCCAGGGCAACCTCTTCAACGCCCACATGTTCGACGGTTCCGAGCTGCCCCTGGACGAGAACATCAAGCGCTCCGTCGAGCTCCTCACCCGCTGCGCCAAGAGCGAGATCGTCCTCGAGGTCGAGACGGGCGTCGTCGGCGGCGAGGAGGACGGCCACGACACCAGCGGCACGCCCAAGGACAAGCTCTACACCACGCCCGAGGACATGGTGGCCGTCCACAAGGCCCTGGGCCCCATCGGGCCCTACCTCCTGGCCGCCACCTTCGGCAACGTCCATGGCGTCTACAAGCCGGGCAACGTCGTGCTGAAGCCCGAGATCCTGAAGGAGGGCCAGGAGGCCATCGCCAAGGCCTGCGGCGGCGCCCGCACCCGCCTCGTGTTCCACGGCGGCTCCGGCTCCAGCCTCGAGGAGATCCACGCCACCCTGGACTACGGCGTCGTGAAGATGAACGTCGACACCGACACCCAGTACGCGTTCACCCGCGCCATCGCCCACCACATGTTCAAGAACTACGACGGCGTCCTCAAGGTGGACGGCGAGGTGGGCGACAAGAAGGCCTACGACCCCCGCCCCTACATGAAGAAGGCCGAGCAGAGCATGGCCGACCGGGTCATCCGCACCTGCCAGGACCTCCGCAGCGCGGGCCGCACCCTCGGCACGATCGCGTAGTCCGCCCCGGGACCCCGGCGCACGGGCCGATGCATGCCGGCGCATGCATCGGCCCGTTCCCGTCCGGGGGTTCCGGTTCCCTCCCGCTCAGCGCGCGGCGGCGTGGATCTCCATGACGGCCGCCAGCAGCTCCAGGGCCTGGGCCTTGGGGCGCTGGAAGGCGTTGCGGCCCATGATGGAACCGAAGCCGCCGCCCTTGGCGATCTCCCGCACCTCGGCCAGCACCTCCTCGGTGCCCTTGGCCTCGCCGCCGGAGAAGATGACGATGCGCCGCCCGTTGAAGGCGGCCTGGACGACGTGGCGGATGCGGTCCGCCAGGGTGTCCATGGGGACGCCGTGCTTCTCGTAGACCTTCTTGGCCTCGGCCTGCTCCAGGAAGGCCTTGGGGGGCTTGACCTTGATGATGTGGGCGCCGAGCTGGGCGGCCTCCTGCGCGGCGTAGGCCACCACGTCGAGGGCCGTCTCGCCCTCCTTGGAGACGCCCCCGCCCCGCGGGTAGGACCAGACGACGGTGGGGAGGCCCACGGCCTTGGCCTCGAGGATCAGCTCCCGGAGGGCCTCGAGCTGGGCGTTCCGGTCGCCGCTGCCGGGGTAGATGGTGTAGCCGATGGCGGCGCAGCCCAGGCGGAGGGCGTCCTCCACGCTCCCCGTGACGGCGGAGCAGGGCTCGGGCAGCTTCGAGAGGCTGTCGCTGTTGTTCAGCTTGAGGATGAGGGGGATGTCGCCCGCGTAGTCCCCGGCCACCGCCTCCAGGAAGCCCAGGGGGGCCGCGTAGGCGTTGCAGCCGGCCTCGATGGCCAGCTCCACGTGGTAGCGGGGGTCGTACCCCGCCGGGTTGGGCGCGAAGCTGCGGGCGGGACCGTGCTCGAAGCCCTGGTCCACGGGCAGGATGACGAACTTGCCAGTCCCCGCGAGCCGTCCGGTGTTCATCAGGCGCGCGAGGTTGGCCTTCACGCCGGGATTGTCCGAGCCGTACCACGACAGGATTTCTTTGACCCGAGCGGTCATGGGAGCCTCCTCGAAGGGTTGCCCCATGGTACCCCAGGGCGGCCCCCCCGGGGGGGTCGGACCTCAAGCCCTGGGAATGCTGCATTTCCGTTTCCTGTATTCCGACCTCGGACCCCTGACGGCCGGACTCAATCTCGGCTAGAATCGGATCGAGGCCGATCATGCACCCCGACATCTTCCCCGAACTCCCCGACGACGCCCGGCTCTGGCTGCTGGGCCTGGAGGCGGCCCCCGGCGCCGGGGCCCGCGCGGCCCTCGCGGCCGGCCTGGACGCGCTGATGGGCCAGTGGCGCCACAAGGGCCACGCCTACGCCGGCCGGTGGACCCTCCTCGAGGGGCAGATCCTGGCCATCGCCGAGCCGGACATGGCGTCCAACCCCTCGGGCTGCGCCATCGACGGCATGTTCCGCCGGGTGCGCGGCCTCCTGGCCGAAACCGGCCTCGCCCCCGTGGACCCGGCCACCCACGTCCTCGTGCGCGCGGAGGACGGCTGGCGGGCCCACCCCAAGGCGGCCCTGGAGGCCCTCCTGCTCGACGGGACCCTGGACGCGGCGACCCCGGTCGCGGACCTGGCCCTCTTCGCGGTGGGGGACCTGCGGGCCGGGCGGCTCCAGGCCCCCCTGGCCCGCACCTGGATCGGCCGGAAGTTCAAGGTCGCTTGAAGGGCGCCTCCACCTTGACCTCCGTGCGGAGGGAGTTGGCGATCATGCAGCAGTCGTGGGAGGCCTCGTGCATTTCCTGCACCTGGGCCTCGTCCGGCCCCTCCCCGGCGAAGCGGATGCAGGGGTGGAGGGCGATGCGGACCATGGCGATGCGCCCTTCCCCGTTCCGGCCCATGTAGCCCACGGCCCGGTCCTCGTAGCTGTCCACCGTGAACCCGCGGCCGGCGGCGATGGAGAGGAACCAGAGCATGTGGCAGCTGGAGGCCGCGGCCACCAGGGCCTCCTCCGGATCCACGAACACCGGGTCCGAGTACGGGAGGGGCACCACGGACGGGGAGGAGGTGGCCATCACGACGGCCCCGCCGTCGAAGACCCACCGGTGGGCGCGGCTGTACTTGGCGTCCGTGAACGGCGCGTCCCCCCGGCTCCAGCTGATCTCGACCTCGTGCTTGATCACGGTCCCTCCCCAGCGGTCCGGCCGGTCACCGGATGCAGGGAATATAGGCCGCGGAAGCCCGTCCTTCCAGCCGTCCCGCCCGAATCCGTGGGGCCGGGCTACTCGAACTGCCGGCGGAAGGCCTCGAACTCGGCGCGGAGCGCGGCCAGCTCGGCGCGGAGGACGGCGACCTCCTCCTCCAGGCGGCCCCGGGGCTGGGGCGGGGCCGGGGCTTCGGCCGGCAGGGGGTCCCCCAGGAGGTGGCCGAAGCGGGTCTCCTTGGTGCCGGGCTGCCGGGGCAGGCGCGCCACGAGGGGGGCCTCCGCCTCCAGCATGAGGGCCAGCACGGCCTCCACTTCGGCCAGGTCGGGGAAGGGGTACATGCGGGCGCACCGGGCCCGCAGCTCACCCGGGGTCTGGGGGCCCCGCAGGAGGAGTTCGGCGAGGATGGCGCACTCCTGCACCGACAGGTTCCGGGCCTCGGCGAGGCGCTGGGCGTACTTGGGGACGCGGCTGCCGGCGCCTCCCACCAACCAGGCCGCTTGACGGTCCTTCAGCCCCTCCAGGGCCTCCAGGACGGCGGCCTCGTCCAGGGCCAGGACGGGATCCCGGTTGGTGAGCTGGTTGCAGGCGTTGACGAGGGCGTTCAGGGTGAGGGGGTAGGCGTCGGGGGTGCTGAGCTCCTTCTCCAGCAGGCATCCCAGGACCCGCTGCTCGGGAATGGTCAGGGCGGCGTCGGTCATGCGGTCCTCCACCCCCATGCTCCCACAGGGGCCTCCCCCGCGACAGCCGGTGCGGCCGTCCTCAGCCGACCTTGACGCCCCGGACCCCGGGCAGGGTCATGAAGCCGGCCTTGGCGGTCCCGGCGAGGCCCTCGCCCTCGCGGACGAGGTCGAACTCCAGGCGGATGTTCATGGGCTGGGTCAGCTTGATGGCCCAGAGGAGATGGTCCCCGGCCACGCGCGGGTCGAGGATGGGGGCGGCGTTCCCGTCCATGTGGGCCTTGCCGGCCACGGCGCCGCCGTCGGTGCTCACCTCCAGGCGGAAGGTCTTGGGACCCATGGGGGACTGCACCGTCACGTCCCAGATGCCATCGAAGCTCATCGCGAATGCCTCCTGCGGGGCGCGCCCCGCGCACCATGCTACGCGGGTCCGCGCCCGCAAGGGAACCCGGGACCTGGGGGCAGGTCCAGGCGGCCCGGAGGAGCCCAGGCGGCGACCGCCAGCCGCGCCCCCTGCCAGGCGAAGCCCCGCACCCAGGCCGCCCTGTCAGGCAAGCTAACGATGCAGGTGTCCTGGAGCCAACAGTCCGGACCGGCCTGGGCGCTCCGGGGGTCCAGGGCCAGGCCCCGGCCATCCAGCTTGAGGGCCGCCTCCTTGGCGACCCAGGCGCGCAGGAGGGCCTCCGGCTGGTCCGCCGCCGGCAGGGTCCCCCAGGCCTCCGCCTCCGCCGGCCCCAGGGCGGCGGCGGCCCAGGCCGTGGGATCCGGGCCCCGGTCCGGGGATTCCAGGTCCAGACCCACCTCCAGGCCTTCCGCCAGGGCGCAGGCCACGGCCGACCCGGTCCGGGCGAGGCTGAAGCGCAGGTCCCGCCCGGCCCCGCCGGGCAGGGCCGGGCGCCCCCCGGGACCCGCCGCGAAGGCGCCGGTCCAGGCCTCCTGGCCGAGGGCGCGCCCGAGGAGGGCCCGCAGGAAGCCGCGGCCCAGCTGGAACGCGAGGCGGTCCTCCGGCCTCCGGAAACGCCCCGCCCGGTCCCGCTCGGCGGGGGAGAGCCAGGCCTGGTAGCGGGCCAGGGCGGGCTCCAGGTCCCGGAACAGGGCGGCGCGGACCTGGACCTCGCCGGGGGCCACGCTCAGGACCAGCGGAGGAAGGGGATCAGCTCGTCGCTCGTCTGGGGCATCTGCTCCGGGGAGGGCTGGATGAAGACGCTGCCGGCCTTGGCGCTCTCGTTCACGCATACGCCCATCCCGATGAGGCAGCCCTCCTCCAGTTGGATGCCCTGGTACACGGTGCTGTTGGCGCCGATGAGGCAGCGCTCCCCGATGCCCACCAGGCCCAGGAGCACCGCCGCGGGCGCCACGAAGGCGTGGTCCCGGATGGTGGTGTGGTGGCCGACGATGGCGGCGGCGCACACGGTCACGTCGGCGCCGATCCTCACGAAGGGCTGGACGATGGCCTTCTCGAGGATGAGGCAGTTGTCGCCGAGCTCGACGCCGGGCGCCACCTCGGCGCGGGAGCTGACGTACGAGATGAGTTCGTAGCCCTTGGCCTTGGCCTGGGCGTACCGGGCCTGGCGCAGGCGGTTCATCTGCTGGTAGCTCAGCCCCACCAGCATGCGGTGCGTCTCCGGGTGGAAGCGGGCCGGAAGGTCCTCGAAGGGCACGACGGGCAGGCCCAGGAGGGTGGGCTCCTTCACGTACTCGCCGTCGACCGTGAAGGCCACGACCTCGTGGGGCGAATCGTGGGTCAGGCAATGATGCAGGTACTGGGCCCAGCCGCCGCTTCCGAAGATGATCACCTTGCTCATGCGCGCTCCTGGGTTTCAGTCCTTGCCGGCCCGGAGCCGGTCGACCAGTTCAGCCAGCTCCGCCACCGTCGGGTGCGCGAAGAAGGCGGCCACGGGCACCTCGATTCCGAACAGCTTGTTGATCTGCATGAGGATGCGGATTGCCGGGAGGGACTTCCCCCCCAGCTCGAAGAAGTCGTCGCGCACGCCGATCTGGGTGAGGCGGAGGGCGTCCTTCCAGATGGCGGCGATCTGCGCCTCGGTCTCGCTGGCCTGTTCCACGAACCCGGCGGAGACCTCGGGCCGGTCCGTGCCGGGGGCCGGAAGGGCGGCCTGGTCCAGCTTGCCGTTGGTGGTGAGGGGCAGGCGGTCCAGGTGGAGGTAGTGGGCCGGCAGCATGAAGGCCGGCAGGGTTTCGGCCAGGAAGGCCCGCAGCTCCCCGGCGGCAAGGGGGGTCTCCGCTTCGTAGTAGGCCGCCAGGCGATTGGCGTCCCCGTCCTCGGGGGCGGCGCCCGGCTGCCGGACCACCGCGACGGCGCAGCGGCGGACCGCCGGGTGCTGCTGGAGGCGGGCCTCGATCTCGCCCAGTTCGATGCGGGCCCCGCCGATCTTCACCTGGGCGTCGGCGCGCCCCAGGAACACGAGCCGCCCGTCCTCGCCCCAGCGGGCCAGGTCCCCGGTGGCGTAGACGCGGAGGCGCTCCCCCTCCCGGCCTTCGCGGGGATCGGGGATCTCGAGGAAGCGCTGGGCGGTGAGGTCGGGCCGGTTGAGGTAGCCCCGGGCCAGGCCGGGCCCGGCCAGGAAGAGCTGGCCCTGCCCGCCGGGCCCCGCGGGCCGGTAGGCCTCGTCCAGGGGCAGGACCGCCATGTTCGCCGCGGGGGTCCCGATGGGCACGGAGACGCCGGTGTCGAGCTCGGGGTCGTAGCGGTGGATCATGCACCCGACGGTGGCCTCGGTGGGGCCGTACTCGTTGTAGATGGCCACGCCGGGACCGGCCTTGGCGAGGATCTCCCGGGCGAGCCCGGCCTTCAGGTCCTCGCCGCCCACCACGAGGACGCGCAGGTCCAGGGCGGCCAGGTCCATGTCCTTGACCAGCGCCAGGTGGGCCGGGGTGAGCTTCATGATGTTCACCGCGCGGTCCTCGATCACCTTGAGGAGGAGGGTCCCGTGGGACCAGCCCGCGTCGTGGTAGACGAGGATGCGCCCTTCCGACACCAGCGGCGTGAAGACCGTCGTCACGGTCAGGTCGAAGGCGAGGGACGAGAACAGGGGCCAGGCCATGCCCTTGGCGGGCACGTAGGAGCGCTTCGCCCACCAGATGTAGTTCACGAGGCTGCGGTGCTCGATCATCACGCCCTTGGGCTCGCCGGTGGAGCCGGAGGTGTAGATGACGTAGGCCAGGTTCTCCGGGCCCGCCGCGCGGGCCGGGTTCTCCCGGCGGAAGAGGTCCAGGCCGCGCAGGCCCGGCGACACGGTCACGACCCGGGCCAGGCCCTTGGGCAGGTCCGCGGCCTGGCCCTGCCCGGCCACGAGCAGGGGGGTCTCGCCGGGATGGGTCTCCGCGATCCGGGCCAGGATGGCCTCCACGCGGCGGGCCGGATTGGAGGGGTCGATGGGGACATAGGCCGACCCGGACTTCAGGATGCCCAGGATCGCGCACACCACCTCGATGGAGTGCTCCATCTTCAGGGCCACGGCGCGCTCCGGCCTCGCTCCCAGCGACTTGAGCTGCCACGCGATCTGGTTGGCGCGGGCGTTGAGCTCGCCGAAGGTCAGGGCGCGCTCCCCGGCGCGGATGGCCTCGGCCCCCGGATCCGCGGCCGCCGCGGCCTCGAAGAGGTCCACGATGGTGCGGTCCGAAGGCCAGTCGGCGGCGGTGTCGTTGAAGGCGGCCAGGGAGGTCTTCACAAGGACCACGCGATCATCTCCTTCAGGATCTCGTTGGCCCCGCCGTAGATCCGGTGGACCCGGCTGTCGGCCCAGATGCGGGCGATCTCGTACTCGGTCATGTAGCCGTATCCGCCGTGGAGCTGGACGCAGGCGTCGGCGACGAGGCACTCGCTCTCCGTGAGCCAGTACTTGGCCTGGGCCGCGGTGACCGGGTCCAGCCTCCCCGCCACGTAGCGGTCGATGCAGCCGTCCACGAAGACGCGGCCGAGCTTGGCGCGGGTGGCGCACTCGGCCAGGACCATCCGGGTGTTCTGCAGGTCCATGAGGGTGCCGCCGTAGGCCCCCCGCTCCTTCACATACTCGGAAGTCAGTTCGATGGCTCGCTCCATGGCGGCCGCGGCCCCCACCGCGATGGCGAGGCGCTCGTACACCATGCGATCCATGATCTGGGCGAAACCCTGGCCCTCCCGGGGGCCCAGCAGGCTCGACGCGGGCACGCGCACCTCGTCGAAGAAGGCCTCGCAGGTGTCCTGGCCGTTCATGCCCACCTTCTCCAGGGGGCGGCCCTTGTGGAAGCCGGGCAGGCCGTCCGTTTCGAAGACCAGGAGGGAGATGCCCCGCAGGGCGGGCACGGCGGGATCCGTCCGCACGGCCACCACGAGGAGGTTCATCAGCGTGCCGTTGGTGATGAACGTCTTCGACCCGTTGAGGACGTACTGGTCCCCATCCCGGCGGGCGGAGGTGGCCAGGCCCTGCAGGTCCGAGCCGCCCCCGGGTTCCGTGAGGGCGATGGCCCCCACCCGGGCGCCGCTGGCCAGATCGGGCAGCCAACGCGCCTGCTGCTCGGCGCTGCCGTACTGGTGGAGGTAGTGGGCCACGCCGTCCTGGATGTAGTTGGCGAAGTTCACGGAGGCCCGGGCCAGTTCCTCGATGACGACGGCCTCGTGGCGGAAGGTCCCGCCGCCGCCCCCGCTGGCTTCCGGCAGGTCCACCAGGAGGAGACCCGCCTCGCCGGCCTTGCGCCAGGCGTCCGGGTCGGGATGGTGCTGCGCCCGCCAGCGCTCCTGGCAGGGAACGAAGGTCTTGTGGATGAACTTGGCGACGGCGTCCCGGAAGAGGACCAGCTCTTCATCCATGGCGCCTCCCGTTCCATCCGGGCCGGCGCGCCGGCGCGAGGTGTGGAAGCATGAATGCCGGGTGTCTCATGCGCGTTGTCGCCCCCTGGATCGGCATGATGAATGTCCTATTGGTTAAGGCATAGTACCATGAACAAGATCGGAAAAAGATGGTTCAACCTACGGATGCCTCACCCTCGCCTGTAAAAAACCCCATAGGCCAGGCGATCCCCTGGATCGCGGGCGCGGCCATCCTGGCCATGCCGGCCCTGCTCTGGCTCGGCGGCTTTCCGGCCCCGGCCGGCCCCGGCCAGCGCGCCGCCTGGCTGGGTCCAGCCCTTCATGTGGCCGTCCTGGGGGCGCCCCTGGCCTGGCTGGCGGCGCCCGAGGCCTGGCTCGCGAGCTGGCTGCTCCTGTGGGGCCTGGAGGGCGCCCAGGGCTGGTCCATGCAGGGCCAGCCCCTCCTGCTCTCCGTCGCCGTGCTCCTGGCCACGACGATCGCCTGGCGCAGGCCGGTGTCCCGCCCCGGCCTGCGCTGGGCCCTCACCGCGCTGGCCATGGGCCTGGCGGGCTGGGCCCGGGGGGGCGGCGCCCTGCTCCTCCTGCTCCCGGCCGCCACCCTCGCCGCGGGCCGCGCCCGGGAGGCGGGCCACCTGGCCCTGGCCTGGGCGGCTGGCACCGCCGGGGCCATGGCCCTCACGGGCGCCGTCCTGCCCTTCCTCGGCGAGCCCCTCCTGCGCCCCGGCGCCCCCTGGCCCTTCACGGGCCTGGGCGAGGCCTTCGCGCCGTCCCACCCGGGCCCGGCGGCGCTGGCCGTCCTCGGCTGCGCCCTCCTCCGTGCGGCCCAGGGCCGTGGCCGGTCGCTGGCGGAGGATCCCGCCTTCCTCCTGGCGGCCGGCACGTGGTTCGCGGGGTTGCGCGCCCCGGGGCTCTGGCTGGCGGCCGGCTACCCCATCGCGGCCCTGTGGCTGGCCTTAGAGCTTGAACCGGCCTTCCAGCGCCTGGGGGCGCGGGCTCCGCGCCGCCGGCTGGTGCTGGCGGTCTTCCTGGCCGTTGCAGCCCTCCTCTTCTTCACCGCCAATCCCGGGGGCCGCTGGAACCCCAGGCCCCTGCCGGGCGCCGCCCGGGGAGGAACCCGATGAACGCCCCCGACCCCACCCTGGCCGGCGCCCTCCGGCGCCACGCCGCGCGCCTCACCGGGCTCCTCGTGGTCCTGGCCCTCCTGGCCCTGCCGCTGGTCCTCGCGGCCACCGGCTACCACCCCACCGACGACGCCCTCCGGCACGCCGCCCAGGCCGTGGATGGCCGCCCCTGGACCGAGATCCTGGTGCTCCGGCCGGGCATCCTCGTCGACCAGCACCAGGCGTGGCACGCCCTCCTGCGGGCCTGCCACGCCGGGTTCGGGCTGGATGCCCATGGGCTGGTCGTCCTCTCCGTGGTGGGCCTGGCCGCCCTCGTGCTGCTCGCGCCCCTGCCCTGGATGCGGGTGCCCGAAGCCTGGGTCTGCGCCTGGGTGCTCCTCTGGATCGCCGGCGGCGGGCAGATGCGGCTGATGCTGGGCCGGCCCCTGCTCGTGGCCATGGCCGGCCTGCTGGTCCTCCTGAGTCTCTGGACCCGGGAGACCCGGCCCGGCCCCTGGGCGCGGTGGCTCGGTACGCCCCTGGTGTTCGGGGTCGCGGCCCTCCTCCATGGCAGCTGGTATCTGCTGGCCCTCATCCCCCTCGCCTTCCTCGCCGCCAACCGCCGCTGGGAGGCGGGGCGCCTGGCCTTGGCCTGGATGGCCGGCTGCGCCGCCGCGGCCCTCGCGACGGGCCACCCGGTGACCTTCCTGGCGGGGGAACTCATCCACCTGGGCCATGCCCTGGGGCCCCTGGGCCAGGGCGGCCTGGTGGCCGCCGAGCTTGGGCCCTCCCTGGGGAGCGGGCTGGTGGGTTGCCTCCTCCTCGTCACCCTGCTCTGGGCCGTGGAGCGGGGGGAGGAGGGCGCCCGCCTGGGCGATCCGATCTTCCTGCTCGCCCTCGGCGGCTGGCTCCTGGGTCTCAAGGTGTCGCGCTTTTGGCTGGACTGGGGCCTGCCCGCCACCGCCCTCTGGCTGGCCCGCCAACTGGAACCGGCCCTGGCCGCCCTGGGAGAACGGGCTCCGGGGCGCCGGCTGGTCCTGGCCCTGGGCGCGGGCCTGGCGGCCATCCTCCTCGTCACCTCGGCGGATCCCCGACGCTGGGCCGAACGCACCCACGCCAACTCCATCGCCGCGGACCGCCCCGAACTGCAGGGCTGGCTGCCCGGCGACGGCGGCGTGATCTACGCCGCCAACATGGCGGTGTTCTACGACACCTACTACCGCAATCCCCACGCCCGCTGGCGCTACGTGCTGGGCTTCGAGCCGACCCTCATGCCCGACGCGGACCTGGCCGTGTACCGGCGCGCCGTCGCCGCCTACGACGATCCCACGGTCTGGCGGCCCTGGATCGCCCGCATGGGGCCCGCCGATCGCCTGGCCTACGTGTGCGCCTACAACCCCAGGTTCCTCTTCCCGGACCTGCAGTGGGCCCCCGTGGGCCGTGCCGTCTGGCTGGGCCGCAAGCCGGTCCCGGTCGCGCCATGAAGCGGGTCCTCGTCAGCAGCTGCCTCCTGGGCGAGCCGGTGCGCTACGACGGCGGGGCCTTCGAGCCCACCCACCCGGTCCTGGCGCGCTGGCTCCGGGAGGGCCGGGTCCTCCCGTGCTGCCCGGAGGTGGCCGGCGGTCTCCCGGTGCCCCGCCCTCCCGCCGAAATCGCCGGCGGCGCGGACGGCGGCGAGGTGCTGGCGGGCCGGGCCCGGATCCTGGACCCCGCCGGCCGGGACCTCACGGCCCCCTTCCTGGCGGGGGCCGCCGCCACCCTGGACCTGGCCCGGGCCGGGGGCGCGGTCCTGGCCGTGCTCAAGGAGGGCAGCCCGAGCTGCGGATCCGCCGCCATCCACGACGGCGCCTTCTCCGGCGTCCGGGTCCCGGGCCAGGGCGTCGCCGCCGCGCGCCTCCGCGCGGCGGGGATCCCCGTGTTCTCGGAGCGCCAGTGGGAGGCCGCCGCGGCCTGCCTCGAGGCCCTGGAGTCCTGACCTCAGTCCAGCACGTCCCGCACCTTCCGCAGGAGCTCCTCCCGGGTGAACGGCTTCTGGAGGAAGGGCAGGCCCGGATCGAGCACGCCCTGGGCGGAGGTGGCGCCGCCGGGGTAGCCCGACATGAAGAGGGCGCGGATGCCGGGCCTCATCGCCCGCACGCGCTGGTAGAGGGCCACCCCGCCCATGCCCGGCATGATCATGTCCGTGGCCAGGAGGTGCACCTGCCCCGCTTCCGTGGCGGCCAGGACCAGCGCGGCCTCGGGCGCGGGCACGGCCAGGACGCGGTAGCCGGCCTCCTCCAGCATCGTGCGGCCCAGGGCCAGGAGGGCCTCCTCGTCCTCCACCAGGAGGATCGTCTCCGTCCCCCCCCGCGGCGGCGCGGCCGGGGCTTCCTGCCCGGCGTCGGCGGCCGGATCCCGGAACCGCGGCAGGTGAAGCCGGAACGTCGTGCCCGCCCCGGGCGCGCTGTAGACCGTGATGAAGCCCCCGTTCTGGCGCACGATGCCGTAGACCATGGCCAGGCCGAGCCCGGTGCCCTGCCCCACCTCCTTGGTGGTGAAGAACGGCTCGAAGATCCGGTCCAGGACCTCCGGCGGCATCCCGGCCCCGTTGTCGGTGACGCCTACCACGACGTAGTCGCCGGGGATCGCGTCCGGGTGGGCCCGGGCGTAGGCGGGGTCCACGGTCTGGTTGCAGGTGGCCAGGGTGATCACGCCGCCCTGGCGGGTGGCGTCCCGGGCGTTGACCACGAGGTTCACGAGGACCTGGTTCACCTGGGAGGGGTCCACCCACACGTTCCAGAGGGTGGAGGCGGGCTTCCACACCAGGGACCGGTCCTCGCCGATGAGGCGGCGCAGCATGCGCTGGAGCTCGTCCAGAAGGAGGTTCAGGTCCTCCCGGCGGGGCTGGATGGTCTGCTTCCGGGCGAAGGCCAGCAGCTGCCGGGTGAGCTCGCTGGAATGGAGCGCGGCCTGGCGGATCATCCCCAGCTGGGCCCGGGCCACCGGATCCTGGATGGCGGCGTTCTCCAGGAGGATGTCCGAATAGCCGATGATGACCCCCAGCATGTTGTTGGTGTCGTGGGCGACGCCGCCGGCGAGCTGGCCCAGGGACTCCAGCTTCTGGGCCTGGCGGAGGTCCTGCTCGGCCTGCTTGCGCTGGGTGATGTCGCGGACCACCGCCACGAGGGCCTCTTCCCCGTACCAGTGGGCGGGTCTCAGGGTCACTTCCACGTCCAGGGGCCCCTCGGCGTCGGGCCGGAGCAGCTGCCACTCGAGGACGTGGAACCCGCGGGCCGCCACCTGGGCCCAGTGACCCTCGAGCTGGGCCCGGACCTCCTCCCGCCCGGCGGGGATGTACGTGAGGTCCAGGACCGTGCTGGCCAGGAGCGCTTCCCGCGGGAGCCCGAACAGGGCCTCCGCCGCCCGGTTCGCCTCGAGGAAGCGCCCCGCCTTGTCGTGGATGACGATGCCGTCGTGGATGCTGTTGAACACGGCCACCAGGTTGGCCTCGGACGCGCGGAGGCGCTCCCGGGTCTCCTCGAGCTGGCGGAGGCGCTGCTGCAGTTCCGGGTAGAAGCTCTTCCGGGCCGAGTCCTCGCCGAGGCCGATGATCCGGTCCCGCATCTCGTTCCAGTCGCGGCGTCCGGCCATCTACAGCGCCTCCCGGAAGACCGTCTCCAGGTCCCCCTGGGCGGGGGGCCTCGGGTTGGTCGCATTGCAGGGATCCTCGATGGCCTTGGCGGCGAGCCGGGCCGTGTCCGCGACGCCCACCCCCCGCTCCGCGAGCCCGCCCCGGATGCCGCAGGCGGTGCGCAGGTCCAGCAGGTGGCGCACCAGCGCCTCGCGCACGGACGGGTCGGGCCCGTCGGCCCCGGGGCAGCCCACCAGCTCCGCCACCCGGCGGTAGCGCTCCGGCGCCGCGGGGAAGTTGAAGGCGACCACCGGGGCCAGGAGGAGGGCGTTGCACTCGCCGTGGGGGAGGTCCCGGTACCCGCCCAGGCTGTGGGCCATGGCGTGGACCGCGCCCAGGCTCGCGTTGGAGAAGGCGAGACCGGCCTGGAGGCTGGCCTGCATGACCCGGGTCCGGAGTTCCAGGTCCCCGGGCCGCTCCGACGAGGCGCGGAGGTGGGCCGCCACGAGCCGGATCGCCTCGGCGGCGTGCACGTCGGTGATGGGCGAGTGGGCGTTGGACACGAAGGCCTCGATGGCGTGCACCAGCGCGTCCATGCCCGTGCAGGCCGTCAGGTAGGGATCCAGCGTCACCAGGGTCCGGGGATCGATGAGGGCCACGTCGGGCACGACCGCCTTGCTGATGATGGCGATCTTCACCTTCTCGGCCACGTCGGTGATGATGGCGAACTGCGACACGTCCGCCGAGGAGCCCGCCGTGGTCGGCACGCAGATCAGGGGCGGCATGGGCACCCGGACGCGGTCCACGCCCTCGTAGTCCAGCACGCTCCCCCCGTTGGCCACGACGATGCCGATGCCCTTGGCGCAGTCCATGGGGCTCCCGCCGCCCACGGCGACGATGAGGTCGCTCTGGGTCGCGTGGTAGCGCTCCACCCCGGCCATGACCTGGTGGTCCCGGGGGTTGGGGCTGATGTCCAGGAAGGTCGCGACCTCGAGGCCCTCCGCCTCCAGGAGGTCGGCCGCCTCGGCGGTCCAGCCCGCGGCCGCCACGCCCGGGTCCGAGACCAGCAGGGCCCGGCCCGCCCCCAGGGTGCGGGCGTAGCGTCCCACTTGCAAACGGGCATCCAGGCCGAAGAGGAATTCGGGGGCGACGAATTTCCGCAGTTCGGTGACCACCGGCTCGAACATGGAAGGCCTCAGGATGGCCTAGACCATACCCGAAGAGGCGCCCGCATGCCCGCTGAAATTCGGGTCAGCCCCGCCCGAAGGGCAGGATGTTGGTGGGACCCTCCCGGGGCGGTTCGGCCTCGGCGAGGTCCTCCTCCCGGTAGCTGTTGCCGGCCCCGTTGTCCCAGGTCACGTAGTAGGGCCTGGGCTGGGCCCCGGGCCGGTGGGGGCGCTCCCCCGCGAAGGCCACGGTGCCGGCCGTGCCGCCCCCCTGCCCCTCGGGGACCCACCCCGGGGCGCCGCCGTAATAGAGCACCGCCTGCGGCGCGAGCCGGACCCTGTCCCCCACCTTGAATCGCAGTTCCATCCGCCCATCCTAACCGACGGGGACGTCGATCACCGCCTCGAAGCCCGCCGGAACCGCCCGGAAGGCGAGGCCCCAGCCCTCCTCCCGGGCCAGGTCCGCGAGGACGGTGAGCCCGAGGCCGCCCCCTTCGCGCCGGGCGCGGTCCGGCGCCCCGCGGCGGTGCGCCAGGTGTTCCAGGACCGGGCCGGGGATGCCGTCGCCCTCGTCCGAAACCCGGATCTCCATGTGGTCCGCCAGCCGCTGGGCGTGGACCTCGACCCTCCCGCGCCCGTGCATGAGGGCGTTCTCCACCAGGGTCGAGAGGGCGGAGTCGAGGGCCGTGGGGCTGCAGGGGAAGGCCTCCCCGGCGGCGTAGACCTCCAGGACCCGGTCCCGGGCCTCGAAGGCGGGGCTGGCCTTCTCGTCGAGGCGTTCGAAGAAGTCCGGGCCCACCAGGCCCTGGGACCGCCCCCCGCCGGGGCAGCGCATCTCCTCCAGGCAGGCCTCGATGGTCCGGGCCATGTGGTCGGCCCCGTTGCGGATCTCCAGCAGGCGCGCCTCGCGCTCGGCCTGGGCCAGGTCGGGGTTGAGGGCCGTCTCGCAGCGCAGCTGGAGCACCGCCAGGGGGGTCTTGAGGCTGTGGGTGAGGGAGGCCAGCCGGTCCGCGATCCGGCGCTCCCGCTTCCGGGTGAAGAGGACGGCGGCGAGGGCGAGGCCGGACCCCGCCACGACGAGGCCGTAGGCGGTCCAGGCCAGCCCCCGCCGGCGCAGGTCCTCGGCTCGGAAGGCCCGGAACGTCGCGGGCGACATCTGGAGGTAGACGTTCCAGGTCCCCCCGAAGGCCGTGCTGAGATCCCGGTCGACCAGGAAAGGGGCTTCGTCGGGGTTCTGGAAGGCCACCCGGCCGCTGTCGGGCGGCTGGGGCCGTCCCAGGTAGGCGGCGAGGGGCCGGGGCCGCGGGTGCCCCCCGGCGCTGCGGTGGTTCAGCGCCCCGAACCGGTAGGTGGCGGCGGAACCGAGGGTGCCCTGGAGCCAGCGCTCCACCTCGGGGCTGCCGGGCACCCACTGCTTCACCAGGCACCACTTGCCGAAGTAGGCGACGATGCTGCCCCGCTCCACGAACTGGGGATCCTGGTTGCCGGGCAGCCACCCCACGCCGGCGTCGAAGCCCCGGTCCCGCCGGATGGCCATGGGCCCCGCGACGGGGGTGCCCCGCACCGCCCAGGCCGGGCAGACCTGCATGGCCCGCCAGGCCCAGTCGGCCGGGACCCGGCGCTCCCCGGCGTTCCGGGGCTTCCGGAGGTGGTCCCCCTCCCGGATCCACACCGTGCCGGTCTCGGCATCCACCAGGGCCGTGAGGAGGGCCTCGCGGGCCAGCCAGGCCCCCACCTCGGGCTCGTCCCCGCGGGTGAAGGGGGGCACGGGGGCGGTCCAGTGCTCCCATTCCTGCGTCAAGCGGGTCGCCCGTTCATGGGAGGCGGTGTACCAGGCGTTCAGGCTTGCCTGCCGGGCGTCCCGCACGTAGCCGTGGGGAATGACGGCCAGGATGGCGCAGAGGACGGCCCAGGCCACGCCCAGGAACCAGAACGGAGCCCGCGGGCCCCTGTGGGCCCGCGGGCGGGATCCCGGCCGCAGCCAGCGCGGCCGGGGTTTGACGATCCGGACGGGTTCCATGGGAGGAAGCTACTTGTTCCCGAGGTATTTGCCCAGGGTTTTCTGCAGGTCCTCGCCCCGCAGCCCTTCGGTGGCGAGGATGGTGCCGTCGGGCCCGACGAGGACCATGTGGGGAATGCCGCGCACCTGGAAGGCCCGCATCACCGCCTCCCGGGCCTCCCCTTCGGGGAAGGCGTGGCGCCAGGGCATGGGGTGGTCCTTGTCCTTGCGGAACGCGACCACGTCCGCGGCCTTGCGGTCGCTGGAGATGCTCAGCACCTCCAGGCCCCTGGGGTGGAAGGCGGCGTAGGCCTTGTGCAGGTTGGGCAGCTCGCCCCGGCAGGGCGCGCACCAGGTGGCCCAGAAATCCAGGAGGACGTACTTGCCCTTGAAGGAGGCCGGCGTCAGGAAGGCACCCGGGTGCTCCACGTCGGGGAGCTTGAAGGCGGGCACGGGCCGGCCGGGACGGGGCACCAGGAGGTCCTCCTTCTCGGCCGTCACGAGCCAGGCCTTCCACGTCCGGATGGCCGGAGCCTGGGGGTCGAAGGCCTCGAGGCGGGCCAGGTCCGCGCGCACCTCGGCCAGCATGCGGGGCCGGCTGTGCAGGTCGATGGCGGTCTCCAGGGCGCGGCGCTTCACGGCCGGGTTGGGGTGGCGGGCGAAGACCGCGTCCAGGAACGCGAAGGCCTTCTGGGCCGCCGCGGCCTCGGTCTGGGCCACGAAGCCGCCGCCGCTGGCGTGCCAGGCGATGTAGCCCATGGCCTCGGGATCGAAGGCCTCGAAGAGGTCGAAGGCCGGCGAATCCGGCGTGATCTGGCCGGCCAGCTCCAGGCCCGTGGCGTATTCCACGGTGCTCGCGAGGGAGGCCGCCTCCTTGGGCAGGTCCTTGGGGAGGGCCTGGAGCATGGCCTTGAACATCAGGTAGCGCGCGGCGAGGAGGACCTGACGCTCAGCCGGGCGCGTCTCGTGGCCGATGGCCACCGACAGGCCCTCGGGGGTATCCGCCAGGGGGAGGCGCTGGTTGCGGGCGGACGCGTCCTGGGCCTTCTGGCCATAGGCCTTCAGGAGCAGGGTGTAGCGGGCCACCATGGCCTTGGCGTCCTCGGCGGGGGCCTGGGCCGTCAGGACCGCGGGGAGAAGAAAGAGAGGGGCAAGTGAACGCATGGGTGCTTTCGAGGGGGTGCGGCCGGGCGCCAGAGGCGCCCGGCCGGTTGGGAATGGAAGGACCTAGAACCGGAAGCCGAGGCGGACCTGGATCTTGCGGGGCGCCGTGTAGTCCCCGACCTGGCCGTCGGCCATGATGTAGGGGTTGTTGCTGGGATTGGGCGCGTTGTAGGCCACCGGCCGCAGGGCCGGGTTGGACCACCACGTGGGGTAGGCGGCGGCGATGGACGGATCGTAGGGCGCGAAGGTGCGGGTCCCGTCCGTCAGGGCCGTGGCGTGGTAGACGTACATCGGCTGCATGTGGTTGAAGAGGTTCGTCACATCCAGGGCCGCGAAGGCGCACACCTTGCGGTAGAGGGGCACCTCGTAGCCCAGGTGCAGGTCGAACCGGTACTGCTCGGGCCACCACAGCTGCTCGCCGGCGTAGACGCGGGTGACGGAATCCGAGTAGCCGTAGCTCTGGATCTCGGCGGTGGTGGGACCCGAGTACGAGCGGTAGCCGCTGAAGGACTTGGACCAGAAGTGGCCGAGGAGGGAGACGGTGGCCTTGCCGGCCTTGCCGAAATCATGGGTCCAGGCCACGTCCAGGTGGGCGGTGAAGGGCGTGGAGGAGGAGGACCACTGCCCCGGCTGGGGGCCCGAGGGATCCAGCAGGTCATTGGAGATGAAGTCGCCGTACTGGTTCCGGGTGCTGTTGCCGATGCCCTGGCCGGCGTTGGCCCGGGTGTAGGACCAGGTCAGGTTGCCCCCGGCCTGGAGGTCCGTCATGACCTGGCGCCTGTACTGGACTTCCAGCGCCTGGTAGCGGGTCTTCATGCCGCTGTCGGTGAAGTACTCCTGCCTGGCCTGGCCCGCGGCGGTGCCGGCGGCGCCCAGGTAGCGGAGACCGACGTAGTTGTCCTGGACCTTGTGGAGGAGGGTGGCGGTGAGGGACTGGACGTTGTCGGTGTAGCGGTACGAGAGGGTGGCCTCCCGGGAGCGCGGGGCCTTGGTGTCGGGATCCGCCACGACCTTGCGGTTCGTCAGGGGGTTGGTGGAGGCGAGGTAGGGATTGGCCGCGCCGAGCTGGGTGGCCGACTTGCCCCAGACGTTCCAGTTGATCGTGCCGTCGGCGTTGAGGGCGTCGCTGCCGTTGCCGGTGCCGTAGTACTTGTACAGGCGCACGGGGACGGTGTTGGACACGCTCGTGGCCGAGAAGGTGGAGACGTTGTACTGGCCCGAGTACTCCGCCAGGCCCAGGGAGAACACGTGCTTCCGGTCGCCGTTCAGGTCGAACGAGGCCGAGAGGCGGGGCGTCAGGATGGAGGCGGTGAATTTGTCGCCCTCGGGATCCAGCTTGACCTCGTTGCGGTCGAAGCGCAGGCCGGCGCTGGCGGACCAGTGGTTGTCGATCGTCCAGACGTCGTTGACGTAGAGGCCCAGGATGTGGGTGTCCGCGCCGCCCTGGAGGGGATCGAACAGGACGAGTTTGGTGGAGCTGGAGCTGTCCCGAACCAGGTTCCGGTAGAGGCGGTCCATGGAGGGCGGGGCCGCGACGGTCCAGCCGTAGAAGCGGATCTCGGCGCGGCTCGGGGTCATGGCCAGGTAGCTGCCGTCCGCGCCCGCGTAGCTGCCCATGGAGTCGATGCGGCTGTGGTAGTACTGCACGCCGGTCTCCAGGGCGTGCTGGGCGCTGTTCCAGGCCAGGTTGGCGCCCAGGGTGCGGATCTTCTCCTGGCGGCGGATCGGGGCCACGACCCCGTTGTCGTACCGGTCGCCGTTGCCGGCGCCCTTGGTGTCGATCCAGGTCACGACGTCGTCCCCGCCGGGGGAGCCGGTTCCGGGGCCGCCGGACTTGGTCAGGGTCTCGCTGGCGATCACGTCGAGCAGGAGGGAGGGGCTCAGGATGCTCGTGTACGAGACCGACTTGTAGGACTTCTCGGAGCGGCTGGGCCCCGCGCCCGTCTCGATGGTCGACATGCCGCGCCCGTTGGTGGGGCCCGTGCTGGACGATACATAGCGGCTCCAGGAGCCGGAGAGCTTGTTGGAACCGTTGATCTGCCAGTCCAGGCGGATGTCCTTCAACTCGCTCGTGGAGGTGGAGGTGAAGAGGTAGGGCTTGAAGAGCCCGCTGCCCACGGAGCCGGTCACGACGGTGGTGGTGCTCGGCGTGGTGGTCTTGTAGCCCACCGCGAAGAACAGGGTGTCCTTGATGATGGGGCCCAGGAACGTGTAGGACTGGACGTCGGTGACCCGGCGGGGCACGCGCATGCTCGTCGTGTAGGCGGACTGGCGCGGCAGGGCGTTCCAGGAGTTGCTGGTCAGGTCGTGGCGCGCGGACCCCTCGAAGGTGTTGCTGCCGCTCTTGGTGACGGTATTGACGACGCCGCCGACGAAGCGCCCGTACTTGGCGGAGATGCCGCCGGTGAGGACGTTGAACTGCTCGATGAGGTCGGGGTTCAGGGGCAGGAGCTGCGTGCCGCCGCCCGCGGAGCGGGACTCGACGCCGTTGATGGTGTAGGCGTTGCCGCCGTCCTCCGAGCCGTGGAAGTTGTACCCGCCGCTGGGGGTGCCCGGGAGGGTGACGAGGGCGGCCGCGTACGGGTCGGAGCCGATGAGGGGCAGGCTGGCGATGGTCGCCGAGTCGAAGTTGACGCCCGTGGCGGCCACGGTGGGGTCGACGCCCACTTCGCGGTTGGCCACGGCCACCACCTCCACCCGGGCCTCGGCCACGGGGCTCAGGGGCACGGCCAGGACCGTGTTCTGGTTGGCCACCACCGTCACCTGGGAGGCGAAGGTCGCCAGGCCGGGGGCCGTCACCCGCACTTTCACGGTGCCGGGCAGCAGCTGCGCGAAGAAGAACTTGCCGTCCTCGCCGGTTCGGGCTTCCCGGATGCCGCGGCCGGTGTCGACCTGGACGACCGCGCCGGCCAGGGGCTTGCGGCCGGGCCCGGCGACGGTCCCGGCGAGGTTGCCGACGGAAGCGCTCTGGGAGAGGAGGAAGGGGGATGCGGCGGCCAGGATGCAGCAAAGCTTTCCTAGGCCCGCCAGTCGGTCGGGTCGGATCATGGCATGGCTCCTTGGGAGGTGAGGTTCGGTTGAGGCCGAGGGCTTGAGGCCATGGTCACGGTCCTGTGGCAAATCCTCAAGATTATTTCAAGTGAAATGACGGCGCTGGTTTTAAGCAGGAGCCAGTCCCTCATTAAACCATGAGAAAAGAAGGTTTGCCGTCGGCACGAAGCCCGCGGCGCGCCCCACAAGCCGGGCTTTTCACGGGCCCTCCGGGACCCGCCGAAGGGTCAGCGCTTCACCGGCAGCGTCCACCGGTAGCCTTCGCGCTCCAGGGTCTGGATGGCGGGGTTCTCGTCCGAATCCCCCAGCTTCTTCCGGAGCGCGTGGATGTGGCGGTCCACCGTGCGCAGCGTGGGGCGCGCGTCGGCCTCCCAGGCCAGGTTCACCAGGTCGGCGCGGCTGTGCACGCGCCCGGGATGGGCGACGAGCACTTCCAGCAGGCGGAATTCCTTGAGGCCCAGCCCCAGGTCCGTGCGGCCGCGGAAGACCGTGAAATGCAGGTAGTCGATGCGGTAGGGGCCGCTCCGCGCCGTGCGCTGGAACGGGGCCTCCGGCTCGGAGCGGCGCAGGATCGCCTGGATCCGCGCGACCAGCTCGAGCATGGCGAAGGGCTTGGTGACGTAGTCGTCCGCCCCGGAGGAGAGGCCCCGCACGCGGTCCTCCCCGCCGGAGCGGGCCGTGAGGATGATCACCGGCACCTTGTCGGCGCGGCGCCGCAGGGTGGCCAGCACCTCGAAGCCGCCCATGCCGGGAAGGTTCAGGTCCAGGACCACCAGGTCCGCCGATTCCCGGCCATGGGCCGCGAGGCCGCCTTCCCCGCTGGTCTCCCAGGCCACGGCGAACCCTTCCGCCTCGAGGTTCGCCTTCACCATGGCGCCCATGTCGGGCTCGTCCTCGACGAGCAGGATCCTCCGGGACCGTGGCGTGGCAGGGCTCATGGGCTCCATTCAAGCACACCCCGCGGGGCGCGGGGCGGAATCAGGCCAGCGAGGCCGTCAGGAAGGCCTTCACGCCGGAGAGGCCGCCGGGATTCCCGGTGCGGGCCGCGACCTGGCCGTCCCGGAAGAGCACCAGGGCGGGAATGGACATGATCCCCAGGTCCGTGGCCGTGTCGGGGTTGGCGTCGATGTCCATCTTGACGATGCGGACCTTGTCCCCGAATTCCGCCGCGGCGGTCTCCAGGACGGGCGACAGGGCCTTGCAGGGTCCGCACCACGGGGCCCAGAAGTCCACCAGCACGCAGCCCTGGGCGGTGGCCTCCCGGAATCCGGCGTCCGTGATCTCAGCAAGCTTCGACATGGTCTCTCCTCGTGTCCTGCTCGGCGGGATGGGCCGCGAACCGGGCCAGGAGCAGGTCCTGGAAGGCCCGGGCGGCGGGGCACCACCGGGGCTGCCGGCGGTGGACGACCCGGATGTCCCGGGCGATGGGGGCGCCCGGCAGGGGGATCGCCGCGAGGCGCCCCTCGGCGCGCTCCGCCTCCAGGCAGAGGCGGGGCAGGATGGCGATGCCCGCGCCGGCGGCCACGAAGTGCTTGATGGCCTCCAGGGAGGGCAGTTCCATGGCGTTGGCCAGCCCGATTCCCGCCTGCTCCAGCTGGAACTCGAGGCGCCGGCGCGTCGGGGTGGGCCGGGAGTGGGCGATGAGGGGCCAGCACCGCAGGTGGGCCCAGGTGACGTTCGGCAGGCGTTCCAGGGGATGCCCCGGCGGAACGCAGAGCATGAGCGGGTCCACGAAGAGGGAGCGGTGGACCAGATCCCCCGAACCGGGCGCGAAGGCCAGGAACCCGAAGTCGAAGTCGTCGTCGGCCACCCCTTTCAGCACGTCGCTCGAGGGCCCCTGCACCACCTCGATGCGCACCCCCGGCGCGCGCGCGTGGAAGGCCTCCAGCAGGGGCGGCAGCAGGTAGGTGGCCAGGAGCTCCGGCGCCACGATGCGGAGCAGGCCGCGCCCGCCGCCCTCCAGGTTGCGGAGGCCCCGCTGGGTGGCCTCCCGGAGCTGGAGCACCCGCTCCGCCATGGCGAGGACGAGCCGCCCCGCCTCGGTGGGCACCACCCGGTGGGAGTTCCGCCCCAGGAGGCGCTCGCCGAACGCCGCCTCCAGGCGGCGCACGGCCATGCTCACCGCGGGCTGGGACCGGTTCAGCTTCCGGGCCGCCCAGGTGAAGCGGCCTTCCTGGGCGATGCAGAGGAGGATTTCCAGATCGGCGAAGTGCATGGCCGGCCCCCGGGGTTCAGCAGACGGCCGCTTCGCGCTCGGCGAGCCAGCGCTCGGCCTCGAGGGCCGCCATGCAGCCCCGCCCCGCGGCGGTGATGGCCTGGCGGTAGGTGGGATCCGCCACGTCGCCCGCGGCGAACACCCCCTCGACGGCGGTGCGGCAGGTCCCCGGCTCCACCTTCAGGTAGCCGCCCGCGTCCACGGGCAGCTGGCCGCCCAGGAAGGCCGTGTTGGGCTGGTGGCCGATGGCCACGAACAGCCCCTGGACCGGCAGGAGGCTGGTGGCGCCGGTGACGGTGTCCTCCAGCACCAGGGCCTCGAGCCGCTCCTGGGCCCCCCCGGCCAACTCGGCCCGGGCGGTGCGGAGGTCAGCGACCCGCTTGTTCCAGTGGAGGGTGATCTTCTCGTGGGCCAGGGCCCGCGCCTGCATGGCCTTGGAGGCCCGGAAGGCGTCCCGGCGGTGCACCAGGTGCACCCGCGTGGCGAAGCGCGTCAGGTACAGCGCCTCCTCCAGGGCCGTGTCGCCCCCGCCCACCACGGCCACCTCCCGGCCGCGGAAGAAGAAGCCGTCGCAGGTGGCGCAGGCCGAGACCCCGCCCCCGGCGCGGCTCAGGGCCTCGTCCTTGCCCAGGCCCAGCCACTTGGCCGAGGCGCCCGTGGCGAGGATGACCGTCTCGGCCAGGACCCGGCCCTGGTCCGTCTCCACGGCGAAGGGACAGGCCGAAAGATCGGCCGAGGCCACGGTGGCGGCCAGGATCTCGGTCCCGAAGCGCTCCGCCTGGGCCCGCAGGGTCGCCATCAGCTCCGGGCCGGCAATGCCGTCCCGGAAGCCGGGAAAGTTCTCGATGTCCGTGGTGATGGTGAGCTGGCCCCCGGGCTGGGGCCCCTCCAGCAGGAGGGGCTGCAGCCCCGCCCGGGAGGCGTAGATGGCGGCGGTGTACCCGGCGGGGCCTCCGCCGATGATCAGGACATTCCGGACCGGTTGGGACATGGGGACCTCGGGTTCAGGAGCGTAGCCAGGCCAGCATCTCGGCCGGCTTGCGGAAGCCCAGGCTGCGCCGGATCTCCCGGCCCTCGGCGTCCATCAGGATCACGGTGGGGAAACTGCGGATGGCGTAGGTCTTCGCCAGGTCGGGGCGCACCTTGTCGGCGTCCACCTTCACGGCGATGGCGTTGGCCTTGATCCAGGCCGTCACCTCGGGATCCGGCCAGGTCTTCTCGTCCAGCTCCCTGCACTGGGCGCACCACACGGCCCAGGTGTCCAGGAGGACCACCTTCCGGGAGGCCTTGGCCTCGGCGAGGGCCTTCTCGAAATCGGTCCCCCAGGCGGAGGCCTCGGCCTTCCCGGCCTGCGCGGCGCCTCCGGCGGGCAGGAGCTGCACGTCCAGGCCCGTCTCCACGGCCTTCAGGGCGAGGACCGCGGCGAGCACCAGGAGGACGGCGGCCAGGGCCCTGCGCGCCTGGGCGGCCAGGCCCTCCGCGGCCTCGAAGACCCCGAACACCGCCGCGCCGGCGAGGGCGGTCGCGGTCCACAGGGCGTAGTTGGCCCATCCGGGCACCACGAAGCGCACGTTCCAGGCCGCGAAGCCCAGGACCACCAGGCCCATGACGTGCTTGAGGCGGGTCAGCCAGTCGCCGCTGCGGGGCAGGCCCGCGCTGAAGGTGCCCACGGCCATGAAGAGCACGCCCATGCCCAGGGCGAAGACAAAGAGCTGCAGGCCGCCCAGGACCATGCTGCCCTTCTGGGCGATGCCCACCAGCACGGTGCCGATGATGGGGCCGACGCAGGGCGCGGCCAGGGGACCCAGGACGAGGCCCATGAAGAAGGCGCCGGCGTAGCCCTTGCGGGGGCCGCCGCCCTGGAGGCGGTTCTGGAGGCCCTGGGGCAGGCTGATCTCGAAGGCGCCGAAGAGGGACAGGGCGAAGACCGCGAAGAGCGCGGACACGGGCACGAGGAAGGCGGCCTTCTGGGCGAAGGCCCCGAAGGTGGCGCCGCTCCGGGCCGCGACGACGCCCAGCACCGTGTAGGTGACGGCCATGCCCAGGACGAGGACGAAGGAGAGGGAGAAGCCCTTCAGCCTGCCGCCGCCCTTGGCGCCGATGATGGCCATGGTGATGGGGATCATGGGGTAGACGCAGGGCGTGAGGGAGGCCCCGAGCCCCGCCAGGAAGACCACGAGGAGGCCCAGGAGGAAGCCTTTATCCTTGGCGGCCGGCGCGGGGGGCTCGGCATGGGCGGGGGCCGCGGCGGGCGCGGGCTGTGCGGCTTCAGGGGCGGGCGCGGCCTGCGGAGCCGGGGAGGCCGCGGCGGCCGGGGAGGCCTGGGCCGGAGCGGCCCCGGCCTTCGCCTTGGGCTCCGGCATCGGCTTCAGGTCCGCGGCCCTCACGGTCAACGGCACGTCGGTGGGCGGGTAGCAGTTGCCGCCCTCGCCCTCCGTGCAGGCCTGGTAGGTGACCACGAGCCGCGCCTCCCCCTGGAGGCCCTGGCCGGCCACGGGGATGCGCACGATGCCGTGGAAGACGTCGTCGCCGAGCTCGTCCTTGCCGTCGGCCCTGGGCAGGGGCCCCGCCTGGATCCGGCCGGCGCCCTCCAGGCGCACCTCGGTGAAGGATTTCTTGATGTGGGTCCCCTTGGGGACGGTGAGGACGACCTCGCCCTTCTCGAAGGCGACGCCGATCCTGGGATCGGCCGCGAGGCCCCGGCCCGCCCATGCGAAGACGAGGAGGAGGACCGGCAGGAAACGGGACAGGAGCATGGACGACCTCAGGAAAGGGGGTTCAGGGTCAGGGGGTCGCGCAGGGGCAGGCGCACCACGGGGAGCGGCGCCACGTCCGCGAGGGCGCCGGGATGGTCCCGGTCCCCGGCCAGGACCTCGTCGGCCTTGCCCACCACGAGGAGGACCAGCTTCGCGGGGTCCAGGTACGTCCGGGCCACCCGCTGCACATCCTCCGCCGTGACGGCCTGGATGCGCGCGCGGTAGTCGGCCCACCCGTCCTCGGGCCAGCCAACCAGGCGCTCGCTGGCGAAGAGGTCCACGACGCCGGCCTTCCGGCCCCACCGGGCGGGGAAGGCTTCCACGATCCCGGCCTGGATGGAGGCCAGCTCCTCGGCGGGCACGGGCTCGCGCTTGATGCGCTCCACCTCGGCCAGGAAGAGTTTCAGGGCGTAGGCGACGGAGGCGTTGCGGGTCTGGAACTGGCCGCTCCAGTTGCCCCGCCAGTAGGGACCGTCGCCGAAGGCGCCGCCGATGCCGTAGGTGAGGCCCTCGTCGCTGCGGATCTTCTTGGTGAGGCGGGCCGTGAAGTCGCCCCCGGCCAGGATGCGGTTGAGCACGGTCGCGGCGGCCCAGTCCGGGTCGGTGCGGCGCAGGCCCGGGAGGCTCCAGCGCACCAGGCTCTGGGGCACCGCCTTGTCCATCACGTAGATGCCGGGCCTGGCCCGGTAGGCCGGGGCGGGCACCGCGGGGCTCACCCGCGCGGCGGACCCGGCCGTGAGCCGGCCCAGGGTCGCGTCGAGGCGGGCCAGCATGGCTTTGCGCTGGAACTTGCCGGAGACGGAAACGACCAGGTTGGCGGGGTGGAGCAGCCGCGCGTGGAAGGCCGCCAGATCCTCCCGGGTGATGGCGTCCACGCTCGCGGCGGTGGCCCCGGCGCGGGTGAAGTGCCCCTCCCCGTAGAGGAGGCGCGGCATCTCCAGCCCCGCGATGGTGTCGAGCCGGTCGTTCCGGGAGGCCAGGCCCTGGCGGAGGGCGCGCTTGGCCTCCGCCAGCCGCTCCGGGGCGAAGGCCGGCTGGGTCAGCACCTGCATGAGCAGGTCCAGCCCTTCCGGCAGGTCCTTGTCCAGGATGTCCAGGGCGAGGGAGCCCGAGGTCTCGCCCAGCTGGGCCTGGAGGTCGGCGGCCAGGAACTCGAGCCGCTCGTCCAGGGCCGCGGCCGGGGTGCGGCGGGTGCCGCCGGCGCGCATCTGGGCCCCGGCGAGGGCGGCCAGGCCCTCCTTGCCCGCGGGATCCAGGTAGGAGCCGCCCTTGATGAAGACGCGGATCCGCACGAGGGGGAGCCCTCCGGGCTCGTCCGCGATGTAGACCGGGATGCCGTTGGAGAGGGCGGCCTTGAAGGCGCCCGCCTTGGGGACGGTGAAGGCGAGGGGCTTGAACGCGATGGCCTCGGGCCGGGGCGGGATGGCCTGGGCCTGCAGCGCCAGGCCCGCGGCCAGGGCGAGGAGGAGGGGGCGGTACATCACTTGGTCTCCTTCCGGCGGACCACCAGGGTGTTGCGGCCCTCGCGGGCGAAGTAGGTCCGGGCCACCCGCTGCACGTCCTCGCGGGTCACGGCCTGGAGGCGCTCCGGCTCGGCCAGGAAGTCCCGCCAGGTGCCGGCGGACACCGCCTCGGCGAGCTGGTCCCGCAGGTCCCCGTTCCGCTCCATGCGCCGGTACGTGTAGGCGGCGATCTGGTTCTTCACCTTCTGGAGCTCGTGGTCCGTGACGCCCTGGTCCTGGACGGCCCGGATCTCGTCGAGCAGGAGGGCCTCCAGCTCCTCCGGGCCCTTCCCGGGCACCGGGGCCGCGTAGAGGCGGAAGGTGCCGCCGTACTTCTGGCCCTCGAAGCCGCAGCCCGCCTCGATGGCGGCGCCCCGGCCCTGCACGAGGGCGCGCTTCAGGCGGCCCGAATCCCCGTTCAGGATGGCCGCGAGGATGTCCAGCGCCGCGGCGTCCCGGTGGACGGAGGGCACGGCCTTCTGGGCGATCAGCACGAAGGGGGTGGCCTCGACATCGGCGGTCAGGCGCTGCTCCCCGCCCTGGGGCGGTTCCAGCACGGTGACCGGCGGCGGCGGGACGGGGTTCGCGGGGACCCGCCCGAAGTAGCGGGTGAGGGTCGCCATGGCCTCCTCGGCCTTGAAGTCGCCCACCAGGATGAGCGTGATGTTGCCGGGGGCGTAGTACGTCGCGAAGAACGCGTCGGCCTGGTCCCGGGTCAGGCTGGAGATGTCGCTGGGCCAGCCGATGACGGGCCAGCTGTAGGGGCTGGCCTGCCACTGCATGGCCTGGAAGGTCTCCATGGCCCGGCCCGTGGGCGTCGCCTCCACGCGCATGCGGCGCTCCTCCAGGACCACGTCGCGCTCGCTGTAGAACTCCCGGAACACCGGGTCCAGGAGCCGGTCGGACTCCAGCCACGCCCAGAGCTCCAGCTTGTTGGCGGGCACATCGATGTGGAAGAAGGTGCGGTCGGTGGTGGTGTTGGCGTTCAGGCCCGTGGCCCCGGCCTGGCCGTAGACCTTGGGCAGCTCGTCCTTCACGATGAGGGCGCGCTGGGCCTTCACCAGGGCGTCCAGCTCCGCCAGGGCGGCCTGGAGGCGCGGCGTGCGCGCCGCGGGGTCCCGCAGGTCCTGGATCTCGCCGCGGCGCAGGCGCTCGCAGAGGAGGGCCTGTTCCTCCCGGACGGTCTTCATCACCTCGTCCTGCTTCCGGTTCAGCTCGCCGTCGCGGACCGCGTCCCGGGTGCCGATGGTGCGGGTGCCCTTGAACATCATGTGCTCGAAGAGGTGGGCCACGCCCGTGATGCCGGGCCGCTCATTGGCGCTTCCGGCCCGCACCACCCACCCACAGGAGATGGACGGCTCGTCATGGCGCTCCACGAGCAGCACCTGGAAGCCATTGGGCAGGGTGCGCTCCAGGATGGGGGGGGCCTGCGCCGCCAGGGAGGCGCACAGCGCTGCCGCTGCGGCCGCTTGAATGAAGCCGTTCATGCTCGCTCCGACTGTGGGATGGGGGGCCCGGAAGTCCAGGCGTGGACGGGGTCGCCGCTCCCTTGATGGTTTTCCGCTTCCGGACGGGCGGCAACGAGATCTTTGGTGAAGTTTCCGGGGTGTTTTAAGAGCGCTTCGACTGAAACGCAACCCGTTCATTCACCTCATTTAAAGACTCGGTCCGCCACGGGTCCCGGGCCGGAAAGCGCAGCCTCAGCGGCGGCCGCCCTCCGCGGGCGCGCGCCGGTAGACCAGGGTGTACACCAGGGGCCGGCGCAGCAGCAGCCCCTTGCTCTCCACGCGCACCCTCAGGACCAGGCCCTCGAGGCGGTAGGTCCAGGCGCGCATGCCGTCCTCGCCCATCAGGGTCTGGACGAGGGCCTTCCCTTCCCGGCGGACCGCGGCCAGGTAGGTCCCGCCGTCCGGCCCGGTCCAGGGCACGGCCCGGCCCGTGTCGGGCACGTCCAGGGCGGGCTCGCCCTCGGCTTCGGCGTGGAACCGGCCCCCCGCGTGGCGGAGGGTGATTCTCCGGGGGGCCGCCCGGACCACCTGAAGGCGGCGGCGCGCCCGGTCCGCTTCGGCGGGGCGCAGGCCTTTCGTCGCCGCCGCCACCTGCGCCTCCAGGTCCGGGGCCTGGACCAGGTCCCAGGTCCCCTCCACCTGGGCCAGGGCCGGCAGGGCCAACATGCAGAGCAGGCAACAGGAACGCAGGGTCAAGGCGGAGGCTCCGATTGAAGGGGAAACATCCATTATCCCCCCGTTCCCCTTCCGGCGGCTACAGGCGCGCGTTGAAGAGCCACCCCACGCCGATGATGCCCACGGTGACCACGCCGAGGAACAGCGCGATGAGGCGCGGCCGGAGCACCCGCCGGAGCAGGATCACCTCGGGCAGGGACAGGGCCGTCACCGCCATCATGAAGGCCAGGACGGTTCCCAGCGCGGCCCCCTTGGCCAGCAGGGTCTGGACGATGGGCAGCACCACGGCGGTGCTGGCGTAGAGGGGCACCCCGATGAGGACCGCCAGGGGCACCGTCCACCAGGAGCCGCGCCCCATGAACCCCGCCAGGAGGCCTTCGGGAATGTAGCCGTGGAGGAAGGCGCCGACACCGATGCCGGCCAGGGCGTAGGGCCAGACCTTCCCCACCGTCTCCCGGGCGCCCGCCAGGGCCCGGTCCAAGCGGACTGCCAGCCCCAGGGGCCCCGCGGGGGCCGTCCCGGAATCGGCCCGGCCCTCCGCCACCCAGGGCTCCACCGCCGAGGCGAGGTCGAACCGCCCGAGGATCCACCCCGACGCGGCCGCCAGGGCCACCCCGGTCCCCGCGTAGAGCAGGGCCAGCTTCCACCCGAACATGGCCAGGAGCAGCACCAGCGCGACTTCGTTGATCATGGGCGCGGCCACCAGGTAGCTGAACGTCACGCCCAGGGGCACGCCGACCCGCACGAGCCCGATGAAGAGGGGCACGGCCGAGCAGGAGCAGAAGGGGGTGAGGATGCCGAAGAGGCTGGCCAGGAGGTTGCCGGCCGCGCCCCGGCGCCGGGCCAGGAGCGCCCGGGTCCGGGCCGGGTCGAGGAAGCTCTGGAGGAAGGCCACCGCGAACGTGACCGCGCCCAGGAGGAGGAGCACCTTGGGCGCGTCGTAGAGGAAGAAGGCCACCGCCCCGCCCAGGCGCGAGGCGGGGTCCAGCCCCAGGACGCGGGCGGTGAGGAACCGGGCCAGGGGTTCCAGGCCCAGGTAGAGGGCCACGCCCGCCGCGAGGACCGGAGGCGCCCACCGGACCCAATCCGCGAGCCCCCGCCCCGCCCCGGCGGGCGGGACCGAGCAGCCGCAGCCCCCCGCCCCGCCGCAGCAGGCCTCCGTCAGGACCGCCCTGGATTCACGTCGAACGATGCGCATGGAAACTCCCTGGAAAGGACGGGCACCGGCCCATTGTTTCCATAATTCTAGTTCTATCGAAATATCTGTCAACCCCCGTGGCCGCCCCGTCGGCGGAGGGGTGCCCTGGGGGCTCCGGTCAGGGGCGGCGGTCCTTGCGGGACCGCATGACGCAGGCGCAGTCGCCGTGGAGGAGGGCGTCGGGATCGGTCACCAGGGGCAGGCCCTCCTGGTCCCAGGCCAGCATGCCCCCGTTGAGGCAGGCCACCCGGTCGAAGCCCGCCGCCAGGAGCGTCCGGGCCGCGGCCCGGGTGTAGACCCCCGAGGCGTCGGCCAGGATCAGCAGGACCGCCCGGGGCAGGTCGCCGGCGCGTTCCGCCACCTGGAGGTGGGGCACGCGCACGAGGCGGGGCACGGAGAAGGCCTTCATCTCCACCAGCGCGTCGCTGCGCAGGTCCACGAGGACCGCGCCGGCGCTGAGCTGCTCCAGGGCCTCCCGGGGCCCCAGGAACCACAGCCCCTGGATCACCATGCCCGGTCGCGCGCCGTCCGCCATGGCGGCCTCCTTTCCCCGGTCAGCCGCAGCAGCCGGCCTTCGCCACCGTCTCGTCCGAATCCGGCCACCAGCGCCTGCGCAGCCACAGGGCCACGTTCACCAGGCCGATGAGGGCGGGGACCTCCACCAGGGGGCCGATGACGGCGGCGAAGGCCGCCCCGTGGTGGATGCCGAAGGTGGCCACCGCCACCGCGATGGCCAGCTCGAAATTGTTGCTCGCGGCGGTGAAGCTGAGGGTGGCCCCCTGCGGGTAGGTGGCCCCCGCCTTCCGCGACAGCCAGAAGCTCACGAGGAACATGACGACGAAGTAGATGAGCAGCGGCACGGCGATGCGCACCACGTCCAGGGGCAGCTTCACGATCGCCTCCCCCTTGAGGCTGAACATCACCACGATGGTGAAGAGCAGCGCCACCAGGGTCAGGGGACCGATGCGCGGCACGAACGCGCGGTGGTACCAGTCGAGCCCCTTGATCCGCCCCAGGACGGTCCGGGTCAGGAAACCGGCGAGGAAGGGGATGCCCAGGTAGATGAGGACGGACCGCGCGATCTCCCCGATGGTGACGTTCACGGCGGCGCCCTGGAGCCCCAGCTTCGCCGGCAGGACCGTGGCGAAGAACCACGCGTACACGCTGAAGAAGAGCACCTGGAAGATCGAGTTGAAGGCCACCAGCCCAGCGCAGTACTCCGTGTCGCCCTTGGCCAGGTCGTTCCAGACGATGACCATGGCGATGCACCGGGCGAGGCCGATCATGATGAGGCCCAGCATGTACTCGGGCCGGTCCCGCAGGAAGATCACCGCCAGCGCGAACATGAGCACCGGGCCGATGACCCAGTTCTGGACCAGGGAGAGCAGCAGCACCCGCGGGTTCCGGAAGACCAGGTGCAGTTCCTCGTACCGCACCTTGGCCAGGGGCGGGTACATCATCAGGATCAGCCCCGCCGCCAGCGGCACGCTCGTGGTGCCCACGTTCCAGGCGTTGATGGCCCGGTTGAAGCCGGGCGCGGCGTAGCCCAGCAGGACGCCCAGGCCCATGGCCAGGAAGATCCAGAGGGTGAGGAACCGGTCCAGGAAGGAGAGACGGGGCGTGGCGGTCATGGGCACCTCGTTCAGGCGGGTCGGCGGGCGGAAAGGATGAGGCTGGCCACGAAATCGGCGGGGCGCGTCCCCTCCGGGAGGAGCGCCCGGAGCCGCGCGGCCATGGGATCGTCCTCCGGAAGCATGGCCTCCAGGGCGCCTTCCTTGGGCAGGAGCCGGACCTCCTCCAGGCCCGCCTCCCGCATCATGCGCGCCACGTCGTCCGCAAGGGAGGCCCCGGCGATGCATCCCACCAGCGCCTCCACGTCCCCGCGGACCTCGTCGGGGAGGGGCCGCAGCAGCACCATGTCCGAGATGGAGACGCGGCCCCCGGGACGGAGGACCCGGGCGATCTCCCGCCAGACCCGGGGCTGGTCCGGACTGAGGTTCAGGACGCAGTTGGAGAGGACCACGTCCACCGACGCGTCGGGAAGGGGGATCGCCTCGATCTGGCCGAGATGGAAGGTGAGGTTGGCCAGGCCGGTGCGGCGCTTGAACTCGGCGGCGTTGGCGCGGGCCCGGGCCACCATCTGCCGGGTCATGTCCACCCCGTGCACGTGGCCCGAAGCGCCGACACGCTGCGCGGCGAGGAAGGCGTCCATTCCCGCGCCGGAGCCGAGGTCGAGCACCGTCTCGCCGGGCCGGAGCTCCGCCATGGCCGTGGGATTGCCGCAGGAGAGGCCCAGGTTCGCCCCCTCGGGCAGGCGCGCCAGGTCGTCGCCGGCGTAGCCCAAGCCCAGGGCCACCTCGGAGGGCCGGGCGCCGCCGCAGCAGGAGGAGCCGGGCCCGCAGCATCCCGCGCCGGCGGACGCGATCTTCCCGTAGGCCTTGCGGACGGTCGTGTGGGTTGGATGGTCGGACAGGGGCATGGGGCCTCCTTTCACGGGCAGTCCGGGCCGCAGCGCCCGCTGCCGCAGCAGTTCTCCCAGACGTAGTCGGTGAGGGCCCGCAGATGGTCGAAGCAGGCCGCGTACCGGATCGTGGTCCCCTGGCGCGAGGGCTGCAGGAGGCCCGCCTGGGTCAGTTCCGAAAGGTGATGGCTGAGGGTGGAACCGGGGATGCCGAGCCGGGCCTGGATCTCCCCGGCCGGCGTGCCCCCCTCGGGGCCCTGGACCACCACCCGGACGATGGCAAGGCGGGCCGCGTGCCCCAGGGCCTTGAGGCGCCGCACGTGGAGGTCGAGGACGGGGTCGGAGGGTGCCATGGCCCCAGTGTATATTTCGACAAAACTAGAGCAATAGAAATCTAGGCGAAAGCCCCCGCCGGCGCGAAGGGTCAACCGGCCACAGCCGCCTGCCAAGCGAGCACCAGCACCCAGGCCGCGCAGGCCAGCAGGAGCAGGCCCATCCCCCGGGAAAAGGCCGTGGCCAGGGCCGCGGAGCGCCGGTTCCGGGTGAACCGCTGCACCCAGCCCGACGAGGTGCCGGCCAGGAAGAGGAGGAGGCCGTGGCCCAGGGCATAGGCGAACAGCAGCGCGCCCCCCCAGAGGATGCGCCGCTGCAGGGCCACCAGGGTCAGCACCGCCGCCAGGGCCGGGGTCGCGCAGGGGGCGGACAGGGTGCCCGTGAGGCCCCCCAGGGCGAAGGCCCCCAGGAGCCCCGCGCCCTGGAAGCGCCGCAGCCGCGCGGGATCCGGCGCGGGCAGCCAGCGCACCCAGCCCGCGAGGTGCAGGCCCACCAGGAGGAGCACGACCCCGAGGGCAGCCTTCCAGCCCCACCCCACATCGCCGAGGAGGGTGCCCGTCAGGGCGGCGGCCAGGCCCAACAGGGTGAAGGCGCCGGCCAGGCCCAGGACGAAGGCGCCGGACAAGAGGGCGGGATGCCGGCGGCCGGCCTCCGTGCCCCCGGCGAAGCCGACCACGAGGGGCGCCGCCACCAGGACGCAGGGATTGGCGGAGGTGAGGAGCCCCCCCGCGAAGGCGATCCCCACCTGCTGGAGGGGCGGGGCCTGGGTGACGCCCTCCGCGAGCCGCTCCAGGAAGCCGGGAATCATTCCAGCCCGGCCTTGGCCAGGGCCGCGAGGAAGTCGGCCTGCTCCCAGTAGCCCACGTGGCGAAGCACTTCCCTGCCCCCGGGGGCGAAGACGACCTGGGTGGGCATCACCATGACCTTGTGGGCGCCGGCCACCTTGGGGTGCTCGGTGAGGTAGACGTTCCGCACGACGGCCTTGGCGCCCAGCCGCGCCTGAACGGCGGCGAGGACCGGCTGCATCCGCTTGCAGGGGACGCAGGCGGGACCGCCGAACTCGATGACGGCCCAGGTTCCGCCCTTGAGGGCCTGGGCCAGGCCCGCCGGGTCCAGGGCCGGGACCTGGGCGGAAAGGGCGAGGGGCGCGATGGCGGCGAAGGCCGCCGCGGCAAGGCGGGGACGCATGGGGAACCTCCTGGTCTCAGCCGCGGATGAGGGCGGCGATCTCGTCGGCGCTGGCCACCTTCCCCTGGAATTTCACCTGGCCGTCCAGGGCCAGGGCCGGGGTGGAGAGGATCCCGCGGGCGGCCATGGCCGCGTAATCGTGGATCTTGACGACGGCGTGGTCGCCCCCGGCCTGGGCCGCGGCGGCCTGGGCGTTCCGGAGGAGGGTCTCGCACTTGGCGCAGCCGGGGCCGAAGACTTCGATGAGCATGGGGATCTCCTAGAGGATGGCGTTGAAGAGGTAGCCGACGGCGAGGATGCCCGCGGCGACGACGCCCACGAAGGCGCCGATGAGCCGGGGCTTGAGGACCTTGCGGAGGATCACCGCCTCCGGCAGCGACAGCCCGATGACGGCCATCATGAAGGCGAGGGTGGAGCCCAGGGCCGCCCCCTTGGCGAGGAGGGCCTCCACGATGGGCAGGATCCCGGCGGCGTTGCTGTAGAGGGGAACGCCCACGAGCACCGCGAGGGGAACGCTGTACCAGGCCTGGCGTCCCAGCACCCCGGCCATGAGCCCCTCCGGCACGAACCCGTGGATGAAGGCGCCCACGGCGATGCCGGCGGCGATGTAGGGCCAGACCTTGCCCACGATGTCCCGGACGCCGCGGACCGATTCGTCGACGCGCTCCGTCCATCCGGGCCGCGTCTCCTCCCCCTCGCCCAGGACCGGCGCCGCCAGGGCGGCCTGGACCCAGTCCTCGAGCTGGTGCTCCATCCGGAGGCGCCCCAGCACCAGGCCCGCGAAGACGGCGATGGCCACCCCCGTCCCCGCGTAGAGGGCGGCGATCTTCCACCCGAACATGGCCAGGAGCAGGCCAAGGGCCACCTCGTTGACCATGGGGGCGGCCACCAGGAAGCTGAAGGTCACGCCCAGGGGCACCCCCGCCCGCAGGAATCCGATGAAGAGAGGCACCGCCGAGCAGGAGCAGAAGGGCGTCACGATCCCGAAGAGGGCCGCCATCACGTTCCCCGCCCCCGCCGCCCGGCGCGCGAGCGCGTCCCGGACCCGGCGGGGGCTCACGAACGTCTGGAGGAAGGTCACGCCGAACACCACCGCCGTCAGGAGCAGCAGCACCTTGGGCAGGTCGTAGGCCAGGAAGGCCACGGCCTCGCCCAGGTGGCTGCCCGGGGCGAGCCCGAGGCCCCGGAAGGCCAGGGCGTCCGCCAAGGGTTTCAGGGCCCGGTAGGCCAGGATCCAGGCGGGAAGCGCGACGAGGAGCCAGCCGCCCCGGCGCCAGAACCCGGCGCGGGGGGCGGGATCCGGCTGGGCAGGTGCGCAGCAGGTGGGCTCAGGCATGGCTCCCCTCCGCCGCCTGGGCCTTGCAGCAGACCTCCTGAACCGGCCGGGCGTTCACCTCCACCGCGCGGCGCCGGTCCTCGGCGGCCTCGGGCGTGGCCATGGCCTCCCCCACCAGGGCCCGCTGGAGGGGGCTCAGGCCTTCGGCCGGCACGGAGACGTGGACCCAGCGGCCCGCCTTCCGTTCCACGATGTAGCCGGCCCGCCGGAGTTCGCGCAGGGCCTCGGACACGGAGGAGAGGGGCACCTGCAGGGTCTCGGCCACCTGGCACACACAGAGCTCCCCCGCCCCCACGAGGGCGAGCACCCGCAGGCGGAGGGGATTGGCGACGGCCTTGAGGCGGTCCGTCAGCGAAGGCAGGTGTCGATCCACGGCGGCTCCGGCGCCCCCATCGGGGCTCGGGGCCAGCATAATTCGGAATTTTCCGAATTACAAGTCCGAGATCCCCTCAGGGGTGGACGGCCTTCTCCCGGAGGATCCCGAAGAGCCGCCCCAGGAGGCGGGGGATGCCCGCGGGGCCCCGGCTCCCGGCCGCCTCGGCCACCTCCAGGGCCATGCCCGGCTTGGAGCAGGCCCGGAGCGCCTGGTGGATCACCGTCGACGCGTCCGCCCCGGGCGCCGCCGGTCCCGCGGCGCGCCGGTAGACGTCCTCGTACCCTTCCCGCCACAGGAAGTGCTCCAGGTCCAGGTCCGGGAGGGCCGTGATGTGGCGCGCCTCCGGGCGCCCCCGGAGGAGGCCCCGGGCCTTGGACACGTAATGGCGGCCCGCGTCGTCCCCGTCGGCCACCAGGTGCCAGGGGATCCCGAAGCGGTCCGCGAAGGCCACCAGGGGCCCGAGCCCCGCCTGGGCGAAGGGGACGCAGTGGACCCCCTCCAGGGGGAAGTGGAGCCCCCAGACCCGCGCCAGCTCGGGCAGGAGCCAGCTCTCCGTCTCCCCCTCCACCAGCAGCCACACCCGCGCGAACAGCGTGTCCGCGTGGTGCGTGCGCACGTGGAAGGCCACCCGGCGCACGTCGGTGGGGCCCAGGGCGGGCCCGTCCGGATCCGGGAAGACCGCCGTGTCCCCGCTGCGGCGCACCAGGCGCCGCAGGGCCCGCAGGGGGAAGCCGGCCATGAGCGAGGCGCTGGCGCTGGTCACCACCTTCTGCACCGAGAGCTGGGCGACCAGGTTCCAGGCCGTCGCCAGCTGGATGGGATGCAGGTGGGTCTCCGGGTCCTCCAGGACCAGCAGGGGGCTGGCGCCGTCGCCCTGCGGCGCCGAGGCCTCCGCCTCCAGCATGGCGCCCACCAGCGTCAGGAGGGCCACCTGGCGCATGCCGGCCCCCGCGTGCCGGGCCAGGTCCGCCAGGGAATTGCCTTCCTGCAGCCCCAGCGGCGCGTCCGCGATGTCCGAGGCCCGGCGCAGGGGCGCCTCCCCGTCGCCGTGGAGGGCGCGGAAGAGGTCCGGCCGGCGCTGGGCGACGCGCTTGAGGGCCTCGAGCCCCCGGGCCAGCTCCCCCGGGTGCACCTGGTGGGGCACGGCCAGCAGGCGCTGGAAGACCCGCCCCACGGCCTTCTCCGGATCCTCGTGCAGCTCCAGGTCCGTGGCCATGGCCGGCGCCAGGATCCCGTCCGCCAGGCGCAGTTCCCGGAAGACCACGAGGGGATGGGTGCGGACCACCTCCGCCGCCCGGGCAGCGACCGCCTCCTCGTCCAGGGGCAGCTCCCGCCCCAGCCGGTCCAGGAACCGCAGGCGCACCCGGCACTGGCCCCGCGCCATCCGGCGCCCCGCCCACTGGAGCACCACGTGGAAGGCGCCCTGGCCGTCCCGCCATCCGGCCTCCGCCAGGCCGGGTTCCGGCTCCCCCTGGAAGGCCAGGGTGACGCTCAGGTGCCGGGCGATGGTGGTGCGGTCGTTGGCGACCCGGTGGAAGTCGGCCTCGGTGAAGCCCCGCCCGCCCAGCGTGCTCTGCAGGGCCGCCACCAGGCTGGTCTTGCCCCAGGCGTTCTCCCCGAAGAGGACCGTGGCGTCCGGCTCCAGCTGGACCCGCAGGCGGGCGATGCCTTGGTAGTTGACGATCTCCACGTGGTCCAGGTGCATGCTGGGAGCATGAACCGGCCGGGCGTCACGATCAAGCCGCTTCGCTTGTCTGTTTCGCCGCTCAGGGCAGGATCCGGAGCCCCATCAGCCCGGCCAGGTACGCCGCCTGCACCGGATCCACGATCAGCCCCTTCAGGTCCTCGATGCGCACGCGCAGCCCCTCGATCCGGGCCCCCCGCAGATCCGCGCCGCCCAGCTTCGCGAAGGAGAGCTGGCATTCGGCCAGGTCGCAGCCCGCGAAGGAGACCCCCCGCAGGTCCGCGCCCTGGAAGGAGCTGCCGCGCAGGTCGCAGTCCTGGAAGCGCACCTCCCGGAGGGAGGCGTCCCGGAAGCACGCCAGGGAGGCGTTGCACGCCTCCAGCCGGCACCGCCGCAGCAGCGCCCCCGTGAGGTCGAGGCCCACCAGCCGGCATCCCGAGAACCGCGCCCCGGCCAGGTGGGCCCGCTCCCAGCGGGCGTTGGCCAGATCGCAGGCCTCCAGGACCGAGTCGCCGAACTCCACCCGGGACAGGGTCCCGTTGGCGAAGGAGACCCGCCCCAGGTCGCAGCCCCGGAAGGCGACCAGGTCCGACGACTGCCCCCCGAAGTCCTGCCCCTCGAAGGCCATCCCCTCGAAGGCCGTCTCCGGGACCAGGTCCTGGCCGCCCCCGTAGGGGGTCCGCGGCGCGCGGCCAGGGTGGGTCGGAGAGGGGGTCCGCATGCTCCCGCCAAGGTACCAGCATCCCCGGGGGATCGAAACCCGACCCCATCATCGACAATTAGGTATTCAAACAAATGGTTATTTGATACAACCTCTCCATCCCCATCCAGCCCCGGAGCCCCCATGCGAACCCTCACCGCCCTCCTCCTCGCCGCGTCCGCCCTCCCGGGCACCGCCCAGGCCCCGCCCCGCCCCGTGATGGCGAAGATCTGCGCCAACTGCCACACCACGGCGCCGGGCAACCTGCGCGGCAACTTCGACAACCTCATCGCCAAGAACGGCGCCTTCCAGCTCAGGATCGACGACGCCATCGAAGTGCTCCGCTACGACAAGGCCGCCCTGAAGGTGGAGGCCCGGGAGGCCGGCGCGACCGCCGAGGACACCCTCAAGCTCATCAAGAAGGGCCACGAGGTGCGCGTCGAGTACGTCGAGAAGGACGGGATCCGCACCGCCACCCGCGTGTCCGTGAAGCCGCCCGTGGCCCTCGCCGCCAACGAGACCCTCGCCTTCGCCGACCTGGAGAAGCTGGTGGCCCTCGGCCCCGAGAAGGGGAACTACCTGCTCGTGGACTGCCGGCCCCAGCCCCGGTTCCAGGAGGGCAGCATCCCCACCGCCATCAACCTCCCCTTCCCCGCCTTCGACAAGCTCACCGACCGCCTTCCCGCGGACAAGCACAAGCTGATCATCTACTATTGCAGCGGCAAGACCTGCAACATGAGCCCCGGCTCCTCCCGGAAGGCGCAGAAGCTGGGCTACACCAACGTGAAGGTGTTCGTGGACGGCATGCCGGGCTGGTACACCCGCCACGCGGGGGTCATCAGCGCCGACAGCTTCAGGGAGGCCTTCCTGGCCAAGGCCATGCCCGCCGTCATCCTGGACCTGCGCGGCGCCGCCGCCGAGCAGGGCGCGCCCGCGGGGGCGGTGGCCGCCGATCCGGCCCGGCTGGAGGCCCTCCTCCAGACCTTCCCCGCCCCCAAGGTGAAGCCCCCCGTCCTGGTCGTCGACGCCGACGGCGGCCCCGCCGCCAGGGCCCTGGCCGAGCGCATCGCCCAGGCCGGCTACCCGGGCGTGAACACCCTCCTCGGCGGCTTCGGGGCCTGGCGCGCGGCGGGCCTCCCCACCACCACCGGCAAACTGGCCCGGACCGTCGACTTCGTCCCCAAGCTCCGGCCCGGCGCCATCCCCGCCGCCGAGTTCACCCGCATCGCGGCCCTCGCCCCCGCCGACCGCAAGGCCGTCATCCTGGACGTGCGAAATCCGGACGAGGTGGCCACGGGCCGCCTCAAGGGCGCCCTCGCCATCCCCGAGCCGGAGCTGCGCGGCCGCCTCGCGGAGGTCCCCCGCGGCCAGCGCGTCCTCGTCCACTGCTCCACCGGCATGCGCGCGGAACTGGCCTACCACCTCCTTCGGGAGCAGGGCTACGACGCCGCCTTCCTGAACGGGGAGATCGCCATCCTGGACACCGGCGAGTTCATCGCCGACTGAAGCCCGGGCGGGACCCGCGGGGCCGGCCCCGCGGGCCCCGCGCGCTCAGGGCTTCCAGGGCCGCAGCTCGCCGTCCTTCTTCACGCCGAGCCGGATGGGCCGGAGGGGCCCCCGGCGGGGCAGCGTCGCCTCCACCCACAGTTCCTCCCCCGCCGGGCGGAGGGAGGGGTCCCGCGCCGTCGCGGGGAAGAAGAAGGCCATCCCCTCGGAGATCCGCACGTAGCGGCGGTCCTCGGGCAGCGCCAGGGCCGCGTCCGGGAGGGTCGCCCAGTGCAGGTCCGGCCCCCGGGAATCCGCCGGCGCGGCCACCGCGTGGATGCCCCCGTCGGCCTCCAGCCGCACCGGGAACGAACGGGACCCGAAGAGGCCGGGACGCGGGGGCGTCAGCGCCGACGCGGGCGCGGCGCCCCGCAAGGGCACCTCCAGGGCCAGGGCCACGTACCGCCCGCGCACGGGCAGCATCGGGTCCACCGGGGCCGCCCGGAACCAGCCCCGGGGCCGGGTGGCCCTGTCCACGAGCAGCTTCCCGCCCAGGCTGAGGAGCAGGGCGAGGTGGACCCCCGCCAGCAGAAGGGATCGGCCCGCGAGCCTCATGCCGCACCTCCCCCGATGCGCGCGTTGAGCCGGCGCCGGACCCGCTCCAGCCCCCAGCCCCCCGCCAGGAAGACGATCCCCAGGCCCATGAGCCCCAGGCTCCGGCCCAGCATGTCCATCACGTCCGAGAAGTAGAAGCAGAGCACCGTGAGCGCGAAGCCCGCCACCCCGAGGTTGACCCGCTCCCGCCGCCCCTCGCGGAGGCCCCAGGCCGCGAGCCCCACCGCGCCCAGGGCGCACCAGCCGTAGACGAACCAGGCATGGTTGGCGAGCCTCAGGAGCCCCAGGATCCACAGGGCCGCGACCCCGTTCAGCCAGGCCTCCCGGCCCCGGAGGGCCCAGGCCGCCGCCAGCGGAATGCCCAGGGCCCCCAGCCATCCCGCCCAGACCAGGCCGGGCGCCGGATCCGGCCCGGCCACGTAGAACAGGCGCTCCGACCCCAGGGCCGCCGCCAGGATCCCCAACGGAAGGAGGCCCAGGCCCCCGGCCCAGGCCAGGGCCTTCCGCATCAGCCCGTCGCCGGGTCCCCTGCGGGCGGAGAGGTAGGTCACCGCGAAGCCCAGGAGCCCCGCCGCCAGCACCCGCTGGGACACGTGGTGCGCGCGCACCCCGGCGTCCATGGCCTCCACCCATTCCGAGCCCAGCCACGCCGGCGCGAGGAGGGCCAGCAGGAGCCCCTGCACCCAGTCCCGGAGGATCAGCCACCCCGCGAGGGCCCCCAGGGTCCACAGGAGGAGGCCCGCGGGCCAGTGCTCCTCCAGGTTGAAGATCTGGCCCGCCAGGTAGATGCCCGCCCCCAGCACCCCGGTCCCCACCCCGTGGAGGGCCGTGGCCAGCCGCGGGAACCCCTCCCTGGCCGCCCCGCCCAGCAGGTGGAAGCCCGCCCCGAGCGCCAGCACCAGCCCGAAGCGCGTCCCCGGTGCCAGGGCGTTCCAGTGGGCCGCCACGAAAAGGAGCACCCCGGCCCCCACGAGCACGACGCCCAGCGCCAGGGCGAGGATCACCGGCCACCTGAGCCGCCCGGCCCCCTCCCCTTCCGTTTCAAACCGGCGGATGGCCTCCGCCTGGCCCGGCTCCAGGAGGCGGGCCTCCAGCCAGCGATCGAGCGCAGCTTCGAGTTGGCGATTCATGGGAGGAGTATGGCGCCGAAGCCCGCCCGGGACCAGCGCCCCATCGGGGGCTAGCGGACCAGCCCATGCACCTTGGCCTGGACCTGGGGCAGCAGGTACCAGCCCAGACCGAGGAGGACCAGGATCCCCCCGAGGGCGGCGAGGACCCGGGCCCAGGGTCGCCCGAGGAGGCGGTAGCGGACTGCGCGCGTGAGGACATGGAGGGCCACGGCGAGGACGAGGATGGCGTAGCCCGCCTGGGTCACGGGCAGGGAGAACGCCAGGCCCGTCGCGACCATCAGCGCCCCGAACAGGCAGGCCATGGCCGTGAAGTGGCGGAACACCGCCTCCGCCATGGAGCCCGGAATGGACACCTGCACAAGGCCCCAGAGGAAGCTCCCGGCCTGCGCGAGGTGCGCGCCGAGTTGGCCGTGGAGCTTATTGGCCTGCCCGATGTCCTCGAGGATCCGTCCCAGGATGCGCACCGACCGGGAGAGGTAGGCCAGCGCGTTCTTCCGGTTCGGCTCGCGGGAGGGCGCGTACTCCTGGAGCGCCCGCCGCAGCCCGGCGGGATTCAGGGCCCCCAGGAGGAACGCCATGAGCCCGGGGTTGGGATCCGGACTCCCCACGGGAAGTCCGGTCAGGCGCTTCACCAACTCCCGCTGCTCCCGCGCCGCCGGGCCGCTCTGCCGGCCCGAGGGCGCCAGGTCCTCCAGCAGGGATCCCAGGACGAGCCCGGCCGCGTCGGCCTGCGCCTGCGCGGACAGTTCCTCGGCAATGATCCTCTGATGGGCCTTGTCGATGAGCCGGTCCACCAGCGCCGGGCTCCCGATATGACCCGCGGCCAGGGTGCGGATGAGGCGCTCGGCGCCGTCGAGCCGGCCCCAGAGCAGGTCGTTCCTGCGCCAGGACCGCTCGAGGAAGGCCCCGAAATGGGCCAGGGCCGTTCCCGCAAGCTTGGGCCGGCGATCCTGGACCTCGTTCCGGATGGCGACGGCGTCCTCCGGACTGATCCTCGCGACCTCCACCGGGACCAGCTCCCCGGCGTCGGTTCCCGTGGTGATGGGGAGAATGGCGGCGTCGAAGTAGTCGAAGTTGTCGAAGAAGAGGAAGGCGGCGCGGCGCACCATCGCCCGGGGAGAGCCGCCCGTCCTGTCCGCGAGCTCCTTCCTGATGTGCTGCCGGGAGACCTCCAGAGCCGGCCTGTAGTGGTTGACGATCGCGTCCCGCACGCCGTCGAGGCCCAGCCGGATCGCCTCCTTGCGCAGGAGTTCCCGGGCCCGCTCCTCCCGGTGCGAGATCTGTTCCAGGTCGGCGGGAACGGCCGATCCCGCCAGGACCCCCCACTTCCCGGTGAGGATGTAGTACAGGTCATCCGGGGCCAATTTCAGGTCCCGGATCGCCACATGGATCCCGCCCGCGGCGTCCGACTGGGCCTTGCGGGAGCATTGGAGCAGCACAAGATACTCATGATTGAGGTGGTGCCAGAGGTCCATGGCCTCGCTCCGGAAGGCGGGGGTGCCCACCTCGGAGGCGGCCTGGCCGAAGAGTTTCGCCGCCAGGCGCAGGGCCTCCGGATCCTTCCGCAGCAGGGCCTGGATCCGGCCCTTCACGAACTGGATCCGCCGCAGCCGGTAGCTGATGTCCACCTCGATCAGGAAGGCCATGGTGTCGTGGCCATACTCCACTTCGAACCATGCCCGGACCAGGGCCTGGAGGGAGAGGACTTCCTCCGAGCGGTCCGGGTAACCCAGGACCCGGGCCACGCGACGGGCCAGGTCCTCGATCACCGTAGCCGTCTTCAGGCCCTGGTAGGCCCGGAGCGCGGGATGGGTGGCCACCTCGTCACGGAACCGCCCGGTGTCGAAGGCCCGGGCCTCGTAGTCCTCCCCCAGGTCCAAGGAACCGAGCAGGGTTTCCACCACGTCCGTGACGATCGTCCCGATCCGGCGGATCAGGGCGTTGCGGTCCTTGAGCTGGAGAAGGCTGTCGCGGATCGGCTGTTTGCTGGGCAATCCCACCAGGGCCGCGAGGGCGTTCTGCAGGGCATCGGGCCTTTTCGGCCTGCCCTCGGCGTCCTTCCCGGAGGGGTCCCATTCCGGATGTTCAGGGGAGGGTTCGATGTAGAACAGCTTCCGCTCGTGGGGCACATCGGCCTTCACCCGGTCCAGGGCCTCGAGGATGGGCGAGAAGGGCCGGTTGTTGAGCACCCCGCCGTCCGTGTAGTAGCGGTCCGCGTCCCGGACCCCGCCGCAGGGCTCCCCGAAGAAGACCTGCCAGCGCGCCAGGGATTGGTCCCAGACCGCGGGAGCGGAGAGGGGGTAGGCGCCGGGGCTCACCTTCCCGAATCCGACCAGGTTCCGGACGGTGGCCAGTTGCATGGGTTCAAAGGCCACCGGGAAGCTGGAGGTGCACCGCGCGGCGAAGGCAAGGAAGGGGGTGTCGGCCTGGCCGAAATCGTCCGCGCCGTCCTCGGACGAATAGCGGAACCTGAAGACATGCTTGTGCTTGCGCTCCCACACCAGCCCGTCCGAAAGGGAGAGGGGCACCACCCGGCCCAGGAGGTCGGTCGCGGTCACGGCCAGTTCCAGGTCCTCCACCAGCGGTCTGGCGGGGACCGCCGCCGCGTCCATCCGGGCCAGGGCCTCGAAAAGCTTCACGTACATCCGCTCCCCGCTCAGGAGGGAGCGGGGCGGGACCTGGGGGGGCACGCACGGGTCGGCGGAGAGCCCGTCGTTGAGCAGCTTGCCCAGGTCCCCCTCCTCGATCCATACGTCCTTGAGGGGGGCCAGGTCGCCACCCTTCGCCAGGGCCTTGGCCAGGAAGACCCCGTTGATGCCGCCCGCGGAGGTCCCGGAGATGAGGTCCACCACGAACCGGGCCCATCCAGGGCCGTCGTGGCCGCCGCCGAGGTGGCGGGCCAGTTCGAGGTACACCGCCTCCGTGCTCCCATCCCGGGGCGGATCCCCGCTCGTGGCCCGGACGAGGGACAGGAGTTCCTGGGTCACGCCGTTCATGTAGATGGCCAGGGAAACACCCCCGTACATCACCACCGCGATCCGGATCTCCTTCGTCGGCGGGATGTCGAACCCATGCGGCCGGGACTTCGGTACTGCCGCGATCGAGGCGTCCATGCGTCCTCCTATCGGCCCGAGGCCGGGGTCTTGCTGCTTGCGGGTGCCTTGAAGAGACTCGTGAGGCTCAGGACCATCCCCGCCCGGAGGGAGCCCACATCCTTGGTGATGTGCCCGGGGTCGCGGCGGGCGCCGCCGAAGCCGTTGTTCAGCTCGCCCTCCAGATAGAAGGAGAAGCTGCTGTCCGGAGCCCGGTAGGTCAGGCGCCCCAGGGCCGAGAAGCGCCACGGCTGAACAAAGAGCGAATCCTTCTGGCAGGTAAGTTCAGCATAGGAATCCAGGTGGGTGGAGGCCCCGTAGGCCCACTCCAGGCGCAGGCCGGCCCGGGGGATGCTGCGGATCCTGTCTTCCTGGCCCTCGCTGGAGGTGGTCTGGGGGTACGAGGCCCAGGTCACGCCAACGATCGGTCCCGCGGCGATCCCGCCGGCGTCCAGCGCGGCCGGATTCCGGGAACGATCCCTGAGCCACATGGGAGCGAACGCCAGAGAGGCCCGGAAGGCGCGCGTCGCCGAGGCGATGCCCGCCACCGTCGAGCCCGTGTCGTCCTTCCGGGTGTCGGGACCGAACGCGCCTCCCAGGCCGACGTTGAGGGCGAGCATGCAGTAGTCGGGCCTGCCCCACTTGAATCGGTGGTCCAGGTCCAGTTCGAGCATGCCGGCGCTCTTGGACAGGAACCCGTCCTTGGGATCTGTCCGGTACATGTTGCTGTATTCGGTGCCCAGCATCAGGGAACCCCGCAGCAGGGATGACCGGAGACCCATGGGCGCCGCGATCCCCGCGGCCGGGTCCGGATCGGCCCCTGCCCCCGTCTGGCCCGGGTACACCACCATGCGCCGCTCCGGGGCACCGGCGACCGGAGTGAAGGCGAGGTCCAGGACCTGGGGAAGGGTGACGAGCTTTTTCGGGGTCGCCCGGAGCTGGAGCCGGGGCGTGAGGCGCGCGGGGTCGAGGGCCGCCGGGGTGCCGGGGACGAGGTCGGCGAGCTTCACCCCCTCCTTTCCGGCCTCCGCGGTGGCCAGTTCCAGCGACACGTCCTCCAGCTTGCCGGTGACGGCAAGGCTGAGGGAGGCGGGGGGCCGGCCCTGGAACGGGTTTTCGAAGACGCAAGTCGCCGGCCCCTTGCCGTCGGCGGGAAAGGCGAGTTGCAACGCCTCCGAGCCCGATGGCTCAGGCAGGGCGGTGAACGCGACGGGGCACAGGATCACCTGGGTCGATCCCCCCGCCTCTGCCTCGAGGCGGAGCCAACCCGCCCCCGCCGTTGGTACGTTCCGCCCAGCCCGCATCCGCAGGTCCAGGTTCGCGGTCCGAAGGGCCGGGGTGACGGGCAGATCCTGGCCTTCGCCCCCAGGCAGCCCGCACAAGCGAACGGCGCCCCCAGCGTCCACCTGCCACAGGTCCGCGCGCACATCGCCCAGGGCCCCTTCCAGGGTCGCCCGGACCCGGACGAGGTCAGGCAGGGCGCCGAAGGGGGCCGGGATCGCCGCCCGGGCCTCCTGGGTCCCCGTGGCCGCAAGGGAGAAGGGGGAGCCCTGCCGGGTCGGGACGGACCGGGTCAGCACCAGGGCGCGGGCGTAGGACCAGGGTAGGACCCCGGCGCCCCCCGGGCTGTGGAAGGTCAGGACCAGGGTGCCCTCCAGGCCCGCGCCCGCCGGCGGGGTGAGGCGCAGGGCCAGGAGCGGAGCGTTCCGACAGGCCGAAAGGTCCCCCGCCGCCAAGCCCAGCGGCGGCTCCCCAGGTTTCAGCGCGCCCAGCTTCCGCGCCTCCCCCTCCTGCTGTGCCACCAGCACCAGGACCAGGCCCGGCAGCGGCGGGTCCGCCTTCAGTGCCACCGTCACCCCCGCCAAGCTCGCACGGCCGGCCATGGGGTTGGTGATCAGCACTTCTGTCACCCCCTGCCCCGCCACCCGGACCGGGAGGGGCGCCGCCTCCTCCGCAGGCAAGGGCACCCCCAGGACCCCTGCCACCAATAAGCAGTTCGCCAAACGCTTCATACGACCTCCGCGAAGGGAAGCCGTCGGGGCCCGGAGGCCCAGGCGGGCGTGGATGAGTCAGGACGGTTGAAGAACCTAACACAAAACCAGGCCTCAATCGGCAAAAAACAGCGCCCGATCCCCCGGATCCGCGCCTTTCCCCCCCCAGGAGCCTCCCCCTGGCCCCTTAACATTTATCTCGGTCCTAAACAGTGGGGACAGGCCACCTGGTCTGGCAGGAGTCAGGCCGATGGCCCTTTCTTCTTATGGTGGAGAGCGACCGTGAGAACGTCCCGTCACCATTCGGCTTACCCAGGCAAGACAACCTTAGGCCGATCCGTCAAAATGGCTGCGGCCATCGCAAGCATTCTGCCGCCACCCCCGTCAGGACCCCCAGCCTCGTCTAAATGCCTGCAACGGTCGCGACCATTCTGATGCCCTGCACAAGCAGGCGATGACGACCCGTGGAATTCATTCTGCCGCCCCTTTGCCCCGACAAACACGGCCCAAACACAGTGCCTACGCGCCTTTGAGCAAGCGGCATCACCGGGCGTCAAATCGAATCATTCTGACGGGCCACAAGGAGCGCGGATTCCCCAAGCCGCGTTACCAACTCCCGCGAAGTCTGCCCAGGTCGGTGCGTGGTCGGTGCAAATTGGAAAGGGGTCAGAGATTTTCATCTCTAACCCCTTTGTTTCTGGTGGTTCCTCAGGGACTCGAACCCTGGACCCTCTGATTAAGAGTCAAGCAAATGCCCTCTAGCCAGAAAATTCCCCATTGCATCTAAACGACTTAAAAATTCCTGCGTCTACCTGGACCACCTCTTCGAGGTAACCGCGTGGTAATCGTGCGCCCCACCAGTGCATCCAAGAGGGATCTGTGAGGCGGTTTCATGAGGGCGAACGAGAAGAACATCCTCGCCCTGGTTCCAGTGCCAGACAAGAAAGTCCAGAGATATCCCATTGATGGCTGCCCGAGCCTTTACATCCAGGTGACCGGGAAACCGGAGGCACCCATTCGATCGTGGCTATTCAAATACCGCGATGCCAGCGGGAAGCCGCAGTGCTACACGATCGGACGCTACCCAAGCGTCAACTCCATTGCAGCCAAAAGCGAAGTGGAGAGGCTTCGGCGTCGGCTTTCGGATGGCGAAGCCCTGGTCGCCCCCCGCAAGGCTAGGCAGGCGGAGAAGTTGATCAAGGAGGCCGAGAAATTGGTTCAGGCCCCTGCCCCGCCCGAGGAACCGAAGCATCCCCTTTTCAGGTCAATGGCGGAGGATTTCTATAGCAAGTACTGCCTCGTGAAGAACAAGCCATCAACCCAGCGAAACAACGGGTGGATGCTTGACCGTCACGTCCTCCCCGCTTTAGGCGCCGTAAAAATCGCCGAGTTGAACTCCTTCAAGGTGATCGCCTTTCTCGACACGCTAGCTGATCGGCCGGTGCTCATGAACCGAGTGAAATCCCTGCTGTCCAAGATGTTCAACTGGGCCGGCCTGCGCTTCCCCGAGGTCTCCGGAAACCATACGAAGGGGTTCGAGCGACACACCGAGATGGCGAGGGAGCGAAGATTGACAGAAGAGGAGATTCGAACGCTCGGTAAGTTCTTTCGGGAGAAGAAGGAACCACTCCAGACGGCCGCCATCTTTCTTTTGCTGACGGGCGCCCGCGAAGGCGTGGTCTTGCACATGACCAAGGAACACCAGTTCCCCGAGGAGGGACTTCTCCGATTCCCTGCAGGTATGGCTGGCCTCAAAGGGTGTCGGCGCGTCTATCTCTCCACAACGGCCAAGGCAATTATCGGGCGACATCCGAAACTGACCCACTTGCGACACGAATTCTGACCCACCCCCCCGAAAGGAGGAGGGCATGGAGTTCGAACCGCGGGACGCTGGTCTCCATAAGCCGGAGGCCAGGATGCTCGGAGACGGTGCAGTGGCCCAAATATTTGCTTTGCAGAACTTGGGCTGGTCGATCCGAAAGATCGCCCGGGAGGTCGGCCTCTCTCGGAATACGGTTCGGGACTGGGTTCGCGGAGGGCCGGACAGAAGCTATGGAAACGGCTCCCGGGCCGGCCTCCTGGACAGGTATTACTTCTGGATCCAGAACCAGTTCAACGCCGGGGTGCGCAACGCCGATGTCCTCCGCCAGGAACTGGAGGCCATCGGCGTTTCCGTGAGCCTGCGGACCGTCGAGAGAGCCCTCCGCCCTTTCCGGCAGAGCTACGAAAGGGCTGAGCAGGCCACGGTCCGGTTCGAGACCCCGCCTGGCAAGCAGATGCAGGTGGACTTCGGGGAGAAGTGGTTGCAGATCGGGGGCGTCCGTCAGAAGCGTTATGTGTTCGTGGCGACCCTCGGCTACAGCCGGCGGTGCTATATCGAGATCTCCGGAAGCCTCCGCCAGCGGGATTGGATCATGGGCATCGAACGGGCCTTCCAGCACTTCGAGGGCGTCCCGGAGATCCTCCTAACCGACAATGCCAAGCCACTGGTGGACAGGCGCAAGGCTGGTATCCCCGTCTTCCACCCGGAATTCGACGCCTTCTGCCGGCACTGGGGCACAGTTCCCAGGGCCTGCCAGCCGTTCCGGGCGAAAACGAAAGGCAAGGTGGAACGGAGCGTCGGCTATGCCAAAGGGAATGCCCTTGGCCGCGAGGGCTGGGAATCCGATGAGGCCCTGGACGAGCACCTGGTCTGGTGGATGCTCAACGTGGCCGACACCCGGATCCACGGGACCACCGGCGAGAGGCCGATAGATCGATTCCCGGCGGAGAAGGCGGCCTTGCGCCCGATGGGAAACCATCCCAGCTACCTCCGGGTGCGCCACCTGTCCAGGACGGTGGCCGCGGATGGGCGGATCGATGTGGATACCAACCGCTACAGCGTCCCGCCCCAGTTCATCGGGGCCACCCTGGAGGTGACCATTGAGGCCGACACCATCCAGGTGTTCTGCCAGGACCAAGTGATCGCGGAGCATCCGGTCCATCCTGGACGCCGCCAGGTCATCGAGGATCCCGGTCACGTCGTCAGCTTCACCAACGGCATCGCCCGGGTGGGCAAACCCGGCGAGATCCGGCGGCCGCTCTCCCACTATGCCGCCATCGTGGGAGGTGAGGCATGGTAGATCCCCGCCTCGAACGCCTGGAGCGTCACCTGACCCGGCTGAAGCTGGTCAGCACCCGGGAACGCCTGGACACCCTCCTGGACCGCGGAGCTCAGAACGAAATGAGTTTCCTCGACTTCCTGGACCTGGTGATCAAGGAGGAAATCGAGAGCAAGGACCAGAAGCGCGCCCGGATGCGGATCCAGATGGCCAAGTTCCCCTTGGACCGGCGCATGGAGGACTACGACTTCAGCCTGCAGCCCAGCCTGGACCGGCGCCTTGTGGCGGAGCTGGAGACGGGACGCTACGTCGCCAACGCAACGAATGTCCTGCTCCTGGGGCCGCCGGGCGTGGGAAAGACCCATCTGGCCATCGCCCTAGCCCGGAAAGCCATCGAGCAGGGCTACAGCGCCCGGTTCATCCATGCCGCGGACCTGGTCTACCAGTTGGCGGCGGCCTCGGACCACGGGGCGCTGGATGAGGCCCTCAGGGTTTTCGCCCGCCCCCATGTCCTGGTCGTCGACGAGCTCGGCTACCTGCCCATGGAGCGCAGGTCAGGGCATCTGTTCTTTCATCTGGTGAGGAAGCGATACGAGAAGGGCAGCCTGATGATCACCAGCAACCAGCCCGTGGGCTCCTGGGGGGAGATGCTGGGGGACGAGGTGGTCGCGACGGCCATCCTGGACAGGCTCCTGCACCACAGCCACATCGTGACGATCAAGGGCGAGAGCTACCGCCTCAAGGAAATGCGCCGGGCTGGCGTCGTGCCAGCCAAGGAAGTGGCCGGATGATGGTCGCGCCCGCCGGGATGTCCTCCGCTACGGCCTACGGCCTCCGCTCCGGACACCCCGGCGGCTTCAATTTCCAACTACCAGGTGGGTCAGTTTTCGTGTCGCCTGGTGGGTCGATTCTGATGTCGCTTGACACAATTCTAGGCAGCCTTCCGCCTACCGTCCTCAAACGATCCCTTTGGCGTTCCTGGACCAAGCTCAGAGATGCGTCCGCGATAGGTGAAAGCAATCCCCAGGGCGCGGTCTCCCTTCACGACCTGCGCAGAACCTTTGGTTCAATTGGCGTTGACCTCGGCCATGACGAGGCCGTCGTGGATGCCCTCTTGGGCCACTCCAGAGGCAAGATCAAAGATACCTATCTCCGACGGTCGGATCCGATTCTTGCTCAGGTGGCTGAGGAAATCGGTGAATATATTGCTGGACTTCTCGGGATTGGCTCAGAAATTAAATAATAGCCTGATCAACACCCTGGAACACAGAGATGGACGGTCCTATAACGTCAATTTCAATAACAACGAAAAATACCTAAAAACAATATATCACCCGATTGGGTTTATAATCATATAGGAAATAGCCATAAAATCTATTTTACCATCGAAAGAAGTGCAGCATCGGCCCTTCCGCAATAAGGTGACAAGCTTGCTTCAAGCTCGCACATACAGCGCAAATCCTCCAAAAGCCTTTTTGCATCATCAATTGAATTAACATTAAAGGCCAACTCGGTGAACCAGTCACCAACGAAAGTTGCCCAATTTTCTCGTTCCGAGTGAGCGGCAGCCAGAATCAACCCAATCCTCAGTTCCGGACCGACACGGTCCCTCTTACCATCACGTTTCCGAATAACTCGATTTAAAATGCTAACTTCTTCCGCAAGTTCAACACTTCTAGTAACAGCTGCAACGACTGCAAGGCCATTTAGCAGTCCAAATACCTCTTCCTCATCCCCAGCTTCATTCAACCTATATTTTGCTGCACGTAGAGCATTTACAGCAAGCCTAGCATGGTCTGCCTCCAGGCGTAGAATAAGCGCTAGATTCACTAAGCCAGCAAATGAATTGGGACCAAGGTCCTTTGAGGATAATTTTTCCTCAATTAAGGCTAGATATTCGTCAGGCATCGAAGTTTCAGACCTTACTCCACCTTCAATGGGGCCCGGCAAAAAGGGATATGGGAACTCTATTTGAGACTTTAAACCTCCTTGATTTGTGTCAGCCAGCAAGATTTCTCGGAGAGCGGAAGAAGAAATCTTTGCCTCATTGGCCACTGCGGCATTTAGAATCCTACCCAGGAATTCGGACTTTAACTGCCGGGGACTGACAAAATCCGGGAGCCACCGCGGCTCTATTCTTAGATCGATTAAAGTCTGCAAATAGAATCTCTTCCCTCCAAATTCATGAGCCCAAGCTATGAAATCAGAACGCTTAATTCCCGAGGCGATAATTGCACGCTCTATAACTGATGCTTGGGCAATCGCAGCAAGACGAATCCAAAAAGGGGGCTTTCCATACAGCAACCGAGTGCGAGCCAATTCATTACAAACAAACACAACAAGGGTAGACAACGCATAAAATCCGCCATCTTCGTCATTAATATCATCACGCAAAATACCAGAAACAATGTTCTCAATTAACGATTCGATCCGAGGGTGCTTATCTATTATACCAAGCCCTAGTTCAATCGCGCCTAATTTTGACAGAAGACAACCTTGCTTTAAAACCCACGAAAAGATTTCATCAATTTCCAGATCGCTAAATTCATGTTTCTCAATTGTTACATTTAATCCCCGATAAGAGGAAATAAGAAATGCCAACTTCAAACCGTCTATCCGGCTCCAATCGATAAGTTGATCAATGAGGTGCTTCGCCCCAGAACCAGCAAACGAGGAAAGATCCTCTTGCGCTTCGATAGAACCAACTAACCGATCGTAATACCAATGCTTATTGGGAACCAAGTCCTGAAGGCCGCAAGCCCCCGACCGCAAAAGAGAGGCCAAAAAACCGGTTTGACGGAATGGAGTCAAGCGAAATTGTTCTACCAATTTTTCATGATCCTCATTTTCAATTGGCGCCCTCAAAAGACGGTCCCGCCACTCGTTCGCGACATCGCCGATCAAATTAACGGAATGCGCGTCTCGTTCAAACCCATTACTTCTTACGGCCTGATCTTCCGAAAATGCCCAGCTTTGCGGTAGCCAAGCCCTTTTATCTTCCAAACTTAAGCAAATGCGGCAATCCCCATCGGACTTTTCAAATATAATTTGCCAACTACACCCATCTTTATCATCAACATATGTACAATCAAGTTTTTCTCGCAATGCTTCCCGAATCGCAGAGAAAAGAGCCTCTCGACTGAAAGAAGTGCCAAGATCCCTGAATTGAATATTAGCCGTCGTCTGCAGGTTATGTTTATACATAAAAGCGCTTTCTTCAATCAAAGCCGATTTAACAAGTGGTGGCATATATGCCAAAGCTGAGTTCATCAATGCGTATCGGACAAGATCATTTGTCATTTTGTGCCTCATTGGCGTATATATTTTTTAGACAGCTATCAATCAAGTTAGCTGCCCCTGTAACAATCAGACTAAACAACGGATGATCCCGCTCTTTGATTTCTTTCAATATTTCGTTTTCAAACCAATCAAAATACTCCCTTCTAACCTCATTAGATTTACATGTCGGGAGAACCATCAGAGCTGCAACCTGCAATCGATAACGGTCTTCAGCATTGGGGACAAGCCCCTTATAGCTATGAGCCCATCGTCGAAAATTCATCAGATCAAATAACCAATTCGATTTGACACGAATCGAACAATAATCCGCTCCCTCCTGCCACTGTGACTGAAGGACCCTGTGGCAAGCATGACAGAATGAATCAAGCCACGAAACCTCCAAAGGTATCTGCAAAACGTCAGCCATTCTGGCCAAAAGAATATTTTCTTTAATCGCTCTCAATTCTGCTGTTTCGATAAGCTTGCCATCCTTTACATGAGCGTTTAACAAGCAAGTTGCAAGTTCACCTTCACTAAGGGGAACATGGATCATCCCTGCCAGGCGTAGTGTTGTCTTATGGGTTAATGCCTGTTCATTATCCAGGGCCCCAGAATCAACGAGCAGGTCAATTACATCAATTGTAGTTAACAGGGGCTTTTCAACCCCATCAAATGAAACAGTTGCATGCTGATTAAAGAATCGATCATCAATAACGATGGCATCCGTTGAAACCGACAAAGGAAGCATGGCGAGCGTAGGATGTTGCCCAATCCGGAGTTCACCCTCCTTGTCATCTCCGGTTAATCGTTGGCCAACTCGGACCTTGCCACACTCGATACCCGCCCGCAAATGCAACCGCAGAGCTTCAACTACCGCCACTGCCTTTTCAGCATAGTGTTCATGACGAATTAGTGCGTCAGCTTCTGCAATTTTTGAATTTGACACAAATGCAGTCAGGCCACATCTCTCCAACGATGCAAGAAGCTTGAGATGCTGTAAGTGGGAAACAGCAATATCATCCAAATATATTTGGGCTGGCTCATTGATTTCATTTTTCTTCGGCCATGGCTGCTCTTGAAGCATCAAGTATGCTTTGCAATCCTTATAGGTGCTGGCCGTAAGTTCACCTTGATTTGCTAGCCTTTCAACAACAGCCATACACCCACACAAATAGTCTTCATATTGTGAAAGGTCAGCCTCTTCTTGCATGAGTGAGCCCGTAAAGACCGGAAACGGGTGGACAACAAACCTTGGCTTCCCGTCCAAAGAATGGTTAGTTTTTGCATCCGCCACCATTGCAGCTAGAGCGTCCCCTATCAGACCAGATAACTTGGCTTCAGGCAAAACAGAAGGTTCGAATGCTTTTAAGCATCCCGTCGATAGCAAGCGCCTCAGCTCATGTGCATCCGCAACCAGACTCGGCTGATGGAAAAGAATCTTCCGCTTCTCTTCAAGCAACAAACCGAGCGTCCCATGAGGAATAGCTATTTCTCGAAAGTGTTCTAACACTACTTCCGACAAGCCAAGGAGCTCAATGGTGAGCAAGGCCGTCGCGTCAATTGCAATACAACGAGGCGTAGCCGTATTTCGTCCCCTCGCCCCACTGAAAGAATTAATAACCACCCTTTTCCGAATATCAGCCTCGCCTTGGTTAACTAAGGCCGGAACCAGAAAAAGATTCAAAAGAGAACGATTTAACATCTGCGCAGCCGCCAAGATCGGAGCCTGACCCTTCCTAAGCACTCTAAATACCTGGTTCGTTTGCGCTTCCCAGGAAGGCTGTCGATTGATCAACTCTTCCATGGACATATGCCGAATTGGACCATCCTCTCCAGAAAGACCAGCCGCCTTTTGCAACCAGGCCGAAGCCTCCACAGAGTCCTCCCAACCCAGTTCTGTTGCTATCACGTAGCATCCAATCAAAATATTTGGATCCTCGGAACCGAGTCGGGCCGATTCAAAGACCAAGTCCCTTGACCTTGAAGAGCCAACCATTTGAGCCAATCGGGCTGCACGAAGGAGCTCCATCGGCCTTCGAGTGCTCCGGGCGGCCCACTGCTCCTCAATAAAAACATGAAGTGATTCCCAATCTCCAGATGCTATAGCTATGTTAGCGAACAATTCAGCACCAGTATCATTCAATTCACCTGCACGCGTTCCCGGCAAGGAAAGTCGGGCTTCATTAAGCCGCCCCTGCCGATAAAGCGCCCAACATCGTATAGCCCTTAAATTTTCAGATTGATCAATAATCTCAGGGAATTCATTAAACAGTTTTTCCAATGAGAGAAATTCATCATTTTCATACAGAGCTTTTGCATAACTGACCGCATCAGACAAATCCCGGGTCAATTCAAACATCTTAGAACCGAATAGAATTAACCTCTTCCAATCTTTGCCCTCTTCCAAGGCATTAACCAAGTTTCGCAGATCCGTAATTGATCCGCTTTTCTCATACAGCGCCAGAAGATGAGTTAACGGTTCTACCCCAGCTGCTTCGTCCATTATTTTGCGGATTCGCAATTCTTCTAAGCTAGTAATCCCTAGAGAAATCATTTCCTGAAAACGCAAGCTCGCCTTCTGAAGTTGCCCCGAGCGCGAAAGCATCTCAACCTCAATAAACCCAATTGCTTTTGAATCTAAATGCTGTAATAGCTGTGATCGGTGCTGATCTAGATAACTTGCCACTTCGGCAGGACTTTTTTTTGCCAAAGCTAGTGCAAACCTGGCGATTGCCGCCTCCGCAGAAGTGCCCCCACTCAATACAGTCTGCCGGTCAACCTGGATTTCCGCAGCTGCAAGATCGACATCCAAACCATACTGAATCGCCAAGGGAAGTCTACGCAAAGAGCATTCTGGATCACGCATGCTCTTTTCCAGCTCAAGCCTTGCCATTGCTTCGCGATCGACATCCCGAAGTGCAAGACATAGAGCCTTATCGCTCGAAATATTGGCCGCCCTTTGAAATCCCAAATCCATGGCAAATTGAGCTACCCTTTCATACATGTCCTGAGCAGAACGCCTGAAAGAAAGGGCCTCTGCATCACTCGCCAGAGGGAATTGGAAGATTCCATATTGAAGTTGTTGCAAGACTTTGGCCCTTAACTCAACCGGAACCGCCCTTGCAAGGAATGCATCACCAACAGCATGCATCAATATCGGAGTATGTTCAAAATCACTTTCGACCATCCCATCTGCCAACTTCAAAACCATGTCCCATGCCTCTTCCTGCATGCATCCCTGAAGGGCGATAAATCGCCCCTCGGAGTCTAATTGGTCAACAGAAATTCCCGTTTGCTCCAGCCATTCAAATGCATACTGCAGACCTTGGTGATTTCTTAGAATCATGAACGCAGCCGATCTTGCCACGCAAGAATCAATGGATGCGAGCAAGCCAAGTGCTGTCGGAATACCGCTCGTTTGCACTTCAACAAACGCACGTGCGATTATTAGTGTTTGGCTGTCTCCATAGATTGACGCACGGTTAAGGATTTCTCGCGCCCTATGCAAGTCAGTCAGGGAGAGAAAGCGCGAGCACCATCCCAGAATTTCAAGCTTTACGACATCGGAGACATTCCCCAGATCCCCGCCTTCAACGCTTGTCAGCAAAGCGTTAATCGAAGCAATTAAATTGAATTCATTAAAAAATCTTGAAATTTTTATTTTTCTGAGCCTTTTTGTTGCCTCGGAATCAATAATCTGCCTGCCATAGGCCCCCATAACCTGCGGATTCTCACAACGGGGCAGCTCATCCAGGAGAATATGCCCCAATCTATCAATAGCCTGTGCCTGTTTTTCGGATATATCTGCTAACGCTCTGACTTCCAAGGAATTTTGCTTAATTGATTCTGACAATAATATGTCCGAGTGGATTCCATTGAAAGGGCCATTAATAAATTCAATCAAATGCTTGTAGACCTCGGCCTTACGGTTCATTGGCTTTGCAATTCCGACATGATCAGCATCAATTGGGATCGGCGCGACCCCAACCCCGGGGTCCGAACTATCAGGCGTGACAATTACAAGCCCGAGCCTCTTCATCGGCCGCATTTCCACCAAAACAAGATTTTGAACTTGATTTGTAGTGCAAAAAGATCTATACCAAAGGTTTAATTCACGTAAAGCCGGATTGTTACGTTCGAGAATTGCAGCTGCTGGTGACATGCGGAGCAGAGACCCGAGCTTCCTGGCCACACCAGCCCAAGCAGACCCAAAGTGAGGGGTTCCCAAGAAGGCAACCCCTTTAACCCGGTGTAAAAACAATTCTGCGGCTTTACTAAAATTTTTTTCCCTGTCCGCACATCGTAGCAACTGTTTAATTACTAAGCCACCGAGGCTATGACCAACAAAGACTATATTTCCAGTCGATAAGCCCTTTTCATTTATAATGAGAGGAAGTAAGTTTTCTGCTCTGTCTTGGAGGGCCATACTGAAGCCATGCCACCTTGTGGGTGACGCATCGTAACCGATAGTCCAGGTGCAGGCGCTTTCAATATCTGCAGTCAACCAACATGGCCACAGCTCTGGCTGCTCGGTTTGAGTTAGCCAAGTCTTTCGCTTGTCTCCATTCAGGCCATGGATAAACACAACATGAACAGATGCCTCTCCCGGGCTTCCAGATAATGCCAAAAGGTCGGCCAGGGCTTCCTCCTATTGCTCCAAAGCGGTCTTATCAAGCATGAATTGATTAATTCTACCAAACTCTGACGCATGCCTTCCAGACGTAATGTCCAACCTTTTGATGAATCAAGCCGTTTTCCGCAGGGGGCAAGGACAGGTGGTCCTGGCGGACGCCCTCATCTTGCCGTCAGGTTCCGGTCGCCCTGAGTTGGATGCCCTGGGGCGAGCCATCCGGGCGCTGGATGAACTTGCCGAAAGGGGCGGCGCCTTGAGGGCCGGCGTGGTCCTGAACCATTTCCGGGAGACGACCCGGAATCGGGTTGTCGAGGAGGGGCTCCGGCTTGCCAAGTTGCCGCTGCTGGGTCGGCTTTCGGAGCGCGCCGCATTCCCTGAAGCCTTCGCGGACGGAAAGAGCCTGGTCCACCTGGGGGGCGCCGCCGCGCACGAGGCCAAGACCCTTTGGTCCCGGATTGAATCCTGGCTCCAAACCGTCTAGATTTTTTGATGTCAAAAATCCTAGACGCTCGGAATTTTCAATGTCCCCTTCGAAACAGATCAAGAAGGACGCCCTACTCCAGGAGGTTCTGAAGGCAGGGTCCGGAAAGGCCGCCGCAAGCGCCCTGGATACATCCAAGGATCCATCCCCAGAGCGCCGGGCTGTGGGGCGGCCAACGAAGGAGCCGACCATCCCCTTCACCCTTCGACTCCGACAGGGACCGGCCGAACTCCTTCAACTTCTGGTTGCAGACCTCCAGGCCCGAGCGATTCGCGGAGAACTCGCCCGGGGTGAAGCAACCATCGGCACCGTAGTCGAGGAAGCGCTTGCACTATATGCCGATCGCCATGGGCTGGCGGCGGGATCAGCCACGAAGAGCAGCGATGGGAAGAAGCGCTAGGCCAAGAATCTACGACATTGGCTAGGTCGAGCAGGCCGGGCTCCAACAAGTTCCTGCACGATTTTGTTCGGAGAGATCCGGGGCACACAAGCCTGCTCATCCTGCGGGCTGGGCAGGGAGGCCCCCATTGGGAAGGCCAATGTCGTTGCCATTCGCCATTTAGACGGAGATGGATGGTTCAAACGGCCACCCGAAGCAACCGGGAGACTTGGGATTCCAGGTTCTCCACCAAGGAATCCCATTCCATCCCGGAGAGCCCCTTTTTTTCAGGGCAGGCTCTCCCCGGATTGGACAGGAGAGTTTCTAAAACTTCTGCGGAAACCGCCTTAAGTAATTCCGTCCTAAGATGTTCAAAATCATAGACAACAGTCCAGGCGCGGTCCCCATTCCTGCAATATAAGTGATGGAGTTGAATGGGATTCGAGAGTCCCAATAGCGGTCGGTCAAACGTTAGCAGATGCGGGATCAGGAATTCTCCTTGGCCCAAGTGTGCAACAAGGCTCCGTTCGGCAAAGCGGGGAAGGAGAAGGTCTCTGGCAGAGCCTCGCAATTTCCTTCGAAGACCAGATTGGCGAATATTCTTAAATATGAAATCCCTCGCAGGTTGGCTGCGTCCCTCCATGTAAAGGGCTGCGAAAATTTTCTCTCGCATGAAACTTACACCAAGCACTTCAAGTTCGAACTCCCAAAGAAGTTCCATTTTTTCAACGGTTTCCTTTGCGGAATCGGCACCCAACTGTACAGCCTTAAGGAGCATCACATAGCTTGCGGATTCCCAATGTTTGAAAGTCACAGCCATACCGTTTTTCCATCGGGCGAGGAGCATATCTATATGAACCTTGGCCAAGCCCCTGAAGTCCTTCACTCCTGCTTCCTCAAAGACCTGTTTCGCAGAATTCAAATCCACGACCCTTTTCCGCTCTCTTATCCATGGCTCTTGCTGGCAATTTTGCAACTTAAACAGTTGTTCAATCGGGTCAACAAGTCGTTCAAGCACCTCTTTGGAAATACCGTTTGTCATAAATACTTCGTAAACATAGAAATCTATATTCAAGCCATACCCTGAAGCCACGATGGCGTTCTCAAGGTCCCAATTTGAACCAGCCCCGGCCTTTTCTTCATTCTCAGCCCGTGAAGGGTGGATCATGAAGTCGATGGCATTGGAATCGAACATGATGATGGGCCTGATGCGGTGTTCCATGGGCTCTGAGAGGCTCTCACGATCCAACAGAAGGCAGGTCCGTTGGCCAAACGAATCGATGAGGCGATTTGATTTTGCGATCTCTTCTGGATAGGGAGACATCCCGACAACCCGATCAGGTTCCCGGAAAAGCAGGATCCTGAGTTCACCATCCGGATTGCAGGGGTGCTCACGCCAAAAGTAAATATCTGCCTCGGTTACATCGGCGTGGACCCACCCGTCAAACGGATTCCGATTGCCAACCACCTAGGGTCCTCCATTAAAGCTTCTGTCTCCTGTGGATCCTTCACGTCACGTGCTGTTGATAGGTACGCAGTGACGGTAATCTCGATGGGTTTTCGGCAGCAATCGCTCAAAATAAGCCGACACAGCCATCCAGATTCAAGAGGAAATGTGCCAAGATATAGTATCGCACCTTCTAATACCTGCAGGGTCGGATTCGTATTGTCCGCACAATCATTCGAATGAGTCTCAATTTGCACTTTCAAGGGGAGACCGTGTTAACCAAGATAATCGACAAATCGAATACCAGAACTTGGGTTTTAAGTTTAATTTGCAACATATTATTTTTTACAGCCTATTACTACAACTTCTCATCAGGAACGAATGGAATTAGAAATGCAAGCAATCCTAACGAACCGATCACAATTTTAAACTGTTTATATTTTAGCATAACCACTATCACAACTCTTGGATATGGTGACTATATTCCCCTAGGCTATGGACGCCTCTTTGCATCCTTCGAAGTAATAAGCGGCATCATAATAATGGCGATTATTGTATCAAAGTTAGCATCTGACCGGACTTCTACCCTAATTAAATTGCTTTACACCAGCGACAATGAAAGAAGACTGAGTTCTTTCTTCATTGCTATCGAAGAATGCGGAAAGGGCCTAAAAAATGCGATGCTAAATCATGACCATATTTCAAAAATGAGATACATCGAAGAACTCGAGACAATTGTCGCCAATCTGAATCATTATTATGGATATCAACTTAGGGTTGGTGCTATCGGAGAAGGATGGGCAAAAAAAGGTTCATTAAAAGTGGCTCGCACGATTATTCGAGCTGCCGAATTTGCTTCCATGGCCGGCATGGAAGCATTTGCAACCCCAAGAGAGCAATCTCGAATCGAACGGTTGATGAGGCAGATCAAAAAGACCCTAGCCTTGCTATACCAGGAAGATCAACCAGACATCTTTATTCCAATCAATAACCGTATTCAACGAATTTTTGACCACTACAATAAATCCAAAATAAACAACGAGCAAATTCATTATTATTCTGAGATAACACCAGAACTAGTAAAATCAGTAAACAATCTATTACCACTCCAGCCCTGGCCAAAAAACATTCACAAGACCATTGCTAGTAAATTAAGAATATCTAACAGACTTTGCCACAAAATTATTGACAGTATCATCAACCCAAGCCAAGCACAAGCTTCAACGGGAGACGTAATTCTCGAGGCAGACCAAGAGTAGGTCAACCAAGCAGAGTAAGCGGAAAGCAGAATTTCAACTTGGCCGCCCTCCAGAATCAGACCACGCCTGCTCCCCACAAGCAGGCCACTCCTGGACAGAAATCGGCCACCGTGCCCTCTTGGCTTTCATAAATGTAAACCATGTATTCATTATCTTTAGATAAAGACTAGACCGCAGGCGCGCGCCAAGGATCCTCTCCTGGCACAACACTTCACTTTCTCGACATCGTCCTGTTGACCAGGAAGGCAAGACCTTCGGGTGAAGCGCCTCGGGAAGGGGGGAGAACCGGAGGGCATCGAGGATGCGCCTGCCAAAGCCTATCGACCCGGCACGGGTGCGGCTCCCGTGCCGGGCGAGCGCAGCGAAGAGCGACTGGAAAGGCGGTTGGGACCCAGGCCAGCGGACCGAAGGGAGCAGCCCTGGGTCGCCTCGAAAGGAGCGGGGCAGGTGCGCCCTGGATGCCCGAAGGCTTGGACCTCGGACCGGGGGGGGTGGGCGTGTTGCCCTCTGTCAAGCGACATCAAAATTGACCCACCAGGCGACACGAAAACTGACCCACCTGGTAGTTGGGAACTGAAGCCGCCGGGGTGTCCGGAGCGGAGGCCGTAGGCCGTAGCGCAGGACATCCCGGCGGGCGCGGCCATCATCCGGCCACTTCCTTGGCTGGCACGACGCCAGCCCGGCGCTTTTCCTTGAGGCGGTAGCTCTCTCCCTTGATCGTCACGATATGGCTGTGGTGCAGGAGCCTGTCCAGGATGGCCGTCGCGACCACCTCGTCCCCCAGCATCTCTCCCCAGGAGCCCACGGGCTGGTTGCTGGTGATCATCAGGCTGCCCTTCTCGTAGCGCTTCCGCACCAGATGAAAGAACAGATGCCCGGACCGTCGCTCCATGGGCAGGTAGCCGAGCTCGTCCACGACCAGGACATGGGGGCGGGCGAATACCCTCAGGGCCTCATCCAGCGCCCCGTGGTCCGAGGCCGCCGCCAGTTGGTGGACCAGGTCCGCGGCGTGGATGAACCTGGCGCTGTATCCCTGCTCGATGGCCTTCCGAGCCAAGGCGATGGCCAGATGGGTCTTTCCCACGCCCGGCGGCCCCAGGAGCAGGACATTCGTTGCGTTGGCGACGTAGCGTCCCGTCTCCAGTTCCGTCACAAGGCGGCGGTCCAGGCTGGGCTGCAGGCTGAAGTCGTAGTCCTCCATGCGCCGGTCCAAGGGGAACTTGGCCATCTGGATCCGCATCCGGGCGCGCTTCTGGTCCTTGCTCTCGATTTCCTCCTTGATCACCAGGTCCAGGAAGTCGAGGAAACTCATTTCGTTCTGAGCTCCGCGGTCCAGGAGGGTGTCCAGGCGTTCCCGGGTGCTGACCAGCTTCAGCCGGGTCAGGTGACGCTCCAGGCGTTCGAGGCGGGGATCTACCATGCCTCACCTCCCACGATGGCGGCGTAGTGGGAGAGCGGCCGCCGGATCTCGCTGGGTTTGCCCACCCGGGCGATGCCGTTGGTGAAGCTGACGGCGTGACCAGGATCCTCGATGACTTGGCGGCGTCCTGGATGGACCGGATGCTCCGCGATCACCTGGTCCTGGCAGAACACCTGGATGGTGTCGGCCTCGACGGTCACCTCCAGGGTGGCCCCGATGAACTGGGGCGGGACGCTGTAGCGGTTGGTATCCACATCGATCCGGCCATCCGCAGCCACCGTCCGGGACAGGTGGCGCACCAGGAGGTAGCTGGGATGGTTCCCAATCGGGCGCAAGGCCGCCTTCTCCGCCGGAAATCGATCTATCGGCCTCTCGCCGGTGGTCCCGTGGATCCGGGTGTCGGCCACGTTGAGCATCCACCAGACCAGGTGCTCGTCCAGGGCCTCATCGGATTCCCAGCCCTCGCGGCCAAGGGCATTCCCTTTGGCATAGCCGACGCTCCGTTCCACCTTGCCTTTCGTTTTCGCCCGGAACGGCTGGCAGGCCCTGGGAACTGTGCCCCAGTGCCGGCAGAAGGCGTCGAATTCCGGGTGGAAGACGGGGATACCAGCCTTGCGCCTGTCCACCAGTGGCTTGGCATTGTCGGTTAGGAGGATCTCCGGGACGCCCTCGAAGTGCTGGAAGGCCCGTTCGATGCCCATGATCCAATCCCGCTGGCGGAGGCTTCCGGAGATCTCGATATAGCACCGCCGGCTGTAGCCGAGGGTCGCCACGAACACGTAGCGCTTCTGCCGGACTCCGCCGATCTGCAGCCACTTCTCCCCGAAGTCCACCTGCATCTGCTTGCCTAGCGGGGTCTCGAACCGCACCGTGGCCTGCTCAGCCCTCTCGTAGCTCTGCCGGAAGGGGCGGAGGGCCCTCTCGACGGTCCGCAGGCTCACGGAGACTCCGATGGCCTCCAGTTCCTGGCGAAGGACATCGGCATTCCGGACCCCTGCGTTGAACTGGTTCTGGATCCAGAAGTAATACCTGTCCAGGAGGCCGGCCCGGGAGCCGTTTCCATAGCTTCTGTCCGGCCCTCCACGAAGCCAGTCCCGGACCGTATTCCGAGAGAGGCCGACCTCCCGGGCGATCTTTCGGATCGACCAGCCCAAGTTCTGCAAAGCAAATATTTGGGCCACTGCACCGTCTCCGAGCATTCTGGCCTCCGGCTTATGGAGACCAGCGTCCCGCGGTTCGAACTCCATGCCCTCCTCCTTTCGGGGGGGTGGGTCAGAATTCGTGTCGCAAGTGGGTCAGTTTCGGATGTCGCCCGATAATCGGCGTTTCCGTGAGCCTGCGGACCGTCGAGAGAGCCCTCCGCCCTTTCCGGCAGAGCTACGAAAGGGCTGAGCAGGCCACGGTCCGGTTCGAGACCCCGCCTGGCAAGCAGATGCAGGTGGACTTCGGGGAGAAGTGGTTGCAGATCGGGGGCGTCCGTCAGAAGCGTTATGTGTTCGTGGCGACCCTCGGCTACAGCCGGCGGTGCTATATCGAGATCTCCGGAAGCCTCCGCCAGCGGGATTGGATCATGGGCATCGAACGGGCCTTCCAGCACTTCGAGGGCGTCCCGGAGATCCTCCTAACCGACAATGCCAAGCCACTGGTGGACAGGCGCAAGGCTGGTATCCCCGTCTTCCACCCGGAATTCGACGCCTTCTGCCGGCACTGGGGCACAGTTCCCAGGGCCTGCCAGCCGTTCCGGGCGAAAACGAAAGGCAAGGTGGAACGGAGCGTCGGCTATGCCAAAGGGAATGCCCTTGGCCGCGAGGGCTGGGAATCCGATGAGGCCCTGGACGAGCACCTGGTCTGGTGGATGCTCAACGTGGCCGACACCCGGATCCACGGGACCACCGGCGAGAGGCCGATAGATCGATTTCCGGCGGAGAAGGCGGCCTTGCGCCCGATTGGGAACCATCCCAGCTACCTCCTGGTGCGCCACCTGTCCCGGACGGTGGCTGCGGATGGCCGGATCGATGTGGATACCAACCGCTACAGCGTCCCGCCCCAGTTCATCGGGGCCACCCTGGAGGTGACCGTCGAGGCCGACACCATCCAGGTGTTCTGCCAGGACCAGGTGATCGCGGAGCATCCGGTCCATCCAGGACGCCGCCAAGTCATCGAGGATCCTGGTCACGCCGTCAGCTTCACCAACGGCATCGCCCGGGTGGGCAAACCCAGCGAGATCCGGCGGCCACTCTCCCACTACGCCGCCATCGTGGGAGGTGAGGCATGGTAGATCCCCGGCTCGAACGTCTGGAGCGTCACCTGACCCGGCTGAAGCTGGTCAGCACCCGGGAGCGCCTGGACACCCTCCTGGACCGCGGGGCCCAGAACGAGATGAGTTTCCTGGACTTTCTCGACTTGGTGATCAGGGAGGAAATCGAAAGCAAGGACCAGAAGCGGGCCCGGATGCGGATCCAGATGGCCAAGTTCCCCTTGGACCGGCGCATGGAGGACTACGACTTCAGCCTGCAGCCCAGCCTGGACCGCCGCCTTGTGACGGAACTGGAGACGGGACGCTACGTCGCCAACGCAACGAATGTCCTGCTCCTGGGGCCGCCGGGCGTGGGAAAGACCCATCTGGCCATCGCCTTGGCTCGGAAGGCCATCGAGCAGGGATACAGCGCCAGGTTCATCCACGCCGCGGACCTGGTCCACCAACTGGCGGCGGCCTCGGACCACGGGGCGCTGGATGAGGCCCTGAGGGTATTCGCCCGCCCCCATGTCCTGGTCGTGGACGAGCTCGGCTACCTGCCCATGGAGCGACGGTCCGGGCATCTGTTCTTTCATCTGGTGCGGAAGCGCTACGAGAAGGGCAGCCTGATGATCACCAGCAACCAGCCCGTGGGCTCCTGGGGAGAGATGCTGGGGGACGAGGTGGTCGCGACGGCCATCCTGGACAGGCTCCTGCACCACAGCCATATCGTGACGATCAAGGGAGAGAGCTACCGCCTCAAGGAAAAGCGCCGGGCTGGCGTCGTGCCAGCCAAGGAAGTGGCCGGATGATGGCCGCGCCCGCCGGGATGTCCTGCGCTACGGCCTACGGCCTCCGCTCCGGACACCCCGGCGGCTTCAGTTCCCAACTACCAGGTGGGTCAGTTTTCGTGTCGCCTGGTGGGTCAATTTTGATGTCGCTTGACACCCCCCACCTCCTTCCGCATCTGCAACCGTGTTCGAGCCCGAATCCCTCTGGCATCAAACCGAGGCGAGCAATGGGCTGGCCCTAATGGGCACATAGGTGTTACGCAGCCTTCTGGAAACAGAGGAACGCCACCGGGCTGCCCGAGAACCGACCGTCCCCGGCCGGGTGGATGCATCGACCTGATATGCCATCGGAATGCCCCGGCGATCCCATGCCCGCCCTGCCCTCGACCGGAAGCCCGCCAACGCTTTTGAGAACCCCATACAAAGTTCCGGGAGTTCTCCCCAGCCAGGGAGTGCCTCTACCTAGCCGCAATCCTCACTGTGGTAACGGGGTATCGATTACCCCAGAAGGCTTGCCGGAATCGCCCCGCTATAGCCAATAGGGAAAGCCCCGAAGTTTTTAACCTTCGGGGCTTTCTTTTCTGGTGGTTCCTCAGGGACTCGAACCCTGGACCCTCTGATTAAGAGTCTCAAGGAAAGCCATTGGCCCATATTTGTGAAGAATGGAGAATACTGGCAAATAAGACATTTAGGCCAAATCATTGTTGGCACTTCTATGAATAAATAGGCTGACAATGGCCCAGGATGTGATCATATTGTGATCACGGAGCCATGATCACATCCTGGAGGACCCCATGGGCGAGAAGAAGGAAAGGCCACCCATCCGCCTTGTGAAGGCCGCTGTGGAGGACCTGGCGCCCGAAGCGGGCCCTTACTTCGTGCCGGTGGTGAACGCCAAGAGCCAGGCTGTCCAGGGGCTCAATCTGCGGGTGCTGCCCTCGGGGGTAAAGGCCTGGGTCCACCGTTACAGGTTCGCGGGCTTCCAGAAGTCACTTACCCTGGGCCGGTATCCCGCCATGGGGCCGGAGATGGCTGAGAAAGCATCCCGGGCGGCCCAGACGAAGATCGACGCCGGCACGGACCCTGGCCTGGCGAAGGCGAATGCCAGGAAGGCTGCGGAGGAAGCCCGGCGGGCTGCGGTGACGGTGAAGGACCTGGCCGAGCGATACGAGCTGGAGCACGTGCCCGAGTTGGGGGAAAGCTGGGGGGATGAGACCAAGCGCCTGGTCAAGCTCTTCATCCTGCCGGCCCTGGGGAAACTGCCGGTGGCGGCCGTGGGCCCCGCGGACGTATCTGCGATGCTCTTCAAGATCAGGCAGGCCACCCCGACACAGGCCAACCGTGTGCGGGCCGTCATGCGGACCATGTTCGGGCGGGCCGAGGAATGGGAGCTGCGCCCCCTGGGCTCCAACCCGGTGGCCGTGGTGAAGCAGAGGGCCCCGGAGGTGAAGCGGGAGCGGCGCCTGTCGGACATTGAGTTGAAGAAACTGGGGGCCACCCTCCAGAAATCCGCGGAGCCGGCCCAGCTTGTCTTGGCGGTGCGCCTCGCGCTCCTCGCGGGGATGCGGAAGGGCGAGGTTGCCGGGGCCCGCTGGGAGTGGGTGGACCTGCGGGCAGGGGAAATCCGAATCCCGAAGGAGGCCCACAAGACGGGCAGGAAGACCCAGCGGGCCCGGGTGGTCCACCTGTGCGAGGCCCTGGTGACACACATGAAGGCCGCTCCGCGGACGCTCGGATGCCCATTCGTGATCCCGGGCCGGCCGGAGCGGAACGACGAAGGCAAGGTGGCAGGCTGGGCCCCTATCCAGGGCCTCCAGAAGGCCTGGGAGCGGATCCGCGATGCCGCAGGACTGGCCCCCAGGGATGAGAAGACGGGGGAATACCTGGACCCTGAGAACAACCCGGGCCTCCATGACCTCCGGCGCACCTTCGCCAGCGTTGGAGCGGACCTGGGCCTCAAGGGCTTCGTGGGCGAGCTCCTGGGCCATGCAGAGGCCACTGTGACGGACATTTACACACGGAGCGCCGCGGATCCCCTGCACCAGGCTGCGGAGAAGATCGGCGCCCGAATCGAAGGTATTCTCACGGGCGCCATTGACCCGGAGAAGGAAGCCGAGGAGCGCCGGAGGGCGAAGGAGGGAAAAGGCAGGGGTGCCTCGTGACAGTCTTCTAATCCTGCCCCTGATTTGCTGCCGCGAATTTCAGGACCGCCTTGATCTGCTCAGAAGAGTAGTAGCCATGCGCCCGGTTCGGCTCCAGTTCCCCTTCTTGGATAGCCGCGCTGATATGGTGCCGGGCCTGCTCGTACCCCGGCACAAAGAGGCGTTTGAGCAATTCCGAAACTCTCTCAGGGTCAGCGTGGCGGGTGTTCATCATCTCCAAGAGGTCCATGATTCCATCAGGCCCAACGACACCCGAGAGGTGAAGGTCCCCAGGGACGAATCCCGCCCGCTCCACTGTATGGAAGCAGCATCGTCCTTGCCCCTGCGGGCTGTGGATGGCGTGATGAACAATTCGAATATCATGAACTTTTAGGGTGCCCAACTGGCTAAACCAAGCCAGCATCCCGTGTTCGGGCTGGTGGATCAGTTCACCGCAGACATCACAGGTGATGGGAAATGGGGTCGCCATTGGGGCTCCTGGGGGGTTCCAAAAGGCTACCCAGAACACGAACCCTTAATCCACGAAAATTCGGTGCTGAAATGACTTGGCTTAAAGCGATTCTTTGGTTACATAATGGATATTATCGAAAGTTGTTACGGCTCGAAATCTTTCTTGCCTTCCCGCGCGCGAGGGGGGATGATCCTCGGCAGGAGGTGAGCCGATGGCCGTTGCGAAGAACCCAGGCGCCGGGCGCGGAGCTGGCGGAGGCCGGCCCCGGCGGGAGGGCGAGGTTGAGGAAGTGCGTTTGCGCTTGAGCCCCCAGGTCGCGGGCCAGCTCCGAGACCTCGCGGAGGCCCGCGGGGTGCCCGCCTGGCGCCTGGTGGAGGACCTGGTGAGCCAGGCGCCGAAAGGGGTCCCTGGAATGGAGACCCCTTCCCTGCCTCCTGCCGCCCTGGAAATCGCCAAGGAGGCCGCCGCCTTCCTGGCGGCCCAGGAGGACCGCGGCGCGGCCCTGGCCGCCCTCAGGCGCGCATGGTCGCAGGCTTTGGCCTTGGCTCAAGCGAAACGGGAGATGGGAGAATGAAGCCTTTCGAAATCGAGCCCCTCCTCAGCCTGAACAAGGCCCGCGAAATCCTGGGCCAGATGAAGGGAGTAAAGCGCATTTCGTACCCGGCCCTGACCCGCCTCGTGCGCCAGGAAGGCCTGCCGGTGGTCACCAATCCATTCACAGGGGGATGGGCATTCAAGGAAAGCCTTCTCCTGGCATGGTTCGAAGAGAAGACCCAGGCCCGACAGTTGCGCGGCCCGGGGCGCCCCCGGCGCACGACTTCCCCGTCCGAATAACCCTGAGTTGTGCTCACCGAATTTGGCGAGCACCCCCCCTCGCCGGCTGCCCCCCGGCCTTTTCATGGAGGCCATCCATGGCCGTGAAAATCGCTCCCCAAACCGCGGCAACATCTCGAGTCCTAGCGGGACCCCTGCAAGAGCTGGCCCAAGGGTCCCTGGAAGTTGCGGAGTCCCTCCGGATGCTGGCGGAGATCCGGGATATTCCGCTCCACCTGGTCAAGGAAACGGACGAGGTTGAGAAACGCCTGGACTCTGCCTTCATGCTCCTCCCTTCCCTCCTTTCCCTAATCGCGGACGGGGTGGAAGCTAGGGTCCAGCCTGCGTTCTACGCTCTCCGGACCATGGAGGCCCAGGCCGGGCCCGCGCCGGTGAACATGCCCAGCCGTGTTTGAAACGCGGATCCGAGGCACCTATCCTGAAAACGGCGCGGCTAGGGTAGCTCCCGAACGCCGGTTCCCGCACCGGCCCGCCGCGCCGTCAAGTCATCACGATCCGTTCCAGTGATGTGGAACGCTTTGAGACATTGCATGAAAGTCATGTAGCTTTATTATCAACAAATGCATTTATCCTGGGAAATGACCCCCAGCCACCAACGCACCCATAAATTTCAAGAAGTACCAATAGAATCACGCGTGTCTGCCCACTGGAACGCCCCACGCGCTAGGCAGCCTCATCCTGCCCAAAGGCCACGATTGGCCCCATGGAGGCAAGATGAAATCCAATCAAGAAGTGACGCTTTCGGCTGACCTGCGGGACCCGCTCATGGATCCCCGGGCGTGTGCCGCCTATCTCAAGGTGTCCGTCCTCACCCTCGCAGACTGGCGCACCAAGGGGATCGGACCCGATTATGTCAAGCTCGGCGCCGCGGTACGCTATCGCCGCGCGGACGTGGACTCGTGGCTCAACCTCCGGAAGATCACAGCAAAGGGAGAGTGAGCGATGCGGGGACATGTGCGGGCCGAGGTGTGCGGGACCTCGGACGATCAAGCGAAAATCGATTTGGAAACCTTCGCGGCATATGAGGAGGCGGGGGCCGCGAACCTACCGAAGTGGCCGGAACCGGCAACATCCCGGTATATCGAAAAGGCCCGGGGCTGGGGGAAACCTGATTCTGCGGACGCCCTTCTCCTCCTGGAGGAGTGGACTGGCGCCGAGGAGGGGAGCGCCGCGCGGTGGATGGCGGCCCCAGCGGTCCAAGCTGTCATTGGCCGCGGGGAGCTGCTGTTCATGCCCGGGACTGGGCCTCATCCTGGGGCGTTCCTGAATCTCTTCCTCTTCGCGGTCTACATGGCCGAAGAGCCCGGAAGCACGTGGGAATCGGTGCTCCGGGATATGGAGAGCATGGCGAAGGCCTATGAAGCCCTTCCGCCTTTCGTGGCCCATCGGCTGGGCCTGACCTGGTTCCGGCGGGGTGGAGCATGACCCCCAAGCCATTGGTCCTGACAAAGGCCGACACTTTCCAAATTGACATCTGGTTGAACAAGAAAGGCGAGCCCGTGAGCCTCCGGGATCATGCCCGGTATCTCCTCGAGCGCGCTGCCCTCCCGAAGTGGGCCCGGCGGAAGTGCAAGCCCTGGGGGGGAGGCGTCGTCGTGCTCCCTTGGCATGGTGCTACCGAGCATGTGCGGGTGGCCTACATCCGGGGAAAGGTCGGCATCCACGAAACGGACGCCGGAAAGCCCTGGGGCGCCGCCCTTTTCCTGGCCCTGGAGGCGGAAGCCCCGGACCGCGTGATCCTCTGGCAGGAGGGCATGTGACCGACCATGAATCCGTGGCCGGCATGGTAGCCGCCGCGCTCGCCCTCCAAGAGCTGGACAGGATGCGGGCCATGGAATGCCTGCCCTCCCCCGAGGCCCTCCTGGATCGACTCCAGGCCCGGGCCACTGATTTCCACCTTCTGGCGGGCGTGGTGCTTGCCTACCTCAAGCGCCAGGGGGTCCCCCGTGGATGAGATCCGAACCCATGCCCTGCCGTTCCTGGCCTGCCTCCTGGGGTGCGCCCCGTCGGATGCCCTGGACCAGGCCGTGACCTGGCAGACCTTTGATGACGAGAAGCCTGGAGGGGAGCGCCGGCGGGACCTGGCCCGGACCATGCATGGATCCCTCCGGGAGCACCTGGCCGAGCTGCGGCGCCTCAATGGGGCGGGCGCCGGCATCTTCGTAACGGTGAACGGCACCGATGGCCGGGCCCGGAAGAAAGAGAACGTCCAGACCCTGCGGGCCTGGTGGGCGGACCTGGATTCCAAGGATGCCCGGGAGCCCTTCGACGCGGCCCGCCTGCCCTTGGCGCCCTCCATGACGGTGAGGACCCCGGGCGGGGCGCATCTCTACTGGCTGCCGTTGGAACCCATGCCCGGAGGAGACGCCGAGCGCCAGGCGGAGCATGAGGCGGAGCTGCGGACCATCCGGGAGGCCCTGGCACCCTTCGGTGCGGATCGCCAAGTGTGCGAGGTGGCCCGGGTCCTTCGGGTACCTGGTTTCATGCACCGGAAGGCAGGGCCGCACCTGGTGGAGCTGGTGACCGCGGACGGGCCCCGGTGGACCCGGGACCAGGTGCGGGAGGCGTTCCCGCCGCCCGTGGTCGGTGCTATCACCGCCCCCCCCCAGGGCGAGCCAGAGGAGGGGATGAAACGCGACTCCCCCGCGGGCCGCCCCGCAAACTGGCGGGAGCGGGTGGGCGCCTACCTCCGGCGGGGTGAACCCTCCATCCAAGGCCAGGATGGGAGCCGGGCCCTGCTGGATGCCTTCCTGAAGGTGATTCAAGGCTTCGACCTCTCCGAGGCGGAGGCGTTGGAGCTGGTGGCGGAGCACTACAACGTACCCGCCCTGTGCGAGCCCACCTGGTCCATGGAGGAGCTGCGCCACAAGGCCGCGAATGCCTTCCAGATCGCCGGGCATCCCCGCGGACGCCTGTGGAGGGAAGGCCCGAAGGCGTCAAACCATGGTCATGATGACCATGGTCAGGCGGGCCCGGAGGGAGGAGATTCGGAACCGACCCCACAGGACCATGCGCGGCCCCGGGTGAGAGGCTTCGAGTGGGGGCCCCGAGGCCTGTTCCACCTGAAGGCCCCCGCCGGGAAGGACGATGAAGGGAACCCCAGGCCGGCGGAGCGGGTGTGGATCGCCCCGCCCTTCACCCTGCCCGGCCTGGTCCGCGATGAACGGAGCACCGGCTGGCGCCTACTCATCGCCTGGCAGGACCCGGACCGGATTCCGCATGAGGAGGCCCTGCCCTTCGAGCTACTAACGGGCGAAGGTGCCGAGCTGGCGCGGACCATGGGCCAGGGCGGGCTCATCCTGCCCCCGGAACCCGCCCTACGCCGCCACCTGCTGCGCTACCTGTGTGGGGCTGCCCAGGCCCTCCAGCGGGGCCCCCGCGTGCGGCTGGTGGATGCCCTGGGATGGGTCCCTGGCGCCTACGTGCTCCCGGGCGGGGAGGTGATCGGGAACCCGACGGAGCCCGTGCGCTACGCGGGTGAGATGGCCGGGCCCCAGGGCCGCCAGGTGGCCGGAACCCTGGAGGGATGGCGTGAAGGTGTGGCCCGGTTCGCCGTGGGGAACCCCCGCCTAGCATTCGCCTTGGCTTGCGCCTTCGCGGGGCCCCTCCTGGACATGGTGCGACCGGACGGGGGCGGGGGGTTCAACCTCATGGGCTTCTCGTCCAAGGGGAAGTCCACCTGCCTGGAGGCTGCCGCCAGCGTGTGGGGGCGCCCGGACCCCCTTCCCACCTGGCGGGCCACGGGGAATGGCCTGGAGGGCATCGCCGCGACCCGGAATGATGGCTTCCTCGCCCTAGATGAGCTGGGCCAAGTGGACCCCCGGGAGGCCGGTTCCGTGGCCTACATGCTGGCGAACGGGAGCGCCAAGGCCCGGGCGACCAGGGAGGGCGGGGCCCGGACCATGCGTCAATGGCGCCTGGTCTTCCTGTCCAGCGGGGAACAGGGCCTTGAGGACAAGATGCAGGAGGGGGGCCAGCGGGCCCGAGCCGGCCAGGAAGTGCGCGTCCCTGACATCCCCTGCCCCGAGACGGGGATGTTCGACAAGGCCCACGAACTTCCCTCCCTGGGGCACCTGGCGGAGCACCTGAAGGCCCAGGCCCGGGCCCACTATGGGCAGCCCATCCGCGCCTTCCTCGGGCGCCTTTGTGATGCAGGCCCCGGCGCCGGCGCCCTGCAGGCCCGGCTCCAGGAGATGGAACGCGTATGGCTGGCCCAGGTGGTGCCTATGGGGGCCGATGCCCAGGTTCGACGGGTGGCGGGGCGATTCGCCCTGGTCGCCGTAGCAGGGGAGTTGGCCCAGGGAATGGGGATCCTCCCATGGCCCGAGGGCGAGGCATCCCGGGCCGCCCAGGTCTGTTTCAAAGCCTGGCTTGATCGCCGGGGATTCACCGGAGCCTCCGAGGTGCACCGGGGGATTGAGGCGGTGCTGGACTTCATTTCCAGGCACCAGCAAGCCAGGTTTCAGACCTGGGGCGTGGAGGAGACGGTGCACAACCGGGCGGGCCTGAAACGCCATGCGGAGGGCCCGGTGGAAGGGTGGGACTTCTTCTTCCTCCCCTCGGGGTGGAAGGAGGCTACCGCGGGTTTCAGCCCCGGCAGCGTGGCTCGTGCCTGCGCCGCCGCCGGGATCCTTGAACCAGGCGCGGACGGGAACCCGTCCAGGAGCCTGAAACTATGGGGCATCGGAAAGACCAGGTGCTATGTGGTCCGGGCCGCGGGCATCGCGCGGCACATCGGCGGGGATGACGAATGATCCCCGGATGGATCATCCTTCGTGTTCCCCTTGTTCCCAGGGCCGAAAGCCGCATGGGGATTGGGTTTGAAGGGAACATGTATTCGTGTTCCCTGATTTGTTCCCTTTTTGTTCCCTCTCTCGTGCCTTCCCATCGGGTGTGTGCTCTCCCTGCCCCCGGGAACAGGGAACACGGTGGGAACAATCGGGCGTGTTCCCTGCAAAGCCGCATGGCCATTGACTCTTGGACCTCGGGAACAAGGGAACAAAGGGAACACGATTCAGGAAGGCAGGGCGCCCATGACCTGGCTTGATGCCTTCCTCGCCCGGCCCGTGGTGCCCGAGGGAACGGGCCAGGAGGCGCCCCTGGTCCCGGGCCAGGAGGGTGAGGGCATGGTGCCCTCGCCTGAAGGAGGGAACGATTCATTCTCTCCTTGGGACCCGACCCTGGAGGCCCTGTGCCAGACGCAACCTGAGGATGCCCCCTACCTGCGGGCGGAGCGCGCTGCGGTGCTGACCTTCTGCGCTGGCTTGCCCCATGACCAGGCCGAGCACATGGTGGGGCTGCGGTGATGCCCGGGCCCTACCACCCCCACTCTCCCCCTACGGGTCCTTCCATGGGGCCGCCAGGAGGGCGTCGCACGAACCCGCCCCATTTTTCTAGCTGAAGGCCAAACACCCATTTCCGGGTCGCCATGGAGCGCAGCGTGCAGGAAGCACAAGGGAATCGACGCAGGCTTCGGGAATTGGGTGACGCGGTGAGCTACGGGTTTTCGCCCTTGGGCCAGGGTGGGCGCCGTGGAAAGCCTGTCCGCATCTTCGCCAAATACACGCTTTAGGCAAGGAGCAACAATGTTCGTTTTCGAGCCCAATCACCTTTCACAGGACAACTTGGCCGCCATCTTCGGCGTGACAACCAGGTGCATCATGCACTGGCGCAAATCGGGACTCCCGCAACACGGCACGGGCCCCAAGTGCTATTACGTCTGGGCGGAAGTGCTTCCCTGGTATGTGGCCTACAAGGCGGGGCTCGGGGATCCGCGGCGGGCCCTCCCGAAGGTCCAAGCGGGCCCAAGGCCAGGGCCGAACTACTTCCATGCCCTGGAGCTGGTGGAGCGCCTCCAAGAGGCCCTGGCCGCGGAGGTGGGGGGCGCCTTCAAGCGCCGGGCCAGGAAGGCACCGGCCAGGAAGCACAAGCCCCGCCCGGCCCCGGTTCCGAGGCGGGGCGAGTTGGGGTGAGGTGCCCCGGGCCCAAATGTGGCGGAGGGATGAATCCGATTCACACCCGCGGGGACGTGCAGGGCGCCGCAGGCCGGGGTATCAGGCTATCTTGGTCCCTTCGAGCGGGGCCGGTCCGCGTGGATCACCTGGGCCCGTTGGTGCCTGCCTGCCCGGCCCGTGAAACAGAAAGGGCCCCCTCGACGAGGGAGCCCTTCCGCCCTGCCCCGTTACGTTACTTGCCCTTCTTGGGGATCTTCACCTTCTGGACGATCGTGGTCTTAGGGTGCTTCTGCACCTCCTTCATGCTCACGAACTCCCCAGTGATGGCACTCCTGCCCACTTTCCTGGTCGCCATGGTTCCGCATCACCTCCCTTCTGAATAGATCATACCAAGGTTCGCCTATATTTTCAATTTGTTTCGCATCAATTCCCATTTACACCAACATGAATCCATGCTTTAAGACCCACCTGGCCCCCGGCCGCGCATGGCTACGCCCCCCCTGGCTCGCCATGGGGGCCGAGCATCGCGCCTCAACCGTCACCGGTCATGGTGAGGGGGAGATTGGTCCACGATGTGATCACATCGTGATCACGGCGCACAAAACCCATCAAAAATTGACGGACTAAAACATAAAGGGAAAGGGCTGAAACCGTTAAGTTTCAGCCCTTTCTTTCTGGTGGTTCCTCAGGGACTCGAACCCTGGACCCTCTGATTAAGAGTCAGATGCTCTAACCAGCTGAGCTAAGGAACCGACTCGGAAGTTCTAGAATACCTTGGACTCTGGAAAACGCAAGCGAAAAACCAACATCGGAATCCTTCGAGCGGCTCGGGTTGGGTTGGCCCCAAGGCAGCGGGGCGTGGGCCTGGAAAAAGCCGTTCGGGCGCGGGTCGCGGCAAGGCGGCCCGGTTTGGCGCCAGGTCGGGTTGGCGCGCAAGGGCCTCGCGCGCTGCCCCGGCTTGCCGGGCCTAGTGCAGGCCGTGATCCATGTTCATGGCCTTGCGCACCTGTTCGAGGGTGGCGACGGCCTCCTCCCGGGCCCGGGCGACGCCGCGGCGGAGGACGTCCTTGACGTAGCCGGGGTCCTTGGCGTGGCGGGCGCGGCGCTCGCGCATGGGGGCGAGGTAGGCGTTCAGGGCCTCGGTGAGGGCGGCCTTGAGGCGGCCGCCGCCGCCGTCGCCGATGGCGGCGGCCACGGCCTCGGGGGCCTCCCCGGTGCAGATGGAGATGAGGCGGAGCAGGTTGGCCACCTCGGGGCGGTTCACGGGATCGTAGGTGATGTTGCGGTCCGCGTCGGTCTTGGCGCCCTTGAGGACCTTGGCGGTCTCCTCGGGGGTCATGCGGATCATGATCGTGTTGCCGCGGCTCTTGCTCATCTTCTGGCCGTCGGTGCCCAGCACGAGGGGGATGTCGCTCAGGAGGGCGTCGGGCACGGGGAAGACGGGGTTCTCGGGGGAGAACCGGTCGTTGAAGCGGCGCGCGATCTTGCGGGTCAGCTCCAGGTGGGGCAGCTGGTCGCGGCCCACGGGCACGACGTTGCCCTTGCAGAAGAGGATGTCGGCGGCCTGGTGGATGGGGTAGGTGTACATCAGGGCGTTGACCTGCTTGAGGCCGGCGGCCCGGATCTCCTCCTTCACCGTGGGGTTGCGGTCCAGCTCGGCCGTGGTGACGAGGTTCATGAAGGGCAGGAGGAGCTGGTTCAGCTCGGGCACGTGGCTGTGGCTGAAGAAGAAGGTGCGGCCGTTCTCCGGATCGAGGCCGGCGGCGAGGTAGTCCAGGATCACCTCGTGGACGTTGGTGCCCACGGCGTCCGCGCTGTCCCGGTCGGTGAGCACCTGGTAGTCGGCGATGACGATGAACGTGGTGGCGCCCAGCTCCTGGATCTTCACGCGGTTGGACAGGGTCCCGAAGAGGTGCCCGATGTGCAGGGGGCCCGTGGGGCGCTCCCCGGTGAGGACCCGGTACTTCTGGGGGTTCTTCGGCAGGTCGGCCCAGATGGCCTGGCTCCGCCGGGAGGACTCGAGGAACGTGGCGGATTCGCGCTCGCGGTCGTCGTTGTTCAGGAGGAACTTCTCTTCCATTCGGGGACTCCGGATCTCAAACGCCCAGCAGGAGGCGGGCCAGGGGGTACAGGTACAGGTTCTCGGCCACGAAGTAGAACGGGCTCAGGATGGCCATGATCACCTGGGGCAGGATGAAGAAGCAGGCCAGCAGGACGATACCGATGATGGGCTGGGCCCGGTCGTACGACTGCAGCCACCGCCAGGGCAGGAAGCCCCGCAGGATGCTGGCCCCGTCCAGGGGCCCGAAGGGGAGCAGGTTGAAGATGGCCAGGCCGATGTTGATGGCCACGAGGCGCCCCAGGAGGGTCAGGGCCAGGGCCGTCCCGGCGGAGAGGCCCGGGATGGCCAGGAAGGCCTCCACGGAGCCGTACATGGACCGCATGAGGACCACGCCCCGCTGGGCGGGGTCCACGGGCAGGCCGAAGCGGATCAGGAGGCACAGGGCCACGAGGAACACGAGGGACTGGACGAGGTTGGAGGCGGGCCCCGCGCCGGCGACCATGGCGTAGGCGACCCGCATGCGGAAGCGGCGGGTAAGGCGGTTGGGATCCACGGGCACGGGCTTGGCCCAGCCCAGGACCCGGACGTTCCCCAGGATGCCGATGAGGGGCATCAGCACGGTGCCGATGAGGTCGATGTGGGCGATGGGGTTGAGGGTCATGCGCCCCAGCCGCCTGGCGGTGTCATCCTCCAGGAGGTACGCGGCCGTGGCGTGGGCGGCCTCGTGGACGCTCAGGGAGAAGAGCACGGCCACGTACGTGACGAGGACCGAGGCGATGTGGATGTTGTCGAACAAGGGCTGCTCCGGGGCCGGGGAACCGCCCCCGGTCCTTCGATTCTACGGTGTAAACCGCAGGGAGCTAGATGACGATGGTCTCCTTGACCAGGTCGCCCTCGCGGAAACGGCTCCAGCGCAGGGGGGTGAGGTCGATGGAGGCGTACTTGCCGGTCAGGACCAGCTCGGCCAGGGAGATGCCGACGGCGGGGCTCTCCATGGCGCCGTGGCCGCTGTAGCCCACCTGGAGAAGGAGGCCGGGGTGCTCGGCGTGCCAGCCCAGGATGGCGTTGTGGTCGGGGCCGGTGGTGTCGTAGAGGTAGGCCCAGCCGCTCTTGAGCTTGCAGGTGGCGGTGGGGGGCATGCGCTCCTGCATCACCAGGTTGATCTCCTCGACGTAGTAGTCGGGCTCGAACGTGGTCTCGAGGCTGTCCGGGGTGTCGGGCTTGGCCTTGCCGATGAGGAAGTTGCCGCTCTCGTTCTTGAAGTAGATCCCCTGGTCGATGATGGTGAGGGGGATGTCCTCCCAGCGGGGGTCCTGGTCGGGGAAGTCGGTCACGAACATCATGCGCTTCTGGCTGATGATGGGCATGAGGTCCGTGTCGGGGCACCCGGAGGCCCGGAGCAGGTTGTTCGTGTGGGGGCCGGAGCAGAGGGCGACGATGCCGGCCTCGACGGTCTCCTCGGCGCCCGAGGGGCCCTTGAGGCGCAGGCCGGTGGCGCGGCCCGCGGCGTCGAAGGTCACGGCCAGGGCCTCGGTCTTGAGCTCGAGGACGGGGCGGGCCTTGAAGTCGGCCAGGGCGCGCTCGAAGTAGCCGGCCGCGGCCTGGCTGGGATCGAAGCTGCCGCAGTCACGGCCGAGCACGCCGCCGGCGATGTCCTCCATGCCCAGGAAGTCCCGGACGTCGGGGTCCACGGCCTCCACGGAGGCGCGCAGGCCGGGGATGATGGCCTCCACCTGGGCGGGGGTGATGAGGTCGAAGTTGACGCCGTTGGCCTTCCAGATCTCGGCCGCGGCGGGGATGCGGGCCCAGGAATCCTTGTAGTAGGTGAAGAGGTACCCGCACTGGCGGAACCCGATGCTGACGCCCATGTCCTCCTGGAAGGACTTCAGCACTTCGA